>PLPU01000291.1:0-2598 GCA_003159975.1 Acidobacteriaceae bacterium
AGAAGGACTGCGTGCCGGGATGGGGGAGGAATGGGAATGCATTTGACGAAAGGAATTCGGGATCGGCTGCTGGAGAGGCTGGAGGAGGCGACGTTGCCCTTCCGGATGGCGCAGAGAGCGGGGTCGGGCCTGACTGGGTCGGGACTGGCTGGGTCGGACAATGCAGGGTCTCACAAGGCGGGGTGCACGGAAGGTAGTTGGCTGTGGGCGGTACGGACGGCGGTGGGGACGCCGGTGGAAGAGTTGGCGCGCCGGCTGGGTGTGCAACAGAGAGAGATTTTCCGGTTGGAGCAAGCGGAAAGGGAGTCGCGGATCACGCTGGGATCTCTCGAACGGGCGGCCGAAGCGATGGATTGAGAGCTGACCTACGGATTGACGCCTAAGCGGGGAACGCGGGGGGCGATGGCGGCGGCGCGGAATGCGGCGCGGGAGAATGCGCTCAAAAAAAGACGGATGGAGTTGAATGAAAGGCGGGCGGCGGCAGGCAAACCGCGCACGGGTCGCGACCCGCAACTGGCGGCGATCAAGGAACTGTTGCGGCTGGCAGAGACAGGGGCAGCGCGCGAGGACAACTCAGGGCGGCTGAAAGAGCTGGCGGACCGCCATGTGGGCTGGAATTCGCGGAAGATCGCCGAGGCACTGATGGCGAAGGCGCTGAAGGGTGAATTGGGGCCTGTCAAGATGCTGGTTGAGCTTGCGGAGCAGAAAGGCAGATGACAGATTGCAGATGATAGGGAAGAAGGTAGTAATTCCCGGGTCTCAAAGGATTCCGGGTTGAGGTCTGTGGCATCCCCGGTCCCGAGTGCGAGCGACCGGGGGCACCCTCATTTGTCGTTTGGATTTATCCCGGGATCGGGGCCACCCGCCTCAATGTGGTGCCACAGATGATCTTCAGTGTATTCTACCCTCAGGAAAGGGGACTTTCATGGCCAAAGATGAAGTGTTTATCGAAAGGCGTGGACAGGGAGATTATGCGGTAAGAAAACCGGGTTCGGAAAGGGCCAGTGCAGTACTTCCAACCCAAGCCGAAGCCATTGAGCGGGCTCGTGAGATGAACCCGGATGCGGCAGTTCACGTTGAGCGCGTCCGTGACACCAATGTTGGCGGCAGGGACAAATGGCGGAAACCCTAAGAGCCAAATGCGTCAACGCGGGATTTTGAAAAATCCAACCTCCCGCTCCGCAGTGTCTTGGATTCAATGTCGACTCTGCGCGTTCGCAAACTGATTACGGCCGATTTCCTACTTCTTCTTGTACTGATTCTTGATCCGGGCTGCGGCCTTGTCGATCTCAGGGAAGAGTGTGCTTTCATTGATGCCAAGATTTGCGAGTGCCTTTCGAATAGGTTCCTTCGCTTTCTGAGGAACAAGGAATGGTGTTTCTTCAATCTCGTACGGAAAAAATAATTCCTTGAATGGATCTATGCCGTAGAGGATGAAGGCGCCGGCTTGCGCCAGGATTCGCCTATTGCTCATTTTGGGATGAACATAATATGGCTGAAGCAAATCTATTGGTTTGATAATTGGCTGAAAATATGATTTTTCTGACCTAATAAACTGATGAAGTCGTTTTATAACGCCATCAGCATTGAATTTCGTGATTTGCTCGTCTTCAGGTAGCTCTATTAGCAACTCTTTCAATTGATAAATCTCACCCTTCTCCTCAGATGTCATATTGGCCAGGTTGGCAATGCAACTTACTGAATCGCTGTCAAAGTACTTCTCGCGCTCTGGCGGAATAGCGAAAGCTGTGACCATGCCGTCACTCGGGAGGCTGCCAAGAGGACCTGGGTCGGTTGCAAAGTATAGCGCGACCAGCGCATTCCGCGAAACATCCAGCAATCGAGTCGGCAGTCCAAAATGCTGCATCCGGACGAGCTTATCGAACATGGTTTCGTCGGATGCAAACTCGCTAGGATGAACTGAGATCAGATCCCGAACCGCTCTTTTCTCATTCTCAAGAAGCTGTTTGAACTCAGGACGGAATATGCCCGCTACAATTGGCCAGGAGGCATCACGCTGGCCGCGAAAGCATTTCAAGTATTTAGAGCCTGACAGGTACTGTGCAAACGCTTCTATGAAGTTAGTTAGAGTTCGAAGCGGGACAGATGGGGTCTTGCTTTTCTTAGCCATGCGACTCCGAAGATGGTCCGATACAGAACGGGTGTTGTACGGTTTACTGAGTTGGCCTTCTATAGTAAATGGGGCGGGTGGCCGTGGTCTCGTACCATACATTATCAAGTTCAGGGCGCCTCCGGTCCCTCGCTAGGGACCGGGGCACCCCCGGCATGGTCTGGAGATCTCAGCGGGACCGGCGCCACCCGCCTCCTTGTGGCCGCGTCGACTCTAGTGTCCTGTCTCTGAAGTTCCTTGTAAAAATCGCGAAAGGACAGAAGCAGATCCTTCGACTCACCACCCCCNNAACTGAAAAGCGTTTGGGGCCCCATTCCCACCCCAGCGACGAAGACCTGTCGCCGGGGACCCCGGTTCGCTCAGGATGACAGGTCGGTTTATGGGATGGATTTTAGACTCAGGACGAGGACCTTTCCGCCGTGTGCATGATCTCGCCGCTGTGCTGCCCTACGCCGGCACCACATCCC
>PLPU01000514.1:0-12986 GCA_003159975.1 Acidobacteriaceae bacterium
GCCCTCGGCGTCGACGAAATGAAGGCGGAAGAGATCACCGCCTTCCTTCGCCCGAATCCGCAGTTCACCATGTTGGCGGATGGTACGCAGATCGTGCCGCACGACGGCGCTTGGACCCCATTCAGAGGCACCTACGAACAGCCCACCTTCAGTTACCTGCACGAGCGCGACCACAAGCGCGAACTGCGGCTTAAAAGCGCCCAGGAAGGCACTCAGATTGCCCAGTCGCAACACGAGGATCTGGATCGCACCCTTATCTTTACCCTGCGCTCTGCGTTTGTCCAAACCTTGCAGGCCAAGTTCGTGCTCGATTTGGCCAGGAAGGACTTGGACTATTACGACAAAATCATTCAGATCAGCCGCGACCGCTTCAGGGCCGGAGACATCGCGCAGATCGACCTGGACCGCATTGAATTACTCCGCGTGCAATACGAGTCGGAGATTCAAAACGCAATCGTCAATTTGCGTACCGCCAAGATTCAGCTTCTGCAGTTGCTCAACGATCGCACCCCCGTTGATCAGTTCGATGTCAACGGCCCGTATGACTTCTCCGAGGACCTGGCGCCTCTTGAAGATTTCCGCAACACCGCTCTCGATGCGCGGCCCGATCTCCGCGCAGCCTTGCAGTCGCTTCAGCAGGCCGACACCAATCACAAGCTGGCCGAGGCCAACGGATCCACCGATCCGACGTACAGCGCATGGTACACGCACAACTCGTCGAACAATAACCCGAACGGCATCCAGACTCTTGGCCTCAGCGTTAGCATTCCACTCCGTATCTTCGACAAGAATCAGGGCGAGAAGAAGCGCACACAAATCGATATCGGCAAGAATCAGCAACTCACTGAGGCCTCGCGCGCCCAGGTCTTCAGCGACGTGGACTCCGCCTATGAGATTGTGCGCAGCAACATCGCGCTCCTCAAGCCATACAAGGCGCAATACAACGCCCAGGCCCTGCGCGTGCGCGATACCGTGACGTACTCCTACGAGCACGGCGGCGCTTCGCTGATGGACTTTCTCAATGCGCAGAGCGACTACCGCACCGTTCAGCTCGCCTATGCCCAACTGATCGGCTCCTATCTGACCGCTGCCGGACAACTGAATCTTGCTGTAGGACGCGAGGTGATCCAATGAATTTGAGATCCATATTCCTAACTACCGCTTGCCTTTCCGTCCTCGTTTCCTTGACGGCATGCAAAAAGGAATTCAATCCGGCGGACGGCGCGCCGCCCTCGGCCCAGGTGGTGCCAACCGGCGACATGAGCCTGGTCAGCGTCGACAAGCCCGGCCTGTTTCCGGTTGTCGCCGCCGAGAAGATGGAAGCGGCTTCCCAGTTAACCGCAACCGGATCTGTGCTCCCCGACATCAATCGCGAGGTGCCAGTCATCTCCATGGCCAATGGCCGCGTCGTCGATATCAAAACTCGACTCGACGATAACGTAAAGAAGGGCCAGCTTCTTCTGAAAGTCCAAAGCCCGGACATCACCAACGCCTTCGACACCTACCTCAAAGCCGCCAATGACGAGCAGTTGGCGAATAAGGCCTTCGTGCGCGCCGAGGACTTGTTCACGCACGGCGCCATCTCGCAAGCCATGCTGGAACAGGCCGAAGACACTGAGAAGGATGCAAAGGCCGACCTCACCGCCACGGAGGAACAACTCAATACTCTGGGCGTGGACAAAAATCATCCCAGCAGCGTGGTCAATGTCTATGCACCCATATCCGGAGTCATCGTTGCGCAAAACGTGACCAACGCGGCAGCCGCCGGCGTCAACCTCTCAGGCACTGCCACAGCCTTTACCATCGCCGACCTCTCCACTGTCTGGATCGTTTGCGATGTTTACGAAAACGACATTTCCAAGGTGCGGCTCGGGCAGGAAGCCAAAATCAAAATCAATGCGTGGCCCGATCACCCCATCACAGGACACATCAGCGACATCGGCCCTATCCTCGATCCCTCCCTCCGTACTGCCAAGGTACGCATCGAGGTTCCCAACCCCGGCTTCCTCAAGCTGGGCATGTTCGGCACCGCAACCTTCACCGGCCTCGAAAAAGAAACCCGCGCTGTCGTTCCNNAGTTCAAGCGCATCGAGGTCCGCGCCGGCAAGATGCTCGACGGCAATCGCCAGGAGATTCTCTCTGGCATGCAGCCCGGCCAGCAGGTGGTTGCTAAAGCACTCTTACTTGAAACCGCGGGGAACCAGTAGATGATTCGAGCACTCGTCGATTTCGCGCTCAAGAACCGCTGGCTCATCCTCAGCGGAGCGGTCGTCCTGTTCGCATGGGGCATTTTAGCCTTCCGGTCTCTGCCGATCGAAGCATATCCCGATGTTGCCAACAACTACGTGCAGGTCATCACCCAATGGCCAGGCCGCAGCGCCGAGGAGATCGAGCGCCAGGTCACCGTCCCGGTTGAGATCCAGATGGCCGGCATTCCGCACCTCACCCATCTCCGCTCCACCACACTGGCCGGCCTTTCCAGCTTGATGCTCGTCTTCGATGACGACTCCACCAGCGACGTCAATCGCGAGCACGTACTCGAGCGGCTGAGCATGGTCAGCCTCCCCGCCAATCTCGTTCCGCAGATGGGATCCGACTGGAGCCCCGTCGGCCAGATTTACTGGTACACCCTGGAAAGCACAAATCCGTCCTACGACGTGATGGAAAAGAAGGCCCTGGAAGATTGGTTCCTCGAAAAGTCTTTCAAGGGCGTCAAGGGCGTGGTGGATGTATCGAGTTTCGGCGGCCCGACAAAGGAGTACCAGATCAAGCTCGACCCGGAGAAGTTAGTCTCCTATGGGCTCTCGATTAGCCAGGTCGAAAACCAGATCGCAAACAACAACACAAACGGAGGGGGCAGTTTCATCGAGCAGGGCTCACAACAGATCAATGTGCAGTCCGTAGGCCTCTTCACCGACGTGCAGGACATCGAGAACACCGTTGTCAAGAACTCCAACGGCGCGGCAGTTAAGATCAAGGACATCGCCACTGTCGAACAGGGTCCCAAAATCCGCCTCGGCCAAATCGGCAAAGCAACTCATCGGCCTGACGGCTCAATCGTCGACAATCCAGACACGGTCGAAGGAATCGTGCTTCTGCAGAAAGGCTCCGATTCCGATCCGGTCCTCGAAGGCATCCACCAGGAAGTCAAGAGGCTCAATGAACACATCCTGCCCAAGGGCGTCGCAATTGTGCCATTTCTTGACCGCTCAAAACTGGTGGCTTACACGGTGGAAACCGTTGAGCATAACCTGACCGAAGGCATGATCCTGGTGGCGATCATTCTCTTCCTCTTCCTGGGCAACGTGCGCGGAGCAATCATTGTTACACTCACCATTCCCTTCGCTCTCATGTTTGCCTCCATCTGCCTCGACGTTAGCCACATTCCCGCCAATCTACTTTCTCTTGGCGCGTTGGACTTCGGCATGTTGGTCGACGGCTCCGTGGTCATGATCGAAAACATGGTCCGCCACCTCGCCAACAAAGACAACACCCATACCCCTCTACAGAAAATCCGCATCGCGTCGATCGAGGTCCAGCGCCCCGTTCTCTTTGCCCGCGGCATCATTATCACGTCCTACCTCCCAATCTTCACCCTCCAGGCCGTCGAGGGCCGCCTCTTCAAACCAATGGCCTGGACCGTCACCTTTGCCCTCATCGGCGCACTGGTCTTCGCTATCCTCCTCACCCCGGTGATGGCTAGTCTTTTGTTCCGCAAGGGCGCCAAGGAGTGGGAAAACCCAATCATGAATTGGCTGACGGTCCGCTACCGCGCGGGGGTCCGCGCGGCCATTGAGCACCGCCGCACCACGCTCGCCATCGCTACCGTATTGTTTGCGCTGGCCATTTACCTTGCCTTCGGCGGACCCATCGGCTCGGAGTTCCTGCCCCACCTGGATGAGGGCTCAATCTGGGTTCGCGGAACTCTGCCTCCCAGCGAGGGTCCTACCGCCAGCATCGACTTCATGAACAAGGCACGCCTGGTTATGGCCTCCTTCCCTGAGGTAACGCAAGTCGTCAGCCAGACCGGACGACCCGACGACGGCACCGATACCGCCGGATTCTTCAACACCGAATACTTCGTCGACCTCAAGCGCAAAGAAGAATGGCGTCCCGTCTTCCACCGCAATAAGGAGGAGCTGATCGCCGCCATGGACAAGGAGCTCTCGAAGTTCCCCGGCGTTCTTTGGAACTACTCCCAACCCATCTCCGACAACATGGAAGAGGCAGTCTCAGGGGTGAAAGGAGAGCTGGCCGTTAAGCTCTACGGCGACGACCTGCGCACCCTCGAAAAGAAGGCCGAAGAGATTCAGACTCAGATGCAGACCGTCAAGGGCATCGAGGACTTAGGCATCTTCCGAATCATCGGCCAACCTAATCTCAATCTTTCAGTCGACCGGGCTGCGGCAGCGCGTTGGGGCATCAATGTTGCCGACGTGCAGGACGCCGTGCAAACCGCCATCGGCGCCAACGCCGTAACTCAATTGCAGCAGGGTGAAGCTCGCTTCGACGTCACTCTCCGCTATCAAAAGCGGTATCGCGATACGCAGGAGGCAATCGAAAATGTACGCCTGCTCGCGCCCTCGGGGGAACGCGTCTCCCTGGCCCAATTGACAAAAATATCAACCGACGACGGGGCCGAGGAGATCTATCGCGAGGCGGGACAGCGCTACATCGCCATCAAATACTCAGTGCGTGGACGCGACCTCGGCTCAACCGTCGAAGAGGCTCTTGCCAGGGTCGAGCGCAATGTAAAGCTCCCCCCCGGCTATCACACCGAGTGGGCCGGCGAATACGAGAGCCAGAAGCGCGCCAACAAACGCATGGCCGTGGTNNATTCTCGTCAGCGTCATCATGGCCTCCATCGGCGGGCCGCTCGCGCTGTTCCTCACCCATACCAACTTTTCCGTCTCTTCGGCAGTCGGATTCCTCGCTCTGTTTGGCGTTTCCGTTCAAGCCGGCGTCATCATGATCGAGTTCATCAATCAATTGCGCGCCAGCGGCTACACAGTTGAAGAGGCTGCTGTTCAGGGCGCGGTATTGCGTCTCCGTCCCATCATGATGACCATGCTGGTAGCCACATTGGGGCTGCTGCCTGCCGCTCTTTCACACGCCATCGGCTCCGATTCCCAGCGGCCCTTCGCCATCGTCATTGTCGGCGGCCTTCTGGCCAATCTGGTCATTGGCATCTTCCTGCTACCTACTTTGTACGTGTGGTTCGCGCGAGAAGACGACAAGCTCCCTGAAATGGAGGCGTCCTTTGAAGTCTAGGTTGCAACCTATCTTCGCTTGAGACCCCGCGAGGTTCAGTCAATGAGAAAACACGCTGTGAATGCCTGCATTCATGAGATTGGCATTCTGCCTTCCGCGCGTGTGAATGCGCCTGAACTCGCGCTATTCGCAGCGGAGACGGTGTATGCGGCGGGGATTCCGATCATCGAGATCACCATGACCGTGCCCGGAGCGCTTGAAGTCATCAGCGACGTGGCACATCGCTATCCGGATATGGCCGTAGGGGCCGGCACTGTGTTGGACGAAGACCTGGCGCGGCGATGCATTGAAGCCGGCGCCAGGTTTTTGACCAGCCCCGGATTTGTTCCTGAAGTGGTGGCGTATGCAAGAAAAGCGAACGTCGTCGTGTTCCCCGGAGCATTAACGCCGACCGAAGTCATCGCAGCGTGGAAAGCTGGTTCGGATTTCGTGAAGATATTTCCAACCGCCCCTATCGGCGGCGTTCAATACATCCGTGCGCTCAAGGTTCCGCTGCCGCAAATTCCTCTCATCGCCACCGGCGGCGTAAACCAGTTAACCGCCCTTGATTTTATTGCCGTCGGTGCGACTGCGATCGGAATTGGTGCGGAGCTCCTTCCGCCCGAGGCTCTGCATCTTCGCCAGGAAAACCGGATCCGTGAGCTGGCGCGGAGATTTCTAGGGATGGTGAAAGAGGGCCGGGAAACATGGGAAATGTATCACTAGCTCTCTCCTATTCTCTATTCCCTATTCCCTGTTCCCTATTCCCTGTTCCCTGCTTTTCTACTCCTCACGCAACACTTCCAGCGGCCGTAATCCAAGTATCCGGTAGCTCGCGATCCACCCCGTCGCCGTAGCCAGCACCGCCGTCCCCACCAGCGCAACCAGCGTCGCGGTCCATTCAATGTGAAACGGCACCTCAAGCTTGTGCAGCAGCACGCGCGTCAGCAAATTCGCAAACACCACGCCCACCGATCCTGCCAGCAGGCCCAGCACGCTGAACTCCACGCTGAATGTCCGCACAATCCGCATCCGCGTTGCCCCCAGCGTCTTCAGAACCACCGCTTCCCGCATCCGCCTGAAGCGCGTGCTGGCGATACTCGAAGCCAAAATCATCAGCCCGGCAAAAATCGAGAACCCCGCCAGAAACCGCACCACAAATGTGATCTGATCCACCACGCTCTCAATCCGCACCAGCACATCGGCAAGGTTGATCACCGTGATTGTCGGATAAGCCTGGAACAGCGCACGCTCCATCGAAGCCACCTGCTTCGGATCGATGTGCGCCCCTCCAAACCACGTCGCCGGCTCGTCTTTGAGCTCTCCTGAAGGCAGCACAAACTGAACCTGCACCCCCAGGTGCTGCCCATCCGCTCGATAGATCGCCGCAACCTTGAGCGTTCGCACTACTCCGCCGATTTCCATCTGCACCGCCGAACCCACGCCCAGGTGCAGCCGTTGCGCCGTGCCCTCGCCAACGGCCATCTCCGCTGCGCCCGCATCGCTCCACCACTTACCCTGCGTCACCTTGTCGCCGTCCGGAGCCGTATCTGCCCAACTCACTCTTGCACTCTCCAACATGCGCCGCGGAAAATGCTGGTCCTTGAGTTGTTCCAGCGTCTTGCCGTTCAATGAAACAAAACGCACCGTCACCATTGGCATCAAATCCAGCGCCGGGCTCGCGCCTGTCGCGTTTCCCCATGCCTGATGCTGAAAGAGATCCTTTACGCCGGCGATCTCGTCCGTCGTCATATCCACCAGAAAGATATTGGGCAGCTTCGGCGAGGCAGTCTCGCGGATCTCACGCAACATCGACGCCTGCATCAGGTAGACCGCCAGGATCAGCATCACGCCCGTTCCCAGCGCCGCCAGCACCGCGGCCGACTGGTTGCCCGGCCGATAAAGATTCGCCAGCCCATGCCGCAGAAACGAAGGCAGCCGCAGCCGCACGCGATTCAGCAGGAAGCGCACCGTCCTGAGCGCCACCGCCGCCATTACCAGCAGAACCAGCAGCGCAATCGCGAACAGCACTGCAAACCAAATGCCCACCTTGGCCGAGTCCGACAGCGCCCAGGCAATCCCGCCCAACGCCGCCACCACAATCACTGAAATCCCCAGTTGCAGCCGTCGCGCCCACCAGCGTGCAAACCAGCCGCCAATGCCCTCCGGCCCCTGCTCCACCAGCCGCCGCAGCACCAGCACCGGCCGCACTGCGCGCACATCCAGCAGCGGCGGCAAGCAGAACAGTAGCGTCGTCAGCAGCCCAGTCCCAATCCCCGCGGCAATCGACCTCCATGGAAACGCAAGCGCCGCATGCACCGGAAGCAGCTTGCCAAACACCGCCGGCAGCGCGGCCATCACGCCCACTCCCGCCGCAACTCCCAACAGCCCGCCAGCCAGTCCGAGCCCCAGCGTTTGCAAAAGAAAAATCCGCAGCAAGTCACTCGATCGCGCCCCCACCGCCTTCAAAATCGCCAGCATATCCATGCGCTGTTCCAGATGCGCATGCATGGCCATTGCCACGCCGATCGCCCCCAGCACCATCGCTACCAGGCAGATCAGGCTCAGGATCGCCGTCGCATTATCCAGCCCCTGCGTCAGCCCCGGATTCCCTTCGCGAAAGTCCATCACCTGCGCATCCGGCAGCGCCTCTTCCACCTGCTTGCGCAGCGCCACGGGATCGACCTGCGCCGGCAGCTTCATCAGCAGCCGCTCGGTCGCGCGGCTCCCCGGCGCAATCAGCCCCGTCCGGTCAAGCGCCGCCTGCGAAATCATCACTCGCGGCCCAAATCCAGCGCCCGCGCTCATGCGGTCCGGCTCCTGCTCCAAAACTGCCGCAATCTTGAATGTTCTGCCGCCCAGCCGCAGCGTCTGTCCCACATGCGCATTCAGGCGGATCAGGAATTCCTCCGCCACCACTGCCGAGTCGCCCTCCAGAGCCCGCTGCAAGCTCATCGCCGGCTCCAACTCCGCCGTTCCATAATAGGGATACTCGCTCGGATCGACAGCCTTCAGCGAAACCAGCAGCGGCACCGGATCGGGCGGC
The DNA here is from genome assembly GCA_003159975.1 of Acidobacteriaceae bacterium. GTDB lineage: Bacteria > Acidobacteriota > Terriglobia > Terriglobales > Acidobacteriaceae > Telmatobacter. The sequence continues at coordinate 8,297 of PLPU01000514.1, forward strand.
ACGGAAGCCATCGATATCGTCTCCGTCACCCACGTCGACTGAATCTCCCCCGCTCCCTTTTGCCCCGCGTTCTGTTTCTCAATCGCCGCGAGCTTGCCCCTTTCGTCGTCGGTGGGAAGGCGAAAAATGCGCGCGCTCAGGTCGCCCGCCATCAACGATCTTGCTTCAGTGCTCAAAGTATTTTTGAAGCTATCGCTGAACCCGCGCACGCCCACCAGCGCCGCCACTCCAACGGCAACGGACAGCACCACAAATCCGAATTTGCCCGGAGCCGCCTTCAGATCCCGCCAGCCAATCGCTCCCGCCCGTTTCCAGCTCAACGCCCGCTTAGCCATGTTTCACCCTGGTGCTGCACCCAGCCATCTCAAAAACTCCAGGCAGGCGTAGATGTGCGAAAGGGCACGACTTCCCGGGGTCCCCAGCGACAGGTCTTCGTCGCTGGGGTGGCTTGAGTCGTGCCGAAACGGCCGCTGAATTGACTAGGGCTTTAGCCCCGGAGAGAGGGCCTTGCTTATCGACGATCAAGCAGTCACCTCCGCAACAGGCGTATAGGGCAAAGTGTCTTCCACAATCAGCCCATCGCGCAGCACTATCTTTCTGTCCGCCCTGCTCGCCACTTCGGGATCGTGCGTCACCAGCACCAGCGTCGTCCCGGCCCTCTTATTCCGCTCCAGCAGCAGGTCCAGCACCAGCTTTCCATTGGTCGAGTCGAGATTTCCCGTCGGCTCATCCGCCATCACAATCGGCGGTTCCACCACAAACGCACGCGCCAGCGCCACTCGCTGCTGCTCACCACCCGAAAGCTGCACCGGATAATGATCCACGCGCTCCTTCAAGCCCACCTCGTCCAGCAATCGGCGCGCCTGCTTCAACCCGCTCCCTTCCACATTCAGTTCGTAAGGAAGCAGAACATTTTCAAGAGCCGTCAGTGTCTGGATCAATTGGTACGACTGAAACACAAATCCGATCTTCTTTCCACGCACCGCGGCCAGTTCCGATTCAACCAGGTTGTGAATCGGCACGCCATCCAGCCAGATCTCGCCGGAGCTCGGCGTATCGAGGCCCGCCAACAAGCCCAGCAGCGTACTCTTCCCGCTCCCGCTCGCGCCCACGACGGCCACAAACTGACCAGCCGGAATAGTCAGCGTGATTCCCTTCAATATCTCTACGCGCCGCGCGCCATTCTGTATCCATTTCTTCGCATCCCGAACCTCGATCACTCTGCCTCCCAAACTTAGTCCCTTAGCCCCTCAGTCCCTTAGCCCTCAGTCCCTCNNCCCTCAGTCCCTTAGTCCCTCAGCCCCTTCTCTTCGCCTACACTATCCGTGTGTACGTTTCCCGCAGGCTCGTTGTTTCATTCGGTATTCTTGCCGTCGCCGCCCAGTTCCTCACAGCGTCAGCCTGGGCAGCCGACAGGCCCGTTCTGGTCTGCTTTGGCGACAGCATCACCGCTGGCTATGGCCTGCAGACCGGCCAATCCTACCCCGACGCCCTGCAGCGCGACCTTGACGCCCATGGCTACCACTACAGGGTAAACAACCAGGGCGCCAGCGGCGCCACCACCAAGGACGCGACCGCCGATATCCGTTCCATCCTGCTCCTGCACCCGGAAATCGTCATCGTCGAATTCGGCGGCAACGACGGCCTGCGCGGCCTGCCGCCTGACCAGACCCGCCGCAACCTCGACCAGGTGCTGACCGCCCTCGAAGCAGCCCACATCAAGATCCTGCTCGCTGGCATCACTCTCCCGCCCAACTACGGCGCAGACTACATCCACTCCTTCGAGCAGGTCTTTCGCGACCTGGCCGCCAAACACCACGTCGCCTTCGTGCCCATGATCTACAAGGATCTCATCCACGTCCCAGGAACCATCCAGCAGGACGGCATCCATCCCACCGCCAAAGGCTCCGAAATCATCGCGAACACGCTGCTGCAGGCACTCAAGCCAATGCTTCGGAAAAGCCAGTGATCAGTTGTCAGTTGTAAGTTGTAATTGATCAAATCGTGAACGCATCTTGTTGATTGATCGGAGAACGAACTGAAAACTGACAACTTAAAACTTAAAACTGAAACTGCTTTTACCCCATCACCACCAGCGGCTGAAACAGTGTCCCCGCCACGCGCTTTGCAATCCCCACCAGTTCTCGTTGGCTGGCAAACACCTTCACGAGCTCAGCCCGCGAAAACTCCGGCAAATTGGCCTGCGCACCGTTCCGCAGCCGCCCCAGCGCAGCCGCGTCGCCTGTAACTGAGGGCATCTCCGGCAACAGGCAGCGCGGATGCACGCACATCGCTTCCAGCGCATCCGCATTTCCGGCCAGCGCCTCCACCTCTTCAAGCGTGTGTGCCTCGGCGATCGTAAAGACTCCAGCCCGAGTTCGACGCAGCCGGCTCAAATGCGCTCCGCATCCCAGATCGCTACCCAGTTCGTGAGCCACTGATCGCACATAACCTCCCGCACTGATGCTCATGGCGAATTCAGCCTCGGCTCCGATCAGCGCGGTTATCTCAAAATGCGTGATGTTGACCCGGGCAGTCTTCAGTTCCACCGGCTTGCCCTCGCGCGCCAGTTTGTAAGCCGGCTTGCCGCCAATCTTTTTTGCGGAAAAATTCGGCGGCATCTGATCCATCTCTCCATGGAACCGCGCCGCGGCCACGCGCACCTGCTCGAGAGTCAGTGCAGGCTTCGCATCCACCCAAACATTGGGGCCGGCAGCCTCGCCGTCGGCGTCATAAGTATCAGTTGAAAACCCGAAGCGGATCGCCCCGGTATAACTCTTCTCAGCGGATGAGAAATATTGCGCCAGCCGCGTAAACTTACCCAGCAGCAACGGCAAAACGCCAGTCGCCATCGGGTCCAGTGTGCCCAGATGCCCAATCGACTTCTCGCCGGTAATCCTGCGCAGCTTTGCCACAACATCGTGGCTGGTCATCCCGCCCGGCTTGTCGATTACCAAAAGGCCATTCACCTAACTACTCTAGTCGATGCGGGTCACCGGCTGCGTTCCTATCCATGCTGCCGCACCAGCGACAAGAACTCCGACCGCGTCTCCTTTTGCCGGAAGCAGCCCACCATCGCCGAGGTCACCGTAGACGAGCTTTGCTTCTCAATCCCCCGCATCATCATGCACAGGTGCTGCGCCTCAATCACCACCCCCACGCCCTGCGGCGCAATCGCCTCTTGAATGGTGTCGGCAATCTGCCGCGTCAGCCGCTCCTGCACCTGCAGCCGCCGCGCAAACACGTCAACAATCCTCGGAATCTTGCTCAGCCCGATGACCTTGCCCTTGGGGATATACGCGACGTGCACCTTGCCGAAGAAAGGCAGCATGTGGTGCTCGCACAACGAGAACATCTCAATGTCCTTGACGATCACCATCTCGTCGTAATCCACGTCGAACATCGCCCCGCGCAGAATCTTGCTGGGGTCCTCGTCGTAGCCCTTGGTCAGGAAGGCCATCGATTTCGCAACGCGCTCCGGCGTTGCCTTCAGGCCGTCCCTGCTCGGGTCCTCGCCCAACCGGCTCAGAATCTCGCGATACATCTCCTCGGTGCTGAACCCGCTCAGCCCTTCGTCGATTTCCAGAACCCCGCGAACCGGCTTGTTCACTGCAATTGGCTGTGCCATCTTATTCATCCTTTTCCAATTCCAATAACTGTCATCCTGAGCCATCAACAGAGGCTGTCATCCTGAGCGGAGTTTGGCAGCTTCATCGCCAAACGTAGTCGAAGGACCTGCTTCTGTTTTTCGCTCTCACCAACAGTTACTCTCCATAACACTGAAAGAAGTTATTCTCCGTCTCTTCCACCCGCACATATTCCAGTTCACCCGCCGGCAGTGCGTCCTTCAGCAATCCGAAAACTACGCTACACAGATTCTCCGTGGTCGGCACACGATCTTTGAAACACGGATCCAGATTCAAGTTCGCGTGATCAAACCGCTCAATCACATTCTTTCGCAACACTTCATCCAGCGCGGCCAGATTCACCACCATCCCCGTCTCCGGATCGACTTCACCGCCCACCAGCACTTCCACCACATAGTTATGCCCGTGGCCGTGCGGGTTGTTGCACTTGCCATACGCCGCCCGGTTCTCCTCCGCCGAGAGCGCATCGCTATGCAGCCTGTGGCTGGCGCTCAGTGCCGCGCGCCGCCCAAAATAAGCCTTCCCCGCGCTCCCCGCACCTGAATTCATTGCCCGCCCCGGTATTCCGCAAAAATCTCCGGTGTCTCGTACACCCTGATGCAGCTCAATTTCGCTCCGCCCGCCGCCGCCACTGCCGGCTCCAAACGCCTCCACGCCGCAATCGCAATGTTCTCCGTGGTTGGAATCAGCTTGCCCGCGGCAAACTCTTCGACTTCCAGATTCAGATGCCGATGATCGTAGGCCGCGAGCACCTCTTGCTCCATCACATCCTTCAGCCACTTCAGATCGACTACAAAGCCTGTCACTGCGTCGGGCTCCCCGGCCACCGTCACCTCCAGGGTGTAGTTGTGCCCGTGGCCGTTGCGATTGGCGCAGCGGCCAAACACGCGCTCGTTCTCCGCCGCGCTCCATGCCTCGTTCCAGTAGTAGTGCGATGCGGAAAAAGTAGCCCGCCGCGTCAAAAAGATCATTCTTACCCCTTAGAACAGGAGATGCCACAGCAACCGCTGATGATTCATGCAATAAGAAGGCTGGTACGAGCG
>PLPU01000436.1:0-7371 GCA_003159975.1 Acidobacteriaceae bacterium
GCGGCGGAGTTGCCGGAGTATCGTTTCATTCACCTGTTTGCCGACAATGCATCAAAGGACGGGACGGTTGCAGTACTGCGTGCGATGGCTGAAGAAGATCCGAGTGTGAAGGTCATTGTGAATGCGCGGAACTTTGGGCCCGACCGCTCGGGCATGCACGCGTTCCTGCAGGCGGAGGGAGACGCAGTCGGATCGATTGCGGCCGATCTGCAGGATCCGCCTGAGTTGTTTGTGGAGATGATTCGCGAATGGGAAAAAGGCGTTCCCATCGTTGCCGCCATCAAGAATTCGAGCGACGAGAGCGGCCTGATGTACCGGGTGCGCACGGCTTACTACCGGCTTGTGGCCAGGCTGACCAATGTCGAAGTGCTGGAGCATTTCACGGGCTTCGGGCTCTACGACCGTGCGGTTGTGGAACACATCCGCGCTCACTTCCGCGACCCCTACCCTTATTTTCGGGGGATGATTGCGGAACTTGGACTGCCCTACGCCAAGGTTTTCTATAACCAGAAGCGCCGTGAGCGCGGCCTGACGAAGAACAATTTTTACGGGCTTTACGACTTTGCGATGCTGGGGATCACGAATCTCTCCAAAGTGCCATTGCGCCTGGTGATCGGGTGCGGCTTTGTCTCGGCTGCCATCAGCTTTGTGCTGGGAGTGATTTACCTTGCATACAAGCTTGTTTTCTGGAACAGCTTCACGGTGGGCGTGGCGCCATTGGTGCTGGGGCTGTTCTTTCTGGGGTCAGTGCAACTGATTGCGCTGGGCATTATTGGAGAGTACGTAGGCTCGATCCACACCATGGTGCAGAATCGCCCACTGGTTACCGAGAAAGAACGCATCAACTTTTAGAGGATTTTGCTCTCTGTGAAACTGCGCACTCACAAGTCGATCGGGCAATTTGTGCGATACGTTCTGGTGGGTGGATTCAACACTGCGTTTGGCTATGGACTTTTTGCGCTGCTGAACTGGGCCTTCAGGGGGTTGGGCTCTTATAGCTACATGTACGCGGCGGTGCTGGCGAATTTTATTGCGATCAGCGTGGCATTTCTTGGATACAAGTGGTTTGTGTTTCGCACCCGCGGCAATTATCTAATGGAATGGCTGCGGTGCTTCGGAGTCTATGGCAGCAGCGCTCTTATCGGTTTGGCTGGGCTGCCGATTCTCGTTCCGATTCTGAGGCGCGCCATGCGTCATCCCGACGAGGCTCCCTATGTTGCTGCAGCGATCATGACGGTCATCACGGTGGTATTCAGCTTTCTGGGGCACAAGAATATTTCGTTCCGGCAGAAGCGTATCGAAGACGATCTGGATCCACATCCGGAGATCCCATCTGCCTGAGCGGAGCCTCTTTCATCGAAGTTTATCGATCAAGGTGGAAGCCGATGCCTACACGAAGAATATGCGCCGTAACGGATCGATCTGAGTGACTTGGTCGCTGATCGACTTTCTTCCCTCGGAGACTGTAACCACCACCGGCCACGGGTAGCGTCGAATGCTGTCCTGGGGATTTTCGGTTGAGTATTTCCGGCCTCCAACTCGAATCTCTTGAGGGCGACGGTCGAGGACGATCATGTTGGGAAGGCCGGAGAGCGGGCCACCGTTTTCGGATGACCTGAAGAAGTTATCTCCTGCTCCCCAAACCAGGACGCCTTCGAAGTGATTGAACTCCGCGGAGACCGCCTTTGCCCTGAGCCTCTCTTGCGCGATGTAACGCTGTGACGCGTCAAGGATGCTTGGCGCGAAGATTTCGACGGCGTCTCGGCCCTTTCGAAACAACATGCCGAGCGCGGGATACTCGCCGCCGTCTCGATAGGGAAACGAGTATTCAAAATGCGAGAGATGGCCAAACCCATGGCCGGCGGCGAGACGAGCCAAAGACCGCGGGGTGAAGTGGTTTACATGCAATCTGTCGAAATAATAGAGGAACTCCTGGCGTTTGCGCGCTTCATACTGGAGCGCGCTGGGAACTTCAATATAAAGAAGCCCGTTCTCGGCTAGTAGATCGCTCAGGAGGTGAAGCAGTTCGAAATCAAGCAAGTGCTCCATGACGTGGGATGCAATAACCAGGTCAAATGGGCCGTGATCGATGCTTGTCTTCAGGCCGGCGATCAGAAGATTTCTCAAACCCAACACTGCTGCTTTGCTTGAGCCGATTTGAGCAGCGGGACCCGGATCGAATCCGACAAAACTCGATGAGGGGAATTCGCTCGCGAGTTCAACCAACAGGGATGCTTCTCCACACCCGAAGTCCAGCACTTTTCTGGACTGACTAAAGAAATCGCCGAGCGTAGGTATCAGACGGCTCATTTGCAAAATCGAAATTGGTGAGTGCAGGCTTCCGCCCGACAGTTCCCCATGAACCGTGTCGTTCGCCAGGGACTTGTAGTATTCGTCGTAGTCGGGCTGGCTTCCACTCGCCACAAAGAGGAAATTGTCGGAAGAGCAATGTCTGATCTCGGGTGTTGTAGGAAGATTCAGCTTCAGGTTGAAGCTAAGCTGTAAAACGGAATCGGTTGCAGAGCCACAGAGCGGACAGCGCTCATTTCGTTTCATTGGCTTTCACTCCTGGTCTGTGATTTCGCATTCTAGACAGCTGTCCATCCGCCATCGATGATGATTGCCTGACCGGTCATGAAGCTGGACGCATCCGACGCCAGAAACAGCAACGGCCCGGCAAGTTCGTCCGGCCTGCCGATACGGCCCAGGCAGGTCGAGCCTTTGAGACGCTGCAAGAATGGGCTGTCCGGTTGGACGGCGTTGGATCCGCCAACATCCTCAGTGTTTGAGAACGGCCCCGGCAGGATCGCGTTGGCGCGAATCCCATGCATTCCCCAAAACGACGCAACGTAGCGCGTGAAGCTGAGAAGCGCGGCCTTCGACGCGGAATATCCGGGAGGATTAACGAATTCTGTTCCCTCGTAGAGCTGCGGCCTCGGCGCAACCAGCGCATACATGGTGGAGATGTTGATGATGCTTCCGGAGGCCTGCTTCTTCATGCGCGCGCCTATCTTTTGCGTGGTGAGAGCCGCCCAGTAAACACCTCCCGTAAGATTGCGCATCCATGTGTCCATGGTTGCCGTGTCGAGAGCGCCTTCGGGAACATTGAAGCCGGTGCCGGCCCCGAGTTCGTGCGCGTTGTTGACCAGGACGTCGATTGAATTCTCTTCAGACACAATTCGATCGAGGACCTGACTGAGCGCAGCGATGTCATACATGTCGACGCGATGAACCGCAATGCTTTCGTTTCCGAATTCGCCGGCCCATGCTTCCGCCTCACGCTGTAGCCGCTCAGAGCGGCCCAGCGCAACGACGCGCGCGCCATTGGCGAGCAGGGTGCGAACGAATGTGCGACCGAGGAAGCCCGAGGCGCCGGTAAGAACAACCGTCTTGCCGGCGACAGAGAACAGATTTGCGTTCTTCAATTCAGATGAATTCAAAGGCAACTGCGGCCTCCATCGACAACGAGATTGGCGCCGGTCATGTAGGACGATGCATCGGAGCAGAGAAAGAGAATCGCTCCCTGGTACTCGTCCTGATTCGCCATGCGATCCATCGGGATCAACTGCCTTAGCCGGCTGAGAAAAACTTCAGGCTGGCCATTGAAGACGCCTCCCGGCGAGATAGCGTTGACCCTGATGTTTGCGCTGCTCCAATAAGTTGCCAGATAGCGCGTGAGTCCGAGAAGAGCGGTCTTCACTACGGAATAGGTGACGGGCTTAACGGGTTGCTGGTCTTCGGGAAGACCGTCAACGCGATAGAGACGCTGGTCTGGCGCAATGACCGCGAGATCCGAGGCCACGTTGACGATAACGCCTGATTTGCGTTTCGCCATCTCCGCACCGAAGATGCGACTGCACAGAAATGCGCCGGTCAGACCGACGCGGATGTCGGCATCCCAGACCTCGAGCGGAAAGTTCTCAAGGCGCGACCAGGCCATGTTGCCGTCTTCCACCTTGGGGTTGTTGGCGGCGTTATTGATGAGGATATCGATGCGGCCGAACTTCTCAAGAATGGATTCACGCGCGCCCTCCAATGATGACTCGCTGGTGATATCGCAGCTTATACCTAAAGCTTCGGGGCCGCATTGATCGGCAATCTGCTTAGCTCGCGCCTGGGGGTTGGCAGCGGCGAGATCGAGCAGCACAACGTGTGCGCCGGCAGCCGCAAGGATCGAGCCATGCTGATAGCCGAGCATTCCCGCGCCGCCGGTGATGATCGCAACACGGCCTTGCAGATCGAAGAGCGCCGCGGCGCGACTTGTTACAGTGTCGGTCATACGAAAATCCTCTTATCAGATGGCCCGCGTCTGTCCGCCATCCATGACATAACAACCGCCCGTGACAAACCCTGCGAGCGGAGAGACCAGGTACGCCGCGAAATCGGCAATCTCTTCCGCCGTGCCAAAACGCTTTTGCGGAACTGCAGTGGCAATGTAGTGCTCAACTTGCTCGCGCCGGGTTTCGAGGTGCCTTTCCCACGTACCGCCGGGAAAGAAAACATTGCCGGGTGCAAGGCAGTTGACGCGAATCTTATCGGCTGCAACGATACGCGAGAGATTCTTGCTGTAGTTGACGAGCGCAGCCTTCGCTGCACTGTACGGCAACGGAGCCTGTGTCGCTTCAACGGCAACAATGGATGCAATGAACAGGATGCTACCACCGCGCGCCCGCATCAACGGTATTGATGCTTGTGCGAGACGCACGCTGCCGAAGAAGTTCAGATTAAACAGGCGCTGCCATTCATCTTCGTCCAGTTGCCATCCCGGTTTACCACTGCCCGCGCCGAAATTGGCAACGAGAATGTCCGGCGCGCCCCACTTCTGCTGTACTGCGCCGAGCGCATCGTCAATCGCCGACTTCTCAGTCAGGTCGCCAGCGATGGCAAGAACACGATCGCCTGACGATACGCGCAACTGCTGAGCAGCAGCATCGAGCGCAGCCGAATCGCGGCCCGTGATACAGACACGGCAGCCCTCGCGGAGGAGCCCAGACGCGATGGCTTTGCCGATTCCCCGCGAGGAACCGGCGACCAACGCGACGCGATCTGTCAGTTCAAGATCCATGTTTTACATCCAATTGCGGCGGACAAACTCTATCTGCCGCTTCACCCAATTCACTTCATCGCCGTCTTCGCCACGCGCAACCTGCAGCGTGAAGCCGCCGGTGTAATGGATGCCGCGGATGCTTGCGAAGACATCGTCAAAGTCCGCACTTCCCTCGCCCAATGGCCTGGTAACTACACTGCCGTCCGGCTTGCGCTCGCGGTCCTTGATATGAATGCTGCCGATACGATTTCCGTAGGCGGCAAACTCTTCGCGGGCGATATAGCCAAGGCCGGAACTGTTCCCAGTATCATAATTTACCTTGATCATATTGTGCGGAATGAGCGCCAGGAAGCGGGCAAATCCGGCTGGCGCGAAGTCCGCCTCGAGATGCATCTCAACGCCAGTCTCCTCGGCCAATGGCAGAGCTCTCTCCAGAATTCGAACTACTGCGGACTTTTCATTCTCGGTACGAATCGACGAGTCGTCCACGAAGGGAAGAACCACGCGTGACGCGCCTATCCTCTTTGCGCGGCGGAGCAGATCATGCAGGAGGTGTTCGCGCCTAATACGCTCTTCTTCATTACAGCGAATCAGCGGAAAGTCCATCAGCCAGTCAGCGCAAATGGCGGGCGTGGCAATTCCATGCCGAGCCTTGAGTGTATTCAGTTCCGCAATACCTTCGTCGGTCGCAATGGGGTTGGCGGAAGCACCGTAATCATCGAATATCCATTCGATGTAGTCGAGGCCGGCTTCACGGGCACGGGATATTTCCTCTCGCCATGAAATGCGCGGGAAGCTCTGGAAGCGGCCGTCTTCAGGCGGGCTCAGGCGTCCCTGCATGATTCCAATTGCGGTTTGCGGCATGTCCACGCCTACTCCGGAAGCGGCTTGACGATCATGTTCGAAAGAAACTCCTCGCGCGGCAGGAACGGAAAAAGATCCTCAAGCGGCTTGGAGACAAAGGAACCATCGGGCTTCTGATAGGACTGTAGCCGCGGCGCGCGCATCTCGTCGGGCAGCACGTTCACATCGCACAGGACTGGACCCTTCATGTTGAGCACGCGGCGCACATCGGCGCGGAGATTCTCCTGATTGGCGATCAGGGCCGTACTCAGGCCAAATGCGGCACCAACCTTGCTGAGATCGGGAATCGTAATGCCGCTGTTGCGATCCGCGCCGATCGTGGCTTCTCCAAAATATGCCCGCTGCGAGGCTCGAATCGAGGAATATCCGTCGTTGTTGAGCACAAAAAACTTGATGGGGAGCGCGAGNNCCGGGATTTGCCGTGGCAACCGCGATAGCCATGGGGACCGCGTAGCCCATGGCGCCCAGACCGGCAGTGTGGTAAAGGCGCTGTGAATGCAGGGTGGGGCACGCGAGCAGATAGATCTCGATTGCTGATCCAGAGTTGCCGACAACAAGACGGTCTTCCCTGCTGACTTCAGTGCCGATGACTTCAGCGAGGTTGAAGATAGACACCAGCCCCTCCGGCTTGCGGTGTTCTTCGGTAACCACGGGGTAGCGCGTCTTCCAGTCGACGCAGCGTGCTTGCCACGGGGAGCGGTCGCGCTTCTGAATGTTGTGTTGCTGGCGAAGCAGTTCCTGCAGGAATAATTTCGCGTCGGCGCAGATGGGCTGTTGCAGGTACGGGTGCAGCTTGGCCAGCTCGGCGGCATCAATGTCGACTGCGATCTTGTGAGCTTCGCGGGCAAGATTCTGCGGTGCGTAGCCGGTAATGGCAAAGTCGAGACGCACGCCGATGGCGAGCAGATAATCCGAGTTCTGCAACGCGAAGTTGGCGCCGCGTGCGGCGACCGATCCTGGGCGGCCTACGTAAGTTGGATCGTCGCTCGGAACAAGATCTGCCGCGCACCAGGTGGCTACCGTTGGAACGCCAAGCAGCGTGCGTAGCTGCTCGAATTCCTGCTCCGCATGGGCCAAACGGATGCCATTGCCGGCAAAAAGCAGAGGGCGTTCCGACTGATTCAGCTTCTCGATCAGGCGAGTGACCTCTTCGGCCAGGTTTGCATTGGTGGGACAATCTTCGAGTTCCGCGGGGTCGAATGCGCGCAGGGCGGAGGGATTCTCAATTGGGGAGGCCTGAACATCGAGCGGGATGTCGATCCACACCGGGCCGGGGCGGCCATTGAGAGCCAGATAGACCGCCTTCTCAAGGTGGTAGCGAATCTCGCCGGGTTCAAGGACCGTGACGGCGTACTTGGTGATCGGCTTGACGATGGAGACAATGTCAACTTCCTGCACGCCGAGCTGGCGCATGCCCAGCGGACTGCCGTCTTTCGCGAACATGCGATCAGGGCGCTTGA
>PLPU01000103.1:0-531 GCA_003159975.1 Acidobacteriaceae bacterium
GCGGCTTTTGGCGCAGATTTGAAAAGAGGTGCGAACGAAAGTCCTCGAACCGTACCTTCCGGATACGGCCACACTGGCGGTGGTTCCCTATCATCCAGGAATTGTGAGTTCAATGGCTTCGTAGCGGTCGCAGTTGGAATTCCCCGCACCATTCCGCCTTTGACCGGGGGGAAAGCATATCTCATTCCATGAGCGAGGAATTCCAGCAACGCCGATCGATTGACCCTCTTTTCCATGTCGGACCAATAGAGAAGGCCCGAGTCTTTGCATCGATTCAGGGACTTTGAAATCTCCGCAGTGGAGAGAAATAGCTCGTCGGCGAGTTTTTTGGACAAAACGCGCGGTCCCTCCTGGAGGGAGAGCTTAAGCAGCACCGCTATGTCTTGACCAAGCATGAACAACAGTATTGTGTCAAATAAATTTACAATTTGCAAATCGGAAATCGTAAACAAAGGATGTAATGACGAGTTGTGGATTTGTTTTCTGCGGCTTACGACAGAATTGATGTAGATCGCGCAGCAAATGGATCTG
>PLPU01000103.1:579-792 GCA_003159975.1 Acidobacteriaceae bacterium
CCAGGACGACTACAGCGCAGTCGCGCGGCTACTCGATATCGCACGTAATCAGACCGGTGGCCAGGCGCGTCGCGTCGCGGATTTTCTCTTGGCATGGCACAACGCAGACGAGAACGGAAAATGGGACCCGCGGGATCTCTGGGGTGTCGATTCAGCGATCGCCGACGACATGCTGACTGTTCTGCACCTCATTCGAAAATCTCACAAGTATCC
>PLPU01000103.1:822-1339 GCA_003159975.1 Acidobacteriaceae bacterium
AGAGATTCTCTCGTTTTAGTTCGACATATTACAGGGCTCGAGGGCTATTCATGACCGTTTCTCTCTGTATTGCGAACTTGTCCCTACGTCACCGATTGGAATGCCCTGGCGAGTTCGACGACACCGATGGCATCCGTCCTGTCGTCGAGCGGAAATCGCTCGGTGCCTGGGTACACGTAGAATCGCTTCTGCGGGTTGAGATCGGAGCAGGCGGAATGGAAGCCGCGCTCGATCTTCGGAGCCATGGTGCGTTTGACTTCGATGGCCCACAGTTCTCCGCCAGGAAGCGTGAGAAGAAGGTCCACCTCGGTCCCGTTGGAAGTTCGATAGTAGTGTGCCTCGGTTCCGTCCGGCGCTGCGGTGATCAGAGTCTCAATAACAAAACTCTCCCAGGTTTGACCAACGACTGGATGACCAAGCAGAGCTTCCTTATCCCGAATGCCGAGCAGCGCATGCGCTATGCCGCTATCGCGCACGTAGACCTTGGGCGACTTGACGAGCCGTTTGCCAACATTCC
>PLPU01000103.1:1427-4664 GCA_003159975.1 Acidobacteriaceae bacterium
AAAATTGCGCCGCCAGAGAAGACTGACATCGTCGGATTCCGCCAGAAAGCTGCGCGGAAATCCACCCCTGACCCAGAGCGTCTCAAGAGAGGCCGGATCGATCTCCAGGGCATCGAAGGGGCCGAGTTCGAGATAGGAGATACGCCCAGCCAGGCTCTCGCCGGACTGCTTGAGCAGGTCCATGGCGGCTGACCCCAGCAGGAGAAAGCGTCCATTGGCTTTTCCGTGCCGCCGTCCCCGGTCGATGATGCCCCGCAACTGCTGAAACAGCTCCGGCAAGCGGTGAACTTCATCGAGAATCACCAATTCGCTTTCGTGGTCCGCGAGATACTTGCTGGGATTGGCGAGTTTGGCGCGGTCGTTCTCGTCCTCAAGATCCAGGTAGATCGAGGCAGTCTGCGCCCCAATCTCCAAAGCGAGAGTTGTCTTTCCGGCCTGACGCGGCCCCAACAGGACCACCGCCGGTGAGTGGCGAAGCAGTTCATTCAGATGAGGAGTGAGACGGCGGGAGATCATGTATGCAATTATAGATCAATAGTCCATAAATACAATGTTCAGGGCGACCACGCGGTTTCCCAACCCACAGCCCAACCCACAACTCCTGCTTTCTTGCACGACTTCCGCGTATTTTGGCAGTCCCCGCGGTGTTGTAAGTCATTGAAAAACCAAATGCAGGCAGATTCTGAAGGCAGAAGTCTACAGTCGAGCTCTCTTGTGCTTTCCGCGAAGCCTTGGTTTCCGTATACCGCCGGCTCATCCGGTTCGGCGGAACACCACTCCTCGCCAATCAAGGCCTGTGGCCGCTCCATCGCAAATCACCCCTCCGTCTCGAGGCCAGGCCTTTCGGTTTGGTGCATGTTGGGCAATGGACGCGGGCACCGGGTTTCGCGCACATTCCCTTCTTGAATAGACTAGCGGACACGCTGTTGGAGACGATACGCTATCTGGAATTAAACGGAGACTCCATGCCCGATTACGGTACCGGCTCGGCGGGTCGATCAATCACGCCGGGGCGAGGGCGACGGTGATCGGGATCAAGTGGGGTGCCATAGGTGGCCACGTCACGGCCGAGGCGGAGACGGCATGGTTGTCCGCCACACTAGTTGTTTAGAAACGATCTGTTCCACCGGAGCCTCAATGGCGGCAACGCTATGCCTCGCGTCTCGGCGTCGTAGCTATTGCTGGATAGGAAGGCTGGAGCAACAGGAAAAGCTAATTTAACAGCAGCACAATAAGCTAAATACATCTCGACATAATAAGCTAAAACTGATACAGCTTAATAAGCTAAGAACCACGCAAGTCGATCAGCAAATAAGAGGACGCACATGACCACGCCGGCAGAAAAGCTCGCACAGTCCCTGGAGGCCCTGAGAAAACTCCAGACGACTGCAGGTGCCGCTGCGATCCGGTCGAAAGACCTGACGCGTACTCATCGAGAGCGCCTGCTCAAAAACGGCTTTCTTGAGGAAATCATAAAAGGCTGGTTCATTCCTAGCCGTCCCGGCGAAGTCCGAGGCGAGAGTACAGCATGGTATGCGTCATTCTGGCGCTTTTGCGCCGTCTACCTGGAGGAACGATTTGGCCGCGACTGGTGCCTGTCTCCCGAGCAATCTCTGTCCCTGCATAGCGGCAACTGGACCGTTCCCCGTCAGCTGGTCGTCAGATCTCCCAAGGCTCGCAATAAAGTCACGGCATTCCCTCATGGCACGTCGCTGCTCGACCTTCGCGCCGCATTGCCAGTGACGGTCGATCGCCAAGGAAAAGACGGCATGCGGGTCTTCTCGCTCGAATCAGCGCTAATCGCGTGCTCGCCCCAATTCTTCGCCCGCAACGCAACGGATGTGCGCGCGACGCTGCCTATGATCCGTGACGCCTCCGGCCTTCTCGCAAGGCTGCTGGAAGGCGGACAGAGCACAGTCGCCGGCCGGCTGGCCGGCGTGTTTCGCAACAGCGGGCGCGACCGCATCGCGAATGATATCGCCNNGCCTTTGCACTGTCTGGCCGCGAACTATCGCCCTACGTCAACCGCATAAAGCTGTTGTGGCAGAAAATGCGCAAGTCGATCATCGAGATTTTCCCGGAAGCTCCGGGACTGCCAGGCGATGTCAACGCCTACATGAAGAGCGTTTCGGACGCATATGTCACCGACGCTTATCACTCCTTGTCCATCGAGGGCTACCGCGTCACGCCCGATCTGATCGAACGGATTCGAAGCGGCACCTGGAATCCAGAAACGAATGAACAAGATCGTGAACAGAAAAACGCGATGGCGGCGCGCGGCTATTGGCAGGCCTATCAGGCGGTGGAGCGCAGTATCGGCAGGATCCTGCGGAACGAAAATCCCGGTCTCGTCACCGACGAGGATCACGGTATCTGGTATCGGGAGATGTTCGGTCCGAGCGTAACGGCCGGAATCTTGAAACCGGCCGACCTCTCGGGCTACCGCAACGGCCAGGTCTACATCCGCCGATCCATGCATGTTCCTCTCAACTGCGAGGCGGTGCGCGATGCCATGCCCGCGCTGTTTGACTTGCTGCGCGAAGAAACCGAGCCGTCAGTGAGGGTGGTGCTCGGGCATTTCATCTTCGTCTATATCCATCCCTACATGGACGGTAACGGACGCATGGGGCGCTTCCTGCTGAATTCGATGCTTGCATCGGGCGGTTATCCGTGGACCGTTGTACCAGTGGAAAGCCGCCAGACCTACATGGACGCCCTCGAAAGCGCTAGCGTTCGGGAGGAGATTGCGCCGTTTGCGGTCTTTTTGGCGAGCCTTGTCAGGAAGGGGCTGGAGGGTGAGCCGCTGCCGGCACTGCCGAAAATGGGCTGAACAAATGCGTTGGCTCCGCCAAGAGACGTCCTTGGTTGAGCGCGAGTTGAATGCAAATAGCGTTATGATTGCCTGGAATGCTGAAGATTGAAAGAGTGAAATGGCACGGCAAGTGCCCGCGTCATCCCATGTTTGATCCGGAAGCCGACGGGGTCGGCGCCATCAAGGGTGGCTGTCCTCAATGTCAGGAGTTGCTGGTCATTTTTGAGAGCCACCGACACACGATGCAATTGATGCGCGCCTTTGCGCCGACCCTGGCCCAGCGTACAGGGCCATCAGATTCCGGCCCTGAGCGCCAGCAGGATCTGTTTGCTTCCCTTCCCTCCCCAAAGAGCCGCCAAGCCTGACTATCTGGCCCCGTTCATCTCTCGGCAAAGCGCACCATTTTGTCGACCGCTCTCCCTTCG
>PLPU01000246.1:0-15837 GCA_003159975.1 Acidobacteriaceae bacterium
GAGCAGGACGACTTCCGCGAGGTTCCTCCGCCCAAGTACTACCGCTTGTCTCCGGGCAAGGAAGTGCGCCTGCGGAACGCCTACTTCATCACCGCGCGGAGCGTGGTGAAAGACGAGGCCGGCAATATCGTTGAGGTGCACTGCACCTACGATCCGGCCAGCCGGGGCGGCAACTCGCCTGACGGCCGCAAGGTCAAGTCCACCATGCACTGGGTGTCGGCCGCGCACGCGATTGGCGCGGAGATTCGGCTTTACGACAAGCTCTTCGCCAAGCCCGACCCCGGCGATGTGGAAGAAGGCAAGGACGTACTCGACAATCTCAACCCCAACTCGCTTGAGATCGTGACCGGCGCCGCCCTTGAGCCATCGCTTGCCGACGCTAACGTCGGAGTCCCCTACCAGTTCGAGCGCGTAGGCTATTTCTGCCTCGACCCGGACTCCAAAGACGGCAAATTGGTCTTCAATCGGACGCTGCCGCTGAAAGACTCCTGGGCGAAGATCGAGAAGAAGTCAGGGGCGTAAGGCGGCAGCGGCGAGAAGATGCTACACACGGGTTAGCTGAGGAAGGGCGTCGAAGTGTGCGTCGCGGGCGAACAATACCAGCGAATGCTGCAAGACGAGGGCGGCAATCCACATGTTGTTCGTGGGTATGGGCGTTCCTTGCCTGCGGAGTTGCCGGTACACGGCCGCATAGTGNNCCCTGGGTACCCACCGCGAATCCGGCGCGCAGTTCTCCCACGACGATGAAAGGCAGCCAGACTTCGTTGGCTAGCTCCACTGTTTCAATCACAGAAGGCTCGCCCCGGCAAAGGTCGGTGTAGCGGTTGGTGTCGAGGGCGAGCCTCATGCGGCGGCCCCGCTCCACGCACGGGCCCACACTCGGCTGGGCCGCGCCGTTTTGGTCACTGCCACATCTCCTCGTCAACGGTGTCTTGCGCTGCGAGGGCGCGTTCAAAGGCGGGATCTTTTCTCCAGCTTCCGGCAATATCGCTCAGATCGCGCTGGCGGACTCGGGCCTGGCCCAGGCCGAATCCGCGAGCCAGGGCCTCGATCGCCACTTCGTTCAGGCTCTTGCCCTGCTCCCGCGCCGAAACCCGGAGAGCGGCATCGAGATAGTTCGGCACATTGCGAATCGTATATTGCATGCAAGTATTGTAGGCATTGCAGGCATTCATTGCAAGCGCAAGTGAGACCAGTGATCCCTGTCAGTCGGCAACCGGCAAGGCCTTCCCTTGCTCGAAGAACTCCCGGAGCTTCGCAGTCGAGTACGGAGTCTGCCCCAGCGCTTCATTCATCCATGCCGGAAGCTCGCTCTCCAGAAAAGTAACTTCGCGTCCCAAGAACGATGCGATCAGCTTCGGCGGCGCTCCGAAGGCGGAATTGTCGTAGATGTTTAGATAATCGACGGTCTTGCCTAACTCATCCAGCACGCGGGGAAGGTTGCCGAGGCTCTTTGTTCGAATGTCGCGTACTGTATCCTCGGAGCCGCTATGCCCGCCCATGTCTGCCCGGTTCGCCACACGATCAATCGACATGGCAATGCTATCCACCGAAACGTAACGGAATCGCACATCGAATCCGGCCTCATGGGCTTGCCTCATTTGATCGAAAATGATCGAACTGCGGAGAGTTGTTTCGGTAGCAAAATCCCTGGCCGCCGCGATGTGATCTTGAATGAACTTTTCGCAGACCGGCCATACTTCTCTGCGGATGGACATGGGAATGCCGATGTAAGAACCGCCGTTCAACTGCGCCGCATAGTCGTCCGCATTGAAGTAATCGCAGCCAAACTGGCTTCCAGGGAATGCACTTGTCTTTCCACTGCCGGAAGGTCCAGCAACCACGTACATGATCGACATCCACTATCCCCCGAAGTCGCGATCCGCGCCCGGCCGCATGTCCGCGGGAAGTTCCTTCTTGAGGCGGTTGCCGTCCTTGTCGATGATCCCCATGGCGATGGCTCTTTCAACCGAGCGGCGGATGCGCTTTGCACCCTCTTCGCGCACACGCTTCTCAATGGCTGCCTGCTCGGCCAGAAACTCAGCGGAGTACGTCTTCTTCACATAGGCCGCTTTGGGAGCTTCCACTTCGCTTTCGTCCGGCTTGGGAACAACGGATTCAGTGGCCATCACGCCCTCCTGTTTTCTGAATACTATTCCTCATCCGGTGTGAATGAAAGATCGCCATTGCTCCAGAACCGGGTACCCCAGATCTAAGGCCTTACCGATCCCCGATTCCTGTTCTTAGCTATTTCCCAATCACNNCGCCGGTGTAGACGCTCAGCTTGGTCGAGGGGTCGAGCGGCAGAGTGATGTCGACGCCGGCGGGATAATTCGCTTCCGCCAAGTGCACGCCAGCGCCGTCGGGAATGGAGAACGTGGTGGGGATGAGGAACTCGTCCTTGGGCTTGTGCGAGTTGATGTGCAGCCCCTGGGCGATGCGGAAGTGAAGCGCGACGTCGCTGGGCTTGCCGGCGGGCACCGTGACCTGCTCGGGATAGAGATATTCGACCGCCGCACCTTTCAGGATGGAGCGGCTGGTCGAGTCGGCCTGGCCTTGCGCGAGCAGTCCAGCCATTGCGATCACAGCCGCTGCCACAACCCGAATTCGAACATTCATTCCAATCACCGTTCTAACCCTTGTAAACGCTCATTGCCAGCAGCCGCGATACCGAGGCTAAAAGCTGTCCTCATTGTCCCAGCGCCTTCTTGATGTTTCCTTCGATATCGGCCTTCGACGTGAGTCCGAGCTGCACCGCAACTACCGTGCCTTTGCGGTCGACAAAGTACGAAGTGGGCATTTCGTCGAGCCCGTCGTAGGGCTTGCTCAGCGTAGCGCCGTCAATCAACACCGGGTAATCGATGCCCAATTGCTGCGCGGATTTTACGATGTCTTTCTTCTCGTTGGCGAAAAGCTTCACGTCGTCACGGTCAAGGTCGTCGGTGGAGACGCCGAGAATCTCAAATCCCTGGGCTGCGTACTGGTTGCGCAACTCGACCAGCCAGGGCGTCTCGATCTTGCAGGGACCGCACCAGGTGGCCCAGAAATTGATGAGCACAGCCTTGCCCTTGTAGCTGGCGAGCGAGACCTTTTTACCGCTCAAGTCTTCAAGGGTAAACGTGGGCGCCGGCTTGCCCTTGAGTGGCGAAATAAACTGCGGCGCGCCGCCGTTCGGATCGGGAACCAGTTCAGCCTTGGCCGCTGAAGCCAGCAGGCGCTCGGCAGCCTGTTTGCGGTATTCGAAGTTGGCCCACCCGGCCCAGGCAAAGGTGGCCAGGATGAACAGAACGACACTTAGAACGATGGTGTTGCGTTTCACGGGGATCGGGACCTCTTCAATTCAATTGTAGTGGCACATGCTGATTTGTAGTAGCAAGTGTGGAACGTGGAAAGCAGTGGTTTCCGATCGCACGCAAGGAAGGCCGCCGGAACTGATACCATCAAAAGCCGATGAGCGATTCTGGAGATACCTTGAGGGAAGACGGCTGCCAGGAGCCGGCGGCGCCTGGTCCCGCGGACTTGGTTCGCACCGAGGCGGCGGCGCTGGAAGCCCTGGCCGCGCGCCTGGACGGGCCGATGGCCGAGCCGTTCGCCCGCGCTGTGGGGCTGATCATGCGCTGCGGACATGAGAACGGCCGAGTTGTGGTGACCGGCATGGGCAAGAGCGGCATCATTGCGCAGAAGATTGCGGCCACGCTCAGTTCCACCGGCAGCCCGGCACTGTTTCTGCATCCCGCCGAGGCGGTACACGGCGACCTGGGCGTGCTGATGCGCGGCGATGTGGTGATTGCGCTGTCGGGCAGCGGCGAGACGGAGGAGATTCTGCGTCTGCTGGCCACGCTGAAGCGCAAGGGCGACGCGCTGATCAGCTTCACCTGCAATTTAGGTTCGACCCTGGCACAGGCCAGCGACATCGCTCTCGACTGCGGCGTAAAGCGCGAGGCCTGCGGCATGAACCTGGCGCCAACCGCGTCGACCACGACGATGCTGGCGCTGGGGGACGCGCTGGCAATCGCCGTGAGCCTGCGCAAGGGCTTTCGCGCGGAGGATTTTGCGGATCTGCACCCCGGCGGCAAGCTGGGCAAGCGGCTGGCCAAAGTGCGTGACCTGATGCATTCCGGCGATGCGGTACCGGCTGTTTCGCCATCGACAGCGATGACGGACGTGATCTACGAGATGTCGTCGAAGAAGCTGGGTATTACGACCGTGCAGGAAGAGGGGTTGTTGCGCGGCGTGATCAGCGACGGCGATTTGCGCAGACTGCTGGAGCGCGAAGGCGGCGCTGCGCTGAGCCGCACCGCGGGTGAGGCCATGAATACGCATCCCAAGACCATCTCTGCTGATGAACTGGCGGCGACGGCGCTGGCGATCCTGGAAGAGCGGAAGATTACTTCGCTGATTGTGGTGGATGGCGCAGGCACGGTGGAAGGCGTGGTGCATCTGCACGACCTTTGGGGTTTGGAGCTGATCTAGCGACAGGGAACTGCGATGATCAGCGAATCTGTGGAGCCAGCAGCGCTACCATCTCGATGTCGCGATCAAGGATCGCCGATTCATCCGGCTTTGCTGGGTTATACCGCGCCTGAATCCGCTTGTCCTTGATCTGCCTGACAAACTCGTCAGCCTCGTCTTCCTTGCGAAATCGATGGACGTGCATCCCCGAGCGATACTCCTCCACAAAATAGGTGTAGGTGATCTCGACCCAGAACTGCCGCGGCCCCTCGGTATGCACCGTGGCGTATTGCACCCTTGCTTCTGTGGACGGCCAACCCGCGGAAGCTCGATTCTGCCGCCACTTCTGGTACAGCTTCCTCACGCCGTACCCTGCAGCGGCGCCTGGAATGAGCCCAAACTTCGCCAGAAGCTTGAAAGCAACTGGCAACACGAGTCGCCAGGGAAGCCATGGAATATGTTGCGGGACCATATCAAAAGTGTCGCACAGGGAATTGGACCGGAAATGCCATACAACAGAATGCATCCCCGTCCATTTAGAATGGACTCTGCGTAAATTTTCTTGCGCCGGATAACCGGCGGGAAAGCACGATCACTCATCGCTATGCATCGCTGGTCAAAGCTGTTCATTCCCACTCTTCGCGAGGCCCCGGCAGACGCCGAAGTGGCCAGCCACAAGTTCCTGCTCCGCGCCGGCTACATTCGCCAGCTCGGCGCGGGCATTTACAACTACCTGCCGCTCGGCCAGCGCTCGCTGAACAAAATCATCGGCATTGTGCGCGAGGAGATGGACAAGATCGGCCAGGAGTTTTATCTGCCGGCTATTCATCCGCGCGAACTTTGGGAGCAGAGCGGACGCTGGACGGGCATGGGCGACAACATGTTCCGGCTCAAGGACCGCAAGGGCGCCGACCTCTGCCTGGGCATGACGCATGAAGAGATCATGACCTCGATGGCGCGCAGCGAACTGCGCAGCTACAAGCAGTTGCCGCAAATCTGGTACCAGATTCAGAACAAGTTTCGCGACGAACCGCGGCCCAAGGCCGGACTGCTGCGGGTGCGCCAGTTCACCATGAAGGACAGCTACAGCTTTGATTTGGACGAGGCTGGCCTGGACAAGAGCTATGATCTGCACGATGCCGCTTATCGCGCGATTTTCACGCGCTGCGGACTGAAGTTCGTTGCTGTTGAAGCGGACTCAGGCGCCATGGGTGGCTCACGGTCGCAAGAGTTCATGGTCTACACCGAAGCGGGCGAGGACCTGATCGCGAGCTGTCCGGTGTGCGGATACGCAGCGAATCTTGAGAAGGCAACGTCGCGTCTCGATCCGGTGAACGAGATGGAGCCGATGGGTGATGGCACGCCCAAATTGGTTTACACGCCGGGCTGCGCGGCTATCAGCGATGTGGCTGAGTTCTTCAAAATCTCTCCGGCCTCAGACATCAAGTGCGTGGCCTATATGGCGCAGAAGCGCGGTGTGGGCGGTAAGCCGGACACGTGGCACGGCGTAGCGACATTCCTGCGCGGCGACCACCAGGTGAACGAAACCAAGCTGCTGGGCGCCGTGGGCGCAGCTGACCTGCGCACCATGCAGGCTGAGGAACTGGCGAAGTTCTTCAACGGCCCCGCTGGATTCCTTGGACCTGTGGGTTTGAAGCACAACGAGAAACCGCTTGAAGACGGGCTCACAGTGGTTGTCGACAAGTCTCTCGAAGGCCGCAAGAATCTGGTTGCGGGTGCAAATANNCGGACCCGATGGAGCCGCATGCACAGGTGCGCTTGTGGTGGGCAAGGCGGTTGAGGTTGGCCACATCTTCAAGCTGGGCGACAGGTACACCAAATCAATGGGCGCGCGCGTGCTTGATCCAAACGGCAAGGAAGTGACACCGATCATGGGCTGCTACGGCATCGGCATCGAACGCATTTTGACAGCGGCGATTGAGCAGTCGAATGACAAGAATGGTTTCTGGCTGCCGGCTTCGATTGCGCCGTTTACAGTGGTGGTAACGGTAACCAACGCATCGGATGCAGCGTTGGCCGCGACCGGCGAATCGCTCGCAGCGGAGTTGGAAGCAGCAGGCCTTGACGTGCTGCTGGATGACAGGGACGAGCGCGCCGGAGTCAAATTCAAAGATGCCGATCTGGTTGGAATTCCCTGCCGCATCAACGTGGGCAAGAAGGCAGCGGGCGGAGTGGTTGAACTGGTGACTCGCGCGACCTCGACCAGTGTGGATGTTGCCTTGACAGATATTGTATCGCTCGTGAAAAGCAGCTATTAGCTAGCAACAAGGAGCAGCGATGGCGTTGAAGATCAGGATTCTGAGAGCTACGGGACGGCATCCGTGGGTATTGATGACGTTGCGCATAGTCTTCGGGATCTTCGCAGCCGGCGCTTTGGTCGTGCTCGGCGTCGGCGGCTATTACTACATCAAGTATCAAAGCATTGTGGATGAGCGGCTGAAGCAACCGCTTTTTGTGAATACCGCCAAGATTTTCGCGGCACCGCGAGAGGTTCGCCCGGGGCAAAAAATCTCGGTCCTGCTCATCGCCAATGAATTACGCGAAGCTGGATACACTGCCGATGGCGCTTCGCAGACATCGCAACTCGGGACTTACTCGCAGGGTGGGCAGGCGATCACGGTGCATCCCGGGCCGCAGTCCTATCATGCCCAGGACGGAGCTACCATCAATGTAAGTGCGGGCGTTGTTGAATCGATCACCGACGATCATGGGCAGCCGCTGGCCAGTTATGAGCTGGAGCCGCTGTTGATCACCGGCCTGAGCGAAGATGCGAATCGCACCAAGCGGCGGCTGGTCACCTACGATGAAATTCCCCAGAACCTGGTGAATGCGGTGCTGGCTATCGAGGACCGGCGCTTCTTTGAGCACAATGGCGTGAACTACTGGCGGCTGATGGAAGCAGTATTCCGCGACGTGACCTCGGGGCAGAAGCAGCAGGGCGGATCGACACTGACGATGCAGTTGGCGCGCGGCTTCTTTCTCACGCCGGAAAAACGCATCAAGCGCAAGATCATCGAGATCGTCATCACGTTCCAACTCGAACATCGCTTCAACAAAAAGCAGATCTTCGAGATGTATGCCAACCAGATTCCAATGGGACAGCGGGGCAGCTTCTCTGTTGACGGATTCGGCGAGGCGTCGGAGGCCTACTTCGGCAAGGATGTGCGCCAGCTCAATCTGGCCGAATGTGCATTTCTCGCGGGAATTATTCAGCGGCCCAGCTACTTCAATCCCTATCGCCATCCGGACCGCACCATTGAGCGGCGTAACCTGGTGCTGGACTCCATGGTGGAGACCGGCGCCATCACCAAGGATCAGGCCGAGCGCGCCAAGGATGAGCCGCTGCATCTGACCGCAGCCAGCGTGGACGCCAGCGAAGCGCCCTACTTCGTCGACCTGGTGCATGAACAGTTGCTGCAAAAGCTCGGCGATCGCGACTTCAATCACGAAGGCCTGCGTATCTACACTTCTCTCGATCCCGATCTGCAGCGTGCAGCCGCGGAAGCCGTCGATGTGGGCATGAAGAATGTGGACGCGCTGGTTGACAAGTTGCACCCGCATCGCAAGCCGGGCGAAACCATTCTCTACCCGCAGGTGGCGCTGATCGCGCTGAATCCTCATACAGGCCAGGTACTGGCCCTTGTCGGAGGACGGAACTACGGCAATTCACAGTTGAATCATGCTGTGGCCAAGCGACCCACCGGCTCGGTCTTCAAGCCGTTTGTCTATGCGGCGGCATACAACACGACGATTGCAGGCACCATTCTGCCGGGCCAGGACAAACCGTTCTCCGCAGTGACCATGCTCAACGACGAGCAGACAACTTACGGAGTCGGCGATCAAGAGTATTCCCCGCGTAATTACAAGGATGAGTACCACGGTCAGGTTACAGCCATTTATGCACTGGCGCACTCGCTCAATAACGCAACCATTGCATTGGCGTCGGAGGTGGGCTTTGACAATGTGGCCGCTCTAGGTCGCGACGCCGGCATCAAGAACGCGCGTGGAACGCCCTCGGTGGCGATCGGCTCCTATGACGCTACGCCGCTCGACATGGCCGGCTCTTACACCATCTTCGCCAACAACGGCCTGCACCTTGACCCGTGGATGCTTGCCAGTGTGCGCACTCCGTCGGGCGACATCATCACCGACTTCACGCCAACATCAAAGCAGGTGCTGGACCCACGCGTAGCCTACCTGACCACCAACCTGATGGAAGGCGTGATGAATTTCGGTTACGGCTACGAAGTTCGCAGGCGCGGTTTCATGGCTCCCGCGGCTGGCAAAACCGGTACCTCGCACGATGCGTGGTTTGGCGGCTTCACCAGCAATTTGATCTGCATGGTGTGGGTGGGCAATGACGATTACACCGACGTGAAGCTGGCCGGCGCGCTGGCAGCTGCGCCTATCTGGGCGGAGTTCATGAAGCGCGCTGTCGCCTTGCCGCAGTACTCAGATACTCACGAATTCGCGCCTGTCGATAGTATTGAGGTGGTGAAGCTCGACAAGGTCAGCAACTTGTTGAGCGACGAGGCATGCCCTGAGGGTTATGAGGCGGCATTCCTGCCCGGTGCGGCGCCAACCGATACGTGCGACCATCCACCAGACAAGCGCAATTTCCTGCAGAAGATTTTTGGGCTGGGCAAGCCCAACAACTAAGTTCTATCCATCGACGATCGTGCCGTCGGGCATGGGCTGGCAGCGCGGGCACCAGAAGGTGACGCGCGCATCCGGCCCCTGAATGCGCCGGCGAATCCGATCACCGCAGCGGCGGCATGGCTCTCCATTGCGTCCGTAGACCCACAAACTCGCAGTTGGATCGGACTCATGCGTGGTGCGGCGCTTGCGGCCGCCATAGGTGACAATCGAGTCGCCTGAGTCTTCAAGAACATTGGCCGCAACGAGTTTTTGCGCAATTGCAATCGATTCCTGCGCCTGATTCTGAGTGAGAGCAGTGACCTTGCAAAACGGGTTGATGCCGGTCACGAAGCAGATTTCTGATTTAAAAACATTGCCGACGCCGGCGATGACTTCCTGGTGCAGCAGGACGTCGGCAACCTCCTCATCGGGATGCGCAAGCATGCGACGCTCGACTTCAGCGGCATTGAAATCCTCGCTCAGGACGTCGATGGCGGGCCCAGGAATGCGCAGTGCGCGGGCGAGTTCGCCGGGCCTCAACATCTTCGCCACCGGAACGCGAAAGCCTACTGCAAGGTAGTCGCTGTTTTCAAGCACGATGCGCATGTTCATGCGCGGCTGCTGCCATCGTTCACCGGGCCGGTAGATATGCCAACTGCCGCTCATGAGCATATGAGTAGCCAAGGTTCCCCCGCCGGAAAAGTGAATCAGCAGCCACTTGCCGCGCGACTCGACCTGCTCGACGGTTTGTCCGGTGAGCGGCGTGTCATCGTGGAAGCGCGTGAGCAGCGGGTACGTCGATCGAAATCCAATGACGGGCTTGCCCGACAATGCGCGGCCCAGTGCGCGCGCGGTGCGAAAGATGGTGTCGCCTTCAGGCACGGATTATTGGACCTCGCCGGGGTGGGATTCGTTGAGGTTTTGCCCAACCGGTAACAGAATGCGGCGCAGGTGCATGCCCAACGGGCCGGGATGAAAGCCCGCATCCATGAGGAAGCGCGCCATGGGGTGCGCCGCGACCGGCTGGCCGTTGATGGTGGTGATAAGCACGCCCTGATGGCTGCCGCCGCGCATGCGCTCCTGGCCGCGCGAGCAGAGAAAATGCGCAAGCCCCGACGCGGTTTGTGATCGCTCCGGCTCTTCGGAAGGCAGAAAGACGAGCACGTTTGGATTGGCGCGACGGAGCCACGCAACGAGCTGCCCGTTGCGCAGAATAACTTCGGCATAGGCTGCTCGAGTGAGCAGGCGCGGCGCGGATTCGGAGTCTTCTTCGGCGACGGGAAGCTCAGGCCAGCGCAACACTGAACCATAAGGATTAGCCGGATCGGCCGAGGCCAACTGTACAAACTCAGGCTTCTCCCCGGGCGGCGCGGTACGCAACTGGCGCAACAGATCGACGGCGGCGGGCAAAGCGAACTGCGTTGCACCGAGGCCGGCTACAAAGTATCCGCGGCGAATGCGGCCACTCTCTTCAAGAGCTTTGAGCACATCGTAAACGGCGCTGAAACCGCCGGGCACATTTTCCGCGGCGACCGATTCCCGCATCAGGACGCCATAACGATTGAGCAGTTGCAAAGCCAGCGCGTGGCTGGCCTCGGTCGCGGATGGCCCTGAGCACTCACTTCCCTTTTGCGCACGAATCGGCAGAAGCGACCAGCGGCCCTGCGCGGTTGGCGGCGTGGTTTTGCGCGAACGAAAGACCGCACCCGTTTGCAAGCGGCGGGGTGTGCGCGCGCTGTCGGGTTTGGCAATGTAGGCGCGGAGTGCATGCAGCGAGTCATTGGTGATGAGGCCGCGCCAGACCAGGCTCCAGAGCGCATCGATGGTCTCGCCGGGAAATCCGCCTCCCACGGCCTGATGCAGCGCATCGAAGAAACTTGCGCCGGTGGACTCAAGCACGGAGAGCAGTTTCCCTTCGCGCTCGGTCAGGGGTTCAATCATCGGCCGCTGCTGCATGAGAAGCGGCAACTTTTCAGCGAGGAACAATGCAATGCGCCCATCGCGTTCGCCAATCGGCTCGACGCCNNGACTCCAGCAACGATGCGGGCAGCGGCGCGCCCTGCAAGCTTTCGATTGCATCGAGCAAGGCATCCAGATGGCCGTGGCCGCTGCGACGCGGCGACAGCAGGCCCTGCCAGTGGGTGAGAAAACGCGCCAGCGTGTGCTGTTCGACGGGCTCGACTTCGCGGCGCAGCTTGGCGAGAGATTTGCGGCGAATCAGGCGCAGCATCTCCGCATCGCACCACTCGCGGTGGAGGCCGCCGGGACGAAATCCGCCTTCGAGCACACGGCCTTCGTGCGCAAGATGGCGCAGCGCGGTTTCGACAGCTTCGGCATCCAGAGCAAATCGATCCGTTGCTTCGCGCGTTGTGAATGGGCCATGCGTACGCGCATAGCGGCGAATCAGTTCGAGCACGGGATGCGCTATCGGCTCAAGCAGCGCAGTGGCCAGGCCGGGCGGCAACGGAATCCCCAGCCCATCGCGATAGCGCGCTGCATCTTCAGCGGCAATCAGACGGCGCTCGCCGGCGATGCGCAGCTCGAGCAGACGGCGTGACCGCACCAGGCGATCTACACTCGCCAGTAAATCAGGCGAGGCTATGCGGCGGGCGATTTCGGCTCTCGACAAATCGCCCAGGCGCAGGCAAAGATCGTGAATGCCATCCGCAGAACGGGCGCGATAGTTTTCGGGAAGGCACTGGGCTATTTCTTCGATCTCGGCGATCGCGTCGGCATCGAGCAACTCGCGCAAGTCGGCTTCACCCAGCAATTCACGCAACTGGTCCTGATCGATGGTGAGGGCCTGGGCGCGACGTTCGGCCAGCGGCGCGTCGCCGTCGTAGAGAAAATTCGCCACATAACTGAACAGCAGCGAGGCCGCAAAGGGCGAGGGCTTGCGCGTTTCAACGACGTGGACGCGGAGCTGGCGCTGCTCAATGGCACGCAGGGTTTCAATCAGCGCCTGCATGTCGAATACATCGCGCAGGCACTCGCGATAGGCCTCAAGCAGCAACGGGAACGACGGGTAGCGCGACGCAACGCTGAGCAGATCGTAGGAACGCTTGCGCAACTGCCACAGCGGCGAGCGGGCATCGGCGCGGCGGCGCGGCAACAGCAGCGCGCGGCCGGCGGCCTCACGAAAACGCCCGGCGAAGAGCGCCGTCGTGCCCAACTGGCGAAGGACAAGGGCCATGGCCTCGGCCGATTCGACGAGAAACCAATCGGGATCGGGAGGCGCATCGGTGTCAGGAAAACGGAGCACGAAGCCATCGTCGCCCCAGAGCGTCTCGACTTCAGGACCGCCGGCGGCGCGGATGCGCGCGCTGACCGCCATGGCCCAGGGAATGTGGATGCGGCTGCCGAAGGGCGTGAGCACGCAGACGCGCCAGTCTCCCAGCTCGTCGCGGCAACGCTCGATGACCACGGTGCGATCGTCGGGAACGGAGCCGGTGGCGGCTTCCTGATCGGCAAGAAACTGCATCAGGTTTTCGGCCGCGCCGGGATCGAGGTCGTGCTCAGCGACGAGGCGCGTCAAGGCAGCCGGCTTGGGCAACGCGCGCAGCTCGCGCACCAGCGCTCCGATGCGGCGGCCAAACTCCAGCGGGCGGCCGGGGCCGTCGCCCTTCCAGAACGGCATTTTGCCGGGCTCGCCNNTCGAAGACCATCTCCTCGTCCAGCTCGCCGACGCGGACGGATTTGCCCTCGCTGTGCGCCAGAAAAACGCCGTAGAGGCCGCGGTCGGGGATGGTGCCGGCGTTGAGAATGGCCAGGCGGGCGGCGCCATCACGCGCTGTGACGACATTGCGGATGCGGTCCCAGGTGAGGCGCGGGCGCAGCTCGGCAAACTCGTCAGAGGGATAGCGGCCGCTGAGTAGATCGAGCACGCCTTCAAAGGCTGCGCGGGTGAGTGCGCCGAAGGGAGCGGCGTGGCGGACCAGTTCGAAGAGCGCGTCGACGCTGACCTCCGGTTTCGGAATTTCGGTTTCGCTTTGAGCCGCGTTCCACTCGTCGAACTTCAATTCGGCAGTAAGGTTTTTTGCGCGGCGCGTGGCCTTGAGGATCTTCGGTTTGCGCGAAGGCGCTGCTGCCGACGGTGGGTGCGCAACGATCGCGACAATCTGCTGCGCCAGAACGTCAAGCGGATTGCGCGGGAAGCGCGTGGACTCGATGTGGCCCTCGTGCATGGCGCGGGTGACGGCGGCGCAGGCAACCAGGTCGGCGCGATATTTGGGAAAGAGAATGCCTTCGCTGACCGCATCCACATGATGGCCGGCGCGGCCAATGCGCTGCATACCGCTGGCCACGGAGGGTGGTGCTTCAATCTGAATCACGAGGTCGACGGCGCCCATGTCGATGCCGAGTTCCAGCGTGGAGGTGGCGCAAAGGGCGCGAATCTTGCCGGCCTTCAACTGCTCCTCAATGATGGAGCGCTGCGGGGCGGCGAGCGAGCCGTGATGGGCGCGGGCGATGTCTTCGCCGGCCAGCTCATTGAGCGCTCCGGCCAGCCGCTCGGCAACCTGGCGGCTGTTGACGAAAAGAATTGTCGAGTTGCGCTCGCGGATGATTTCGAGCAGGCGGGGATGAATTGCATTCCAGATGGAGACCCGCTTGGGAGCCTGGGAAGCCGGACCGCTGGGCAGATACTCCTGTTCGCCGAGGCGTGTCATATCTTCAACTGGAACTTCAATTTTTAGCTTTAACTGCTTGATGGAACTAGCGTTCAAGATAGTGACTGGCCGGTAGCGGAGCTCGCCTGCAGGCGAGCCAGGGACTAAGGGACTAGGGACTAAGGGACCAGGGACTAAGGGACTTGCGGTGAGGGGGTCATCCGCATCGGCTGCATGCAGGGACCGTTCCCAAATCTTCAAATTTCTGAGATCACTTTCTAAATCCGTCTCGGCCGCAGCCGAGTCTTTAGTCCCTAGTCCCTCAGTCCCTAGTCCCTGTTTTTCGACGCCGCCGAGAAAGCGGGCTACCTCTTCGAGCGGACGCTGCGTCGCTGAGAGTCCGATGCGCTGCAGGCGACGTTTCGTCAGAGCTTCAAGCCGTTCGAGCGAGAGCGCCAGGTGAGCGCCGCGCTTGGTGGGAACCAGCGCGTGAATCTCATCGATAATGACCGTGTCCACAGTGCGCAGGGCTTCGGAGGCCTGCGAGGTGAGCAGCAGGTAGAGCGACTCCGGGGTGGTGATCAGGATCTCGGCGGGATTACGCGCAAAGCGGGCACGTTCGCGCTGCGGCGTGTCGCCGGTGCGCACACTGATGGTGGGCTCGCGAAATTCGACGCCCATGCGCCGCGCCATGTTGCCCATGCCGATCAGGGGCGAGCGGAGGTTGCGCTCCACATCCACGGCGAGAGCTTTCAGCGGAGAGATGTAAACGATCCGGCAGCCTTTTTTCTGGCCTGGAGGAGGGGCTTGCAGCATCAAGCGATCAAGACACCAGAGAAAGGCGGCAAGCGTCTTGCCGGTTCCGGTGGGCGCCAGGATCAGCGCACTCTCGCCGCGCGCAATCACCGGCCAGCCCATGCGCTGGGGAGCGGTGGGCGCGTCGAAGACGGCGCGGAACCATGCCGTCGTGACCGGATGAAAGCAGGCGAAGGGGTCGGCGGCTTCCTCAGGGATGGGCGGCGGCAGCATGTTTCTTAGAATAGCGCGGAAGCTGGCGAAGAGGAAGCGAAAGCCATAACCCTAACCGTAATAGCTGATCCTCGAGCAGAGCATTCGCATTCCGGTTGGTTTGCGATCATCGTCGATGCACTTCTGGAACTCAGGCACTTCCAGAAAGTGTCACAACCTGCCCAATCTCTCCAGGCAATCGATGCCATTGTATTTTCACAATGACTACGCCGACGGGTCGCGCATCTAAATCGCTGAAAGTGAGGTCCCGGAGCCTGCCGGGAGCGCCCATGCGAGACCATTTGGCTACACTCCTCGACGACTTCCGGCGCTACGATGGCGCGGTCGCTGTGGTGCGGTATCAGGGGAACCGGCGCCGGGTCACCACGTACGGGGAGATTGCGCGGCTGGCGGGGCGCTTTGCCGCGTTGCTCGAGGGCCGCGGCATCGGCATGGGCGATCGCGTGCTTCTGTGGGCCGAAAACAGCGCGGAATGGATTGCGGCTTTTCACGGGTGCATGCTGCGCGGGGTGCTGGTTGTGCCGCTGGACGCTTTCGGCACGGCGGAGTTTGCCGCACGCGTGGCTGCCGATGTGACACCCAAGCTGGTGGTGGGCGATGCGGTGCTGCTCAGCCANNAGTTGGGGCCGGTGGCGGGCATCTCGGCGGAAACACCGCTGCAGATCCTGTTTACCTCCGGCACAACGGGCGACCCCAAAGGAATTGTGCTGACGCATGGAAACGTGCTGGCCAGCATTGGCCCAATCGAGAAGGCGTCGCAGCCCTACTTGCGATACGAACCTCTGATCCATCCGCTGCGGATTCTGCATACGCTGCCGCTGAGCCATGTCTTTGGGCAGACCATGGGGCTATGGGTACCACCCATATACGGCGCCGAGTTGCATTTTGAAAGCCGCCTGGTTGCGCCAAGGCTGATTGCGACGATACGGCGGGAGCGCATCTCGGTGCTGGCTGCCGTGCCACGCGTGCTGGCGCTGCTGAAGACGCACATCGAATCGACATTGCCGGGACTTCAAGAGCGCGCGGCAGGTCCAAAGGGTGCAGCAACCGGCGTTCCCCTCTTGCTGCGCTGGTGGCGGTTCCGCGATGT
>PLPU01000365.1:0-8919 GCA_003159975.1 Acidobacteriaceae bacterium
GCTAGAGCGCAATGGGCTTGGGGGCAGCGAGTTCTGTTTCCGGAGCAAAATTGGGGCTGGTTTCGCAGCGTCGAATGCGCGTTGTGAAGGGCGTCATCGGAGTTGAAACGCACCTCTGCGTTGAGTGCTGTGGCACGCAGTGGTGAAGGATGGATATCGGCCGGGCGAGTATAGAGGCGCTCAGGAAGTGTCATCGGCGGACCTCCTTGGCTCGGACAGGGTCAGGCTTGGCCGGAAATACAGCTGGCCGTAGGTGAGCCGCTCGACGACCAGCATGATGCCAGAGCAGGTTGGGCATCGCAAGCTGGGTGGCTCCGGCGGGTCGGCGCGCTCCGCCAAGCCGAGTAAAGAGCGGCAGCGTTCGAGTGCAGCCCGTCGTCTTCGGTTGGCGAACAGCCCGAAGTGGCGGATGCGGACCAGGGCGCCGGGCAGGACGTGAAGCAGAGCGGCGCAGGAACTCATGGGCGGAAACGGTCATGACCTTCTTCTTGCCGCCGTGTGCATAGTCTCGCCAGCGGAAGGAGACGCGGTCGTTTTCAAAAGCGACGAGCCGATGGTTGGAGATGGCCACGCGATGGCTGTAGCGGGCCAGGTAGTTGAGGACATGCTCCGCCCTGCCGAAAGGCGGCTTGGCGTAGACCACCCAGTCCTTGCGGCTGAGTTCCCCCAGGAACTGGATGAATGCGTCAGGCGAGGCAAGTTGCTGAAGCGAGCCATGGAACTGGAGTCTGTCTTGCTCGAAGAGTTCACAAAGCCCGGCGCAGAACTTACGGCGGAAGCGCCGGCTAAGCGCCTTAACGGGCAAGAAGAAGCGTGGAGAGGAATCGATCCATCTGGAACCGTCGAGAGCCAGGCCGCCGGCGGGAACGATGTAATGGACATCGGGATGATGTTCAAGATTCTGTCCCCAGGTATGGAGCGCCCCGAGGAATCCGATGTCCGCTCCCAGGTGCTTCGGATCGCGAGCCAGTTCGAGCATTGTCGCGGCGCTGGTGCGATAGAGCAGGTCGTAGAGCAGCCGCTTGTTCTGGAGAACGAGAGCGGACAACTCGTGCGGCAGAGTGAAGACAACGTGGAAATACGAAATGGGCAACAGTTCAGCCGAGCGCGCCGCCAAGCGTGCACAACAATCGAGATGATGTTGGAAGGGCCCAATTTCTCATTGAACCGAAGATGACAACGAGTCTGGCTGCTTTTAGGCAATGTACGTGTTATGGTGATCTCGTCATGTTATGGTTTTCGAGCGAAATTGACTGTATTGGAAGGGACTATAGTGACTAGGGTGTCTGTGGTTAGTACCGTTAAGTTGCTTAGTTTCTTATAATTATCTTTCTAATCAATGAGATGCGTAATTGTATGGCGGAGAGGGAGGGATTCGAACCCCCGATAGCCTTGCGACTATGTCTGATTTCGAGTCAGGTGCATTCAACCGGGCTCTGCCACCTCTCCGCGTTGTCGACAAAGCTTCCGGGAGTGTTCCCGACCACAGCCCGATGGCATTGGCTGTCGCATTGGGAGTTCCCCGGCCAGCAGCGAGTGCGCTACGGCCTATACCAGTTTACCGTTGACGGTGTGCGCTTGCAATGACGGGGGCGTACGAGCCGGAATTCTGTTGTAGCGGAGCTGAGCTACACTGACAATTCCGCTTCCGGTTTGTTCTTTGAATCGCAGGTTCCGGCGGTGTTGGCCTCATAGGTGATACTTTACCTTTTGGTTGCTATTCTGCCGCAGAGATGAGGCGAACCGGCGGGCAGAGCGGAGTTGGGGCAGAGGTACGGTTGCGGAGCGATTCGGCTTCAGTGTTGAGTATCGTTTTGTGGGCGGCGGTAAGAGTTCGGGAGCGCGGGTTCTTATGATGGAATTTCACATTGCGCGGAAAGCGCGGGAACGGTATGAGTTTGCTGAGACGCTGTTTTCCTATACGGGAAATGTGGTGTTCGCCAACATGGCCGGAGCCCGGGAGTTTGCGCATCGCATGAACCTCGTGCGCGAGGTCGAAAAGCATCCCGAGCGGGCGGTTCACGCGGGTGCGCTTTACGCGATGGGCCTGATCGACGAAGCCAGCCACGTGCTGATGGCGCGGTATCGCGAGGATTTCGATCCCGAGGTGATGACAGCGGCGCTGGCCTGGTTTTCAGAGCAGGTGGGCGCTGACGCGCTGGATAGAATGCTGCTGACATTCGTGGAGCAGTTTCCGGGATCCAGCGTGATGAGGGGGCTGGAAACGCCGCAGCAATGGCTGGCGGGATCGACCGATGGCACGACGCATCGAGCTGCTGCGATGGAAGAGCTGCTGCTGTTGTGGACGGCAAACCGGAATGAGGCTTTTCGCCCATTTGAAGAGCTGTTTGAAGACAAAAGCCTGGCCGAGAAGACGGTCTACGCCCAGGTAACGCAGCAGTTGCCCGACTATTTTGCCACACGGCCGCTGATTCCCATTGAGGGCGCCACGGCGGTGAACCTGCTGGACCTGCTGAGGGCTCCGGCGGTCAGTTCTCCAGGGTCTTTGAGTGAACAATTGGCGCTGATCCGGCGGCTGTGGAAGCCGCTTCTGGGCGAGAGCCTGGATCGCTTTCTTCTGATTGCGGGCGAAATCCTTCATGAAGAAGAGCTGGCCATCTGGATGCAGTTCAATCCCCCTGCCGCGCAGGCGCATGCGGCGGCGCAGGCTGCGGCCCAACGCCGGCGGGAGCGAGGCGAGCAGCAGTGGCCTTCAATTGCGAGCCATGCCGATGTCCCGGAATTTGGCGATCAGGCGCATGAGTACGAGAAGTTTTCGCCGGACACGGCATGGATGCCGAACACGGTGTTGATTGCCAAGAGCACGTACGTGTGGCTGGCGCAGTTGAGCAAACAATACGGGCGGAGGATTGCGCGGCTGGATGAGATCCCCGACGAAGAGCTCGCAACGCTTGCCGATCGCGGACTGAATTCGCTTTGGCTGATTGGCGTGTGGGAGCGCAGCCGGGCGTCGAAGACGATCAAGCAGCTTTGCGGTAACTCGGACGCGGTGGCGTCGGCGTATTCGCTGTTTGATTACAAGATTGCGGAAGACCTGGGCGGCGATGCGGCTTATATCAACCTGCGCGATCGCTGCTACCGGCATGGCGTGCGGCTGGCGAGCGACATGGTGCCCAACCACATGGGCATCGATTCGCCCTGGGTGATCGAGCATCCGGAGTGGTTTATTTCGCGGCAGGATTCGCCTTATCCCGCTTACAGCTTCAATGGCCCAGATCTCTCGCACGATGGGCGAGCGGAGATCAAGATTGAGGATCATTACTTTGAGCAGTCGGATGCCGCGGTGGTGTTTCGGCGCGTGGATCGCGCAACGGGCGAGACGCGCTACATCTACCACGGGAACGATGGGACGAGCTTTCCGTGGAACGACACGGCGCAGCTTGACTACTTGAATCCCGCAGTGCGCGAACAGGTGATTCAGACCATTCTGCATGTTGCGCGGCTGTTTCCGGTGATTCGATTCGATGCGGCGATGACGCTGGCTAAGCGCCATTTTCATCGGCTGTGGTTTCCTGGGCCGGGAGCGAGCGGCGCAATTCCGTCGCGAGCGGAATATGGGATGAGCCAGGCGGAGTTTGACCGGAACATGCCGCATGAGTTCTGGCGCGAGGTGGTGGATCGCGTGGCCGCGGAGGTTCCGGGGACGTTGCTGCTGGCGGAGGCGTTCTGGCTGATGGAAGGCTACTTCGTGCGTACGCTAGGCATGCATCGCGTTTACAACAGCGCGTTTATGGTGATGCTGCGCGACGAGGACAACGCGAAGTATCGGTCGGTGATCAAGAATACGCTGGAGTTCGATCCGGACATCATGAAGCGTTACGTGAACTTCATGAGCAATCCCGATGAAAGAACGGCGATTGACCAGTTTGGTAAAGGCGATAAGTGCTTTGGAGTTGCAGCACTGATGGCGACGCTGCCGGGTTTGCCGATGTTCGGGCATGGGCAGATTGAGGGATTTACGGAGAAGTACGGCATGGAGTACCAGCGGCCGCGCTATGACGAGCGGCCCGATCATTGGCTGGTGGAGCGGCACGAGCGCGAGATTGCTCCGCTGCTGAAGCGCCGCTCGCTGTTTGCGGAGAGCAGCAATTTTCTGTTGTACGACTTCTTTCAGGCCAACGGCTCGGTGGACGAGAACATCTTCGCCTACTCCAACCGCAACGGCGGCGAACGTGCGCTGGTTGTGTTCAACAACCGCTACGGCGCCACGCACGGGACGATTGATTTCTCGGCGGCGTATGCGGACAAAGGGGCGGGACAACTACGCCAACAGCGGTTGCGAGAGGGACTCGGGCTGAGCGGCGATGGCGCGGCGATTCTTGCTTTCCGCGATTCACTCACAGGGCTTGAATACCTGCGGCGCGCAGACGATCTGCAGGAGCGCGGGCTTTCGCTCGGCCTGCATGCTTACCAGTGTCATGTGTTTTTGGATTGGCGCGAACTGCGGGTGACCGCGGAACAGCCCTGGGACAAACTCTGCGCGCAACTGAATGGGCGCGGGGTTGCAAATCTTGACGATGAGTTGGTGAATTTGGAATTGCGACCGGTGCATGAAGCTCTGCGCTTGCAACTCGATTCCGCTGTGGTGAGGATCTTCGCGGATTTGGCAGAGCATCCGCGCATTATCGCGGGCGGGCCGATCGCCAAGGACAAGAAGATTGAGCTCGAGCGTCGCGAGTTCTTCGACATGGCGTGGAGGCGCTGCGAGAACTTTTTGCGAGAAGCGCAAAAGGCGTATGTTTCTCGTGCAGGTGCGAGGAAAGAGGGTGTTGCTGTTCTTGCGCCGACGAGTCCTGCTTTGCTTGGGCCGGCCTTCCGTGAACGGCTGCGCGGGGCGATGCGGATCCCAGTGGTGGAGGCGCTGTTTCCGACTCCGTGGACCGTGGCCGCGCGGCGTGTGCTGCCGAGTCCCAGCCCGCAGTTCACGGCGACGGCGATGTGGGGTCCGGTGCTGGCGTGGTGTGCGTTGGAGCTTCTTGCGGAATCGATTGACGCGGAAAAACCGGAGCGTGTGGCGTTGGATTTATTTGACAGGCTGCGGCTGCGCGAGCCGTTCGCACAGGCATTTACGGCGCTGGGATTTGAGGGTGAAGAGGGCTGGCGGGTTGCGGCGCGGATCAAGGTGGTGCTGCTGAGCGGCGCGGACGTGGGTAAGGAACAAAAGCCGGACTCTGTTGAGGAGATCGAAGGTTTCAGGGGAACGAAGGCCGCTGAAGTTGAGGCCGAGACGGTTGCTAGCGCGGAGACAGCAGATGAGCGAGTTGCGCTGTCGGCGGCTTTGTGGCTCGATCCCGATGTGCGCTGGCTGACGGGGGTGCATGAGGCCGGTGGTCATTCTTACCTGGTGCGCGAGTCGTATGAGGAGCTGTTGTGGTGGTTGCTGATGCCGTCGCTACTGCGGCTTGCGAACGAGCCGGTGCTGGATCGCGCGGCGATTGAGGCAATGGGCAGGACGGTGGAGGAGGCGCTGGCTTCGGCGGAGGCTGCGGGGTATCGGATCGATGCGCTGCTGGGGCCTGCGGTTCAGGAGCAGGAAACTCTGCCTGAGCCGGTTGAATCGGAAGAGACGACGGCGGAGGAGAAGACGGATGCAGTGCCCGTTGAAGCCGACGAAGCAGCAGTCTCGATTGAAGCTGAATCCGAGGCGACGGTCGCCGATGCTGGCCTGACAGAGCCTGAACCCGCGCGAGCGGAAGAAATCGACGAAAAAACCGAATAACCTGCACAGTACTTCAGCTCTCGGTACTTGCCATCGCTCTCCATTTGAGCGAAAGCGATGGCATACTGGATAAATCCCCGCGCTGTTTGAAAATTGGAGGCCGTTGCATGATCCGGGTGCGCAACCTGAAGAAGACTTTTGGCTCCTTTACCGCTGTGGACGATGTTTCGTTCGACGTGGAGGAGGGAGAGATTTTTGCGTTTCTCGGCCCCAACGGGGCGGGGAAGACCACGACCATCAAGATGCTGACCACGCTGCTGAAGCCGACGGCTGGGAGTATCGAGTTGGATGGGCTCGATCCGTTGACTCAGCAGAACGAGGCGCGGAAGCGTTTTGGGATCGTCTTTCAGGATCCCAGCCTGGACGGCGAACTGACGGCGTGGGAAAACATGGAGATTCATGGCGTTTTGTATCACGTGCCGCACAAGATCCGCCGCCAGCGGTCGGAGGAGTTGCTGAAGCTTTTCGAGTTGTGGGAGCGGCGCAAGGAGCAGGTAAAGAAGTTTTCAGGCGGCATGAAGCGGCGACTGGAGATTGCGCGCGGATTTCTGCATACGCCGCGGATTCTGTTTCTGGACGAGCCGACGCTGGGGCTTGATCCGCAAAGCCGCAATCAGCTTTGGACGCATGTGAAGAAGGTGAACGAGGCGGAGAAGGTCACGGTCTTTCTTACCACGCATTACATGGACGAGGCGGACCGCGTAGCGCACCGAATCGGCGTGATCGATCACGGAAAGCTGGTGGTGGTGGATACGCCCAAGGCAATCAAGGAACAGACGGGCACGGAAAGCCTGGAAGAGGCGTTCCTCAAATTGACCGGGGCGACGATTCGCGATGAGAGCGCGAACTCGGCGGACGCGATGCGGCAATTTGCCAAGATGTGGAGCAGTGGAGGCAAGCGATGAGCGCGATTTACATTCTGTGGCTGAGGGAGCTGAAGCGCTATACGCGGTCGCGCGCGCAGATTGTGGCGTCGCTGGGCCAGCCGATGCTGTATCTTCTGGTGCTGGGGTTTGGGCTGGGGAATGTCTTTCAGCGTGCGGGTTATGGAAGTTATTTCCAATTCATTGCTCCAGGCGTGATTGGCATGTCGGTTTTGTTTTCGTCGATATTCTCAGGGCTTGGGCTGCTTTGGGATCGGCAGTTTGGTTTTCTGAAGGAGACGCTGGTGGCGCCGGTGCCGCGTATTCAGATCATGATCGGGCGCACGCTGGGCGGGTCGACGGTGGCTGTGATTCAAGGCTCGCTGGTGATGGTGGTTTGCCTGATCGTCGGGTTTCGACCGACGCATTGGTTTGCCGTGCCGATGGCGCTGGGATTCATGGTGCTGATCGCGCTCTTGTTTGCGGCGCTGGGCGTGGCGATTGGTTCGAGCCTCCAGGACATGCAGGGGTTTCAGCTCATCATGAATTTTCTGGTGATGCCCATCTATTTTCTTTCCGGAGCCATGTTTCCACTCAATAACCAGGGCAAGATTCTGACGTTTGTCACTGCGCTTGATCCGCTGTCGTATGGCATCGATGGGATGCGGTCGGTGCTGCTGGGGAAGACGAACTTTGGGAGCTTGACGGACCTGACGGTGCTGGTTGTGGTTGGTGCAATTCTGCTGGTGTTTGGGGCTTACCGGTTCTCGAAAATCGAGGTCTGACCCAAATGCGGTTAGGCCAATTCCTCGCGTGAGGCTCGTCCGGGCTTGGTTCGGTCCCAGCTTTTTGCAGTAGAAAACGCGAGCCTCACATATTTCCCAGGTCAGAAAAGTGTCAACTTGCTTCACGGATGGGCCAAAAAAGGCACCGAAAAGCGGGCTTTTTCCTGCTTTCTCCGAAATTGTGTTCGTGTAACTTGTTTGTTTGCAACGCGTGAAAATCTGAAAATAGGCTAACATGTTTGTTATCAACGAAAGCGTGGGGGGGGTAGGGGGGGGTACGTTTTTTGGGGTGTACGCCCGGGGCGCATAAAGGGCATTTTTAAATGGCAATCCTGACGCTTACCTCCATCTATTTCATTGTGCGCCGATGGAGGTTAATTATCGGCAAAATCATCGAAAAAAACTGAAGCGCCAGAGTACATAAGAAACATTTGTGCATGGCTTGAGGCTTTCCCGCGGCAACTCTTCGCGGTTCAGAGGCCGTGCTTCTGGCGGAATTCGCGGACCACCTCAGTGGGGTCGCGATGCTGGCCGTCGATGGCCTCGTTCATGGCGCGCATATCGTCGGCGGTGATTTTTCCGGCGAGGGCATCGAGGGCCGTCTTGATTTGCGGCCAGCGCTGGAGCGTATCGTCGCGCACCAACGGGACGGCCTGGTAGGGCGGGAAGTAGTGTTTGTCGTCTTCGAGAGCCGTAAGCCCAAAGGCCTGAATGGGGCCGTCGGTTGAGTTGGCGGCGATCATGTCGACCTGGTGGGCGTTGAGGGCGCGGTAGAGAAGGCCGAGGTCCATGGTGCGGGGCGGGGCGGCGAACTTGAGGCCGTAGGCGGCAGTGAGGCCGGGCAGGCCGTCGGGCCGCTGCTCGAATTCGTACCCAACACCGAGGCGCCACTGCGGCGTGTATTGCGCGGCCTGGCTCAGGGTGGTCAGGTGCAGGCGGCGGGCGTCGTCTCCACGAATGACCATGGCGAAGGTATTTTCAAAGCCCAGCGGCTGCGCGACGGTGACGTTGTAGCGCGAGGCGTAGAGGCGGCGGACGGTGTCGAGAACGGATTGGGGATTCCGATCGACGGGTTGCTTGAGGATCGCGGTGAGGGCCGTGCCGGTGTATTCGACGTAGGCGTCGATGCGGCCGGAGACGAGCGCCTGATGGCAGATGTAACTGCCGGCGAGATAGAAGCGGCGTTCAACTTTGAGATTGGACTTGGCTTCGATCTCCTGAGCGAGGAGTTCACCGAGGACTACCTGCTCGGTGAAGTTTTTTGCGCCGATGACGGGGTGGTCGGGGCGCGGGGGAGAGCAGGCGGTCAGCAGCAGACTGGTCGCGAGTGTTGCTAGAAGGAAACTGGATGAAGGGCGGAAAAACCCGATGGCCGACGGTTTGCCTTTGTGCTCTCCCACCCATCGAGCAAAAAGACGCTCGATGGATGGGGCACCCACAGTTTCATCCTCCGCGGGCCGGAGATGCCGGTGGAGAACCGATACGAATGCGCGACGTAACGCGTGGCAGATCATGGCGCGCGATCCAGATG
>PLPU01000228.1:0-19140 GCA_003159975.1 Acidobacteriaceae bacterium
CCCGGCACCTTGGTGGCAAAGCTCACCTCGCCGGGGTACTGGTACGCCCGGTACTCGGTCATGAACAAGCTGCCGCCGCCGGCCACCCGCTTCAGCACGCCAAACAGCCCGCCGCCTCCGCCCATCTGCGTATGCGTCGTCATTTGAATAGAGGACGTCATCCATGAGAGCTCGCCGCTCTCTGAGAACACACTCTCGTTCGGGTCGAGCTGCACATCCAGCACGGGCATAGTCGTGCCCTGTATCCGCGTTTGCATGGGGCTATCCCTCCTGTGTCACGCCAGTGTACCTGCACACACACCATAAAAGTCGAGTTAGAATCGTTTTCTCGATGAAAATAGTTGGCATTTCGCGCCCAACGTTGCCCGTCCTCGTCGCTGTCGCGTTGCTTCTCATCGGCTGCCATCCCGCTCCGCAGCCCCAGCCCGACCATCCCCGCCAATCTCCCGGCGTCAAAATGCAGGACGTCACGTTTCACTCCGCCGCTCTCCATCGCGACATGCCCTACCGCGTCTATCTCCCCGCCAAACTCTCCCCCGGCCAGAAACTCCCCGTGGTCTATCTGCTCCACGGCAATGGCGGCGCCTTCCAGAATTGGTCAAACTATTCCGATGTTGCCCGTTACGCCGCTCAGGGGCTCATCCTCGTCATGCCCGAAGGTGGCTCTTCCTACTTCGTCAACGCCGCCCTCAAGCCCCAAGACCGCTACGAAGATTACTTCGTCAACGACCTCATCGCCGACGTCGAATCCCGTTTTCCTGCCGCAAGGGACCGCGAAAACCGCGCCATCATCGGCGTGTCCATGGGCGGATTCGCCGCCGTCAAGTTAGCCCTCGCCCGGCCCGACCTCTTCGTCTTCGCTGGCGCCATCAGCCCCGCCATCGATGTCCCCAGCCGCCGCTTCACTCTGAGGCGTTGGGGCCAAAGCATGCGCTTCCGTACCCTCTTCGGCCCCGCCGGCAGTCCAACCCGCCTCGCCAGCGACCCATTCCATCTGGTCCAATCCGCCAACCCCGATGTCACTCCATACATCTTCATTTCCGCCGGCGAGCAGGAACCGCTCCTCGAACCCATCCGCCGCTTCGCCTCCCGCCTCCAGGCCCGACCTTTCGCTTACGAGTTCCACACCAGGCCAGGCGCCCACGATTGGGGCGAATGGGACGCGCAGATCCCCGCCTGCTTCGACAGGCTCCTGCACCATCTCCCGCAGCAACAATAACCGCGCAGGCCATGGCGCAACCGCACTCTTAAGGTAGCCCCGCAGCAGCACTCAATCCCGCAGCAGCCGCGCTTTTCTGATCCCTGACCCCTGATCCCTGATCCCTGCTTTTATTCCACCACCAGCGCCGTCTCCGCCTTCGCCAGCGAGCTGCCCCCTACCCATATCCTGTAGGTCGTCGGCTCCACAGTCCGCTCCATCTCCACGTTATAGAAACTCAGCTCCTTGAACCCCAGCGGAAACTCCACGTGCTTCGTCTCGCCGGGCGCAAGAGTTACGCGTCGAAACCCCTTCAGCTCCCTTACCGGCTGCTCCACGCTCGCGTCCGTGTTCCGTATATAGAGCTGCACCACCTCCGTGCCCGCCACGCTGCCCGTGTTCGTCACATCCACGCCCACAGTCGCCACCGGCCCGTTCCGCGTCGCCAGAACCTGTTTCACCGGTACCACCGCGCCGGTAATCGTCGGTTGCGCATAGCTGAACCGCGTATAGCTCAGTCCCCACCCAAACGGAAACAGCGCCGAATTGTCCTCGTCGACATAGCGCGACATGAACTTCTCCAGCGAGTTTTCCGGCATGTGGCTCAAGTCTCCATGCGCCGGCCGTCCCGTGGGAAGTTGAGCGTAATAAAGCGGCTCCTGCCCCACGGCACGCGGAAAACTCGATGGCAGCTTGCCCGACGGGTTCACGTCGCCAAACAGCACATTTGCCAGTGCGTGTCCCGCCTCAACCCCCGGGCTCCACGCCTCCAGGATCGCGGGAACATGTCCCGCGGCCCACTTCAGCACCAGCGGCCTGCCCGCCAACACCACCAGAATCACAGGCTTGCCGGTAGCCACAACCGCCTCCAGCAGCTTCTCCTGCGAGCCGGTAAATCCCAGATGCACCCGGCTTGACGCCTCGCCCTCCATCCAGTCCGCGCTCTCGCCCAGCGCCAGAATGGCCACATCGGCCTGCTTCGCAGTTTCCACTGCCTCGGCGATGGTCCTGGCGTCGTCCGGAACAGGCGCGCGATCGTCAGCCACCGCAGGCCCGCTGAAACTCACCAGCTTCAGCACGTTGGCATCCTCGCCGCTCAGCAGCCCGCAGCCCTCGGCATAGAGCAACTGCCCGCCTTCGATCTTGCTCAGCCGCTCCTGAAGCGCCGTCCGCAGCGTGACCACGTACTTCGGATCGCCCGTCACCGCCCATGCGCCCAGCATCTCGCGCTGGTTATCCGCCAGCGGACCGAT
Source organism: Acidobacteriaceae bacterium (assembly GCA_003159975.1). Lineage (GTDB taxonomy): Bacteria > Acidobacteriota > Terriglobia > Terriglobales > Acidobacteriaceae > Telmatobacter. The sequence goes on from PLPU01000228.1 coordinate 2,452, forward strand.
CAGGGCCACCTTTTTCACCTTCGCCCTCAGCGGCAGCAGCGTCCCCACACCCTCCACCGGCTCGTTTTTCAGCAGAACAAACGTCTCTTCCGCTACCTTGCGCGCCGCTGCCCGCCGTTCCGGCGTGGCGTCATAAACCGGACCCTCCGCGGTATACGGATGATCGAACAGTCCGAGCGCAAACTTGACCCGCAACACCCGCCGCGCCGCCTCATCCACCACGGTCTCGGGAATTTTGCCCGCCCGCACCTGCGCCGCGATGGTGGTGCCATAGAGGTTGCCCTCCATGTCCATATCCACGCCCGCTTCCAGCGCCTTCCGAGCCACCGTTGGCCCATCCCCGATGGAATGGTTGATCAGTTCCGACACCGCGCCCCAGTCTGACACAACGAACCCGTCAAACCCCCACTCCTTGCGCAGAATCTGCGTCAGCGTAAAAGGATCGGCCGTCGCGGGAATCCCGTTGATGGAGTTGAACGAGCTCATGAGCGTGGCCGCTCCCGCCTCAACCGCGGCGTGGTAAGGCGGCAGGTACACCTGGCGCAGCGTGATCTCGCTCATGTCCGTCGCGTTGTAATCGCGCCCCGCTATGGCCGCGCCGTACGCGGCAAAGTGCTTCACGCTGGTCGCAACGGAGTCCGGCTTGGAAAGATCGTCCTGCTGGTAGCCCCTCACCCACGCCCGTGCCAACGCTGAACTCAGGTATGGATCCTCGCCATTCGACTCGATAATGCGTCCCCAGCGCGGATCGCGCGCAATGTCCACCATCGGCGAAAAGACCCATGGAATGCCGTCGGCGCGCGCTTCCACCGCTCCATAACGCGCCACTGTTTCGGCGGCGGCGGGGTCCCAGCTTGCCGCCACGGCTAGAGGAACCGGAAAGGTGGTCCGGTGGCCGTGAATCACGTCTTCCCCAAACAGAATGGGAATATGCAGCCGCGACTTCTCCAGAGCGATGTGCTGATAGTGATTGGTCGCCTGTGCGCCTACCACGTTCAGCATGGAACCGATTTCGCCCTTGGCTACCAGTTCGTCGTAACTGAGGTTGGAAGCGTTCGGTCCGGTGGCCGAACCAACGGAAAACTGAACCAACTGCCCGACCTTCTCGTCGAGCGTCATCTTCTTCAAGAGCGCGTCAACCCGCGCATTCAATTCCTTTGAAGCCAGTTGGGCATTGGGAACAGGCTTGCCCTGGGCACTTGCCGTCCAGCCAATCGCCATCATCCAGCCAAAGCCCATCGCCAACAGCAGACAGATCGCATTCCGGGATGCCCGGTTTGAAGAGGTTCTCATCGCCCGGCCATCATAAACCGTCAGTCCCTGGACCGTCAGAGCCGTCCGGCACACCACCTTCCCGGCTCTGGCCGTTCCTTGCGCCGCCGATTACCCACGCCCTCCGCCGATCGGAAAAGTCATCTCGCCCAAAGCCCCTGAAATGCTCTACTCTTGGCTTTGAAGCGCATGAAAAACTTCTTCATCTCCCTCCGGGACGCGATCGGCCAGGCTCTCGACCACGACGTGCTCAACACGGCCAAAGCCGCCGCCTACTCCGGGATGTTGATGCTGTTTCCCGCCCTCCTTGTGCTCACCACGCTGCTCGCCCAGATGCCCGAGGGAACCACGCTGGTAGGTGAAATCCGTGGCATCTCCGAGCAGTTTCTCCCCGCCGACACCATGAATCTGCTCCAGTCCTACGTTGTCTCCAGCCGCATCCACTCCGGGCAGGTCATCTGGTCGGCCGCCAGCCTCACCCTCTTTGCCGGGCTGGGCATGATGCTCTCCTTTATGGAGGGCTTTCGCCGCGCCTACCGCCTGCGGCGCGATGCGTGGAGCTTCTGGGGCCGGCGCTTCCGGGCCCTCCTGCTGGTTGCCATTGCCCTGGTTCCTCTCTCGCTGGCCACGCTCCTGGTCGTCTTCGGCCATCAGATTGAAGCCTGGATGATTGACAACTCCGACCATGAATTGCGCCACGTCGTGCTGGTCTTCTGGCGGATCGTGCGCTGGTCCCTCGCGATGGTTACCAGCGCCGCGGTCCTCGCCGTTCTTTACCACTTCGGTACCAGGCGCAAGGAGCATTGGCAATTGGTGCTTCCCGGCGCTATCACCGCGACTCTGATCTGGTTCCCGGCCACGCTGGCCTTCGGCTGGTATGTCACGCGAGTCGCCGATTACTCCATGTTCTACGGCTCCTTCGGCGCCGGCATCGCCACGCTCGTCTGGCTCTACATCACCGCATTCAGCGTGCTGATTGGCGCCGAGATGAACGGCGCCCTTTATCGGAAACGCGAGACGCAGTTTACCGCCGCCGTTCAATTGGAATCACCGCCTTCCAGTCAGTGACCATCCTCACCGACCGTCGCATCCCGCACGGCGCATACTGAAGAAGCCGGGGTGTGGTCCACCCAGCCTCTTGAGACAGGCGGTAACCTCTGGTGGTCCGTGGTTGGCTCACCCGGGGTCCCCGCGGACAGGCCTTCGTCCGTGGGGTGGCTCAGTACCCTCCGTGTACAATGAAGCGGGTCGTCAACCGTTTAACCCTCTTCCCTGACTGAACCAAATTTGGAGTATTCTTATGCCGTTTGCAGAACTAAGCCTGATCGATTCAGCATCCCAACGCCGCGCAAAAATCGTCGCCACTCTCGGGCCCGCCTCCAACACGGAGCCTGTCTTCCGCGATCTGGTACGCGCAGGNNGTCAGCCGCGAAGAACGCAAGCCGCTCTGCATTCTCGGCGATCTGCAAGGGCCCAAAATCCGCACCGGCAAGTTGAAAGAGGGCAAGGCCGTGCTGCTCAAAGCCGGGCAGCGGCTCACCATTACCCCGCGCGAAATCCTGGGCACCGCGTCCGTGGTCGGCACCACCTTCAAGACCCTCGCTGAAAACGTCGAGCAAGGCTCCCGCATTCTGCTCTCCGACGGCCTCATCGAATTGCGCGTGCACGAGGTGGATGGCGGCGACGTCGTCTGCGAAATCATCAATGGCGGCATGCTCGGTGAACACAAGGGCATCAACCTCCCCGGCATTCCGGTACGCGTGCCTTCTCTGACCGAGAAAGACGCGGAAGACCTGGAATTCGCGCTCAAAAACGGCGTCGACGCCATCGCCGTCTCCTTCGTCCGTACCGCCGAGGATGTCCGCCTGGTCCGCAACCGCGTCTCCGCCTACGGCGGCGAAACCTGGATCATCGCCAAGCTCGAAAAGCCCCAGGCTATCGAGCATCTCGACAGCATCTTGCAGGCCGCCGACGGCATCATGGTAGCCCGCGGCGATCTCGGCGTCGAAGTCCCGCCCGAGAAGGTTCCAGCCATTCAGAAACACATCATCCGTCGCGCCGCAGAGTACCGCAAGCCGGTCATCACCGCGACCCAGATGCTCGAGTCGATGATCGATAACCCGCGCCCCACCCGCGCCGAAGTCTCCGACGTCGCCAACGCCATCTATGACGGCACAGACGCTGTCATGCTCTCCGGCGAGTCGGCCGTGGGCAAGTATCCCGTGGAAACCGTCGCCATGATGGGCCGCATCGTCACAGAGACGGAACTCCACATCAAACTCGACGAGCACGCCGAGCCCCGCGAGCGGCTCAGCCATCTCTCCATCGCGGAAACCATCTGCGAAGCCACGGCCCACGCCGCCGANNCACCCCTCCGCGCCCATCTTCGCCCTCAGTCCGGTCGAAGTCACCATCAATCGCCTCAACCTGCTCTGGGGCACCACCCCCATACGCTGCCCCAAAGTCAACAGCACCGAGGCCCTGGTCGACGTCGCCGAGAACCTGCTCGAGCAAAGCGGTTACGTTCGCCCCCGAGAAGTCATCGCCATCGTCGCCGGCACCCGCACCAAGTCCGGATCAACAAACTTCCTCCGCCTGCACGTCATCGGCGAGCACCAGGAAGGCGTCCGCTTCTTCGCCTCCAAAGAAGATGAGAAGCTCCCCGATCCACCGCCTGAAGCACCCGTCGTCAAGCCGAGACGCGCCATCCGGTCGCCCAAATCTCCAGCACAGCAAAAATAACCACCCACCACACCCAAAACAAGAGCGCCACTCCCAATCCCGGAGTGGCGCTTTTTGTAATGGCACGATGGCCCGTCGCTCATTGAAACAATCCTGCACTACAAATTGGCGACCAACATGTACTCCTGCGCCACCGGCTCGACAATCTTCAGGCGTCCGTGTCCAGGGTTCGGAACATAGCTGGTGCGCAATAGTCCCGCCTTTTCCAACACCGAAACATCCCGGCTAACCGCCCGCACATCGCGCTTCAATCCCCTCGCTAATGCGGAGATATGCTGCGATGCCTCTTTGACCAGACGCAGCAATCGCACTCTTTCCGAAGTAAGAACTTCCAGCAAGTCCTCGGGGTCTTCGAAAGTGATGGTGATCCCGGGTGGCAGAGCTTCGCCCCTGTCCAGCTTCTTTGCATGCTCTCGGAGGCGGTCGAAAAAATCTTCCGTGCTGCCTACCCTCAGGTTAATCTTGGTCTTCCTCATCTTCGATCCTCCAGAGTTCGTGAACTTCTTCGATGAACCGCTTCAAATGTGTCTGATATGTTGCGAAATCGATGGCTTCAACGCGGCCCATAAAGTGCTTATGGTGGTAGCCGTGGCTGTTGTCGAATCCAAGAACCCTCCCATTGTCCGCGCGACACCGTTTTAAGTTGATGTACGCGAGACTGTACGCGACGACCTTCCCATCCTCGAACCAGACCTGTTCCTTCAAAACCGCGCCCTTGCGCGCACCTTTGAGCGGGGTGACCTCGGTCAACATGGTCTTGACCGGGCGCGATCTCTTGCTCACAGAGACATATTATCACAGATAGGATGTTTCATGTCCTGCCTGAATTGCGCGTATCGCGAAGTTTTCTCAACGGCTCATTTCCGGAACTGAGCGGCGATCTTCCAGAATCAGTTGAATGGCCTCGCCTAGGTTCCGCCTGCACTCCTCCACACTTCGCCCCTGTCCATTCGCGCCCGGAATCTCAGGAGACCAGCCAACGAACCATTCGCCGTCGCGCTCGATGATTGCAGTGAATTCGTTCCGCATGGAACGAGTTTAGTCCAGCAACTTGTCGTGCGAAAACGGGCAAGGTGAAGCTTTCCCCATCTCGCCCGCTACACGATCTTCAACATGAAGATCACTTCGCCGCCAACTGTCTGAGCACGTACTGCAAAATCCCGCCGTGCTCGAAATACTCAATCTCCTGCGGCGTATCGATGCGTACCTTGGCGTCGAACTCCTTCACCGTCCCATCGGCTGCCGTGGCCTTCACCTTGAGCGTCCGCCCACCGGCAAATTTGCTCGCCAGCAGCGCCGTCAATCCGGCGAAGTCGTAAATCTCCTCGCCTGTCAGTCCCAGCGATTCGACGCTCTGCCCCTCGGCAAACTGCAGCGGCAGAATCCCCATCCCCACCAGGTTGGACCGGTGAATCCGCTCAAAGCTCTCCGCGATCACCGCCCGCACTCCCAGCAGATTCGGCCCCTTCGCCGCCCAGTCGCGCGACGACCCCGAGCCGTACTCCTTGCCCGCCAGGATCACCAGCGGCACACCCCGCTCGGCGTACTTCACGCTGGCGTCAAAGATCGACATGCCTTCGCCCTCGGGAAGCAGCCTTGTCACGCCGCCTTCCGTACCAGGCGCGAGCTTGTTGCGCAGCCGCACATTGGCAAAGGTGCCCCGCACCATCACCTCATGATTCCCGCGCCGCGAACCGTAAGAGTTGAAGTCCGCCGGCTTCACGCCATGCTCGGCAAGATACTTCCCAGCCGGCCCGTTGGCCTTGATATTGCCCGCCGGTGAAATGTGGTCGGTGGTCACCGAATCGCCCAGCACCGCCAGCACCCGCGCTCCCAGGATGTCCATAACCGGTGCCGGCGTCTTGGTGATCCCGTCGAAATACGGTGCCTTCCGAATGTAGGTCGAGTCCGGCTCCCACTGGTACACATCGCCGGTCGGGAACCTAAGCCCCTGCCAGTTCGCGTCGCCATCTGAAACCGTCGCGTACTCCTTGCGGAAGCTCTCGCTCGACAAGCCTTTCTCAATCGCCGCAGCCACTTCAGCCTGCGTCGGCCAAATGTCTTTGAGGAACACCGGCTTGCCAGCCTCGTCCACTCCCAGCGGATCGGTATCGAAGTTGTGCCCGATCTTCCCCGCCAGCGCATACGCCACCACCAGCGGCGGGCTCATCAGATAATTTGCCCGCACGTCCACATTGACGCGCCCCTCGAAGTTGCGATTGCCGCTCAGCACGCTCACCGCAACCAGCCCGTGCTCATCGATGCTCTTCGACACATCCGTCGGCAGCGGCCCCGAGTTCCCGATGCAAGTCGTACAGCCATACCCCACCACATTGAACCGCAGCTTTTCGAGATAAGGCAGCAACCCCGCCTTGGTGTAGTAATCCGTCACAACGCGCGAGCCCGGCGCCAGCGAAGTCTTCACCCACGGCGGGACAGTCAGACCTTTTTCGACAGCCTTCTTCGCCAGAATCCCCGCCGCCACCATCACTGAAGGATTCGATGTGTTGGTGCAGCTGGTAATCGCCGCAATCACCACCGACCCGTGATCGAGATACGTGTCGGGATCGACCCCAAATCGCTCCTTCACCGTCGTGGTCAGATGCACCGGGACCTTCTCTGCGATGCCAGTGTCCGTCACCGACCCCCGCTTCCAAGCCGCTGCCGTCCGCGTCCCCAGCGGCTTAGCCGTGGGCGCCAGCAGCCCGGGCAGTTGCTGTTCGAAGCTCGCAGCCGCATCCTTGAGCAGCACGCGGTCCTGCGGCCGCTTCGGTCCCGCCACGCTCGGTTCCACAGTCGCCAGGTCAAGCTCCAGCGTCTGCGTGTACTCAGCCTCCGGCGAATCCCCCGTGTGAAACAGCCCCTGCTCCTTGTAATAAGCCTCCACCAGCGCGATCTGTTCCTCGCTACGTCCCGTCAGGCGCAGGTAGCGCAGCGTCTCCGCGTCCACCGGGAAGATGCCGCACGTCGCGCCATACTCGGGCGCCATATTGCTGATCGTCGCGCGGTCAGCCAGCGGCAGCTCCGCAATTCCCGGCCCATAGAACTCCACAAACTTGCCCACCACACCCAGCTTGCGCAGCGCCTGCGTAACCGTAAGCACCAGATCGGTCGCCGTTGCGCCTTCGGGCAGCTTGCCTGTCAGTTTGAAGCCCACCACCTGCGGCACCAGCATGCTCACAGCCTGTCCCAGCATCGCCGCCTCGGCCTCAATGCCGCCCACGCCCCAGCCCAGCACGCCCAGCCCGTTGATCATCGTGGTGTGCGAATCGGTGCCCACCAGCGTATCCGGATACGCCACCGCTTCCCCGTCAATCTCGGTGGTGAACACCACGCGCGCCAGGTACTCGAGATTCACCTGGTGGCAAATTCCCATTCCCGGCGGAACTGCCGAGAAGTTGCGAAACGCCGTCTGTCCCCACTTCAAAAACGCATACCGCTCGCGATTTCTTTGGAACTCCAACAAGGTATTTGCCGCAAGAGCGCCCACGGCGCCGAACTCGTCCACCTGGACGGAATGGTCGATGACCAGCTCCGCAGGCACCAGCGGATTCACCCGCTCCGGATCGCCGCCCAGCGTCTTGAGGGCATCCCGCATGGCGCCCAGGTCCACCACCGCGGGCACGCCGGTAAAGTCCTGCATCAGCACGCGCGCCGGCATGTAAGCAATCTCGCGGCTTGGCTCGGCCTTCGCGTTCCACGTAGCCAGAAAGCAGATATCGCCGGCGGTGACATTCACGCCATCCTCGCGGCGCAGCAGGTTCTCCAGCAGAATCTTCAAACTGAAGGGCAGCCGGCTCAGGTTGAAGCCTTTGGCCGCTAGCGCCGGAAGCCGGTAGATGGTATACGACTTGTTGCCCGAGGTAAGAGTACCCCGGCTGTCAAAGCTGTTCAAATTGTTGGAACCCATTGGAAAAGCCTTTCTATCCGCGCACCGGCGGATCAATCACGAGATACGAATATCAAACCTGCCCGCGGACGGCCCCAAAGCGCTTTACAAGAACGGGACGCGCTTTGTAACAAGGGCACGGCTTCAGCCGGGCCGATAAACGCAACAAAATAAGCCGGGCTTCAGCCCCTGCCAAACGCCATCAAGCAGCGCGCAGGCCACCGGATGTCCGAAAAATTTCAACGGCAATAAGATTACTCAGCGGGAGGCGCTGCGTCCACGGTCAGGCCGACCGCGGCGAAACCGCTTCAACACAGGCGTTGAGGAAATTCGGCTTGCGGCACGGTTAAACATAGCGCTCAATGGAATTCTAGCGCGTGGAAGCGGTTCGCGGAAGCCGCAATTTACAAGACACGATCCTCGTGATTGATGCAGCCTCAGTCCCACCGATCATCCAGGTTGAACAATGGGGTTCAACTTCATTGCGGCCGTTTACGAGCTTCAACGGCGCGGCGAGCTTCCTCCACCATGGCCATCATCGATTCCCGTTGCTTTTCTGCTGGAAACGGCGGGGCAGTCGTCTCGAGAAACTCCTTTTTGACGACGGCCCAATCGGCGAGCAGCAGTTCGGCATTGACATCGTGCTTGTTCCGCTTCAAGAGCGCAATCATCGAATTGAGTCCTGCTTCAATGGAGCCAGTGAGGTGTGTCTTGTACGTCGTCTCACTTTCACGCCACCAGTCTTCCGGAACACCGATCTTAACCGTAAGCCAGCTTCCACTGCGCTGGGCCTTCTGGGGGCCAAGTAGATTCATTTCCTCCGTATAGCGAACGACTGCGCCATCCACGAAAAGAGGAAAGCTAAAGACCTCGATCTGAGGTGAGTATTCCCCGGTCCAGCCCTGCAAGAGTCTATTCAGTTGAACGCGAACGCGCTCGATTTGAATGGGCAGATTGGGCCCTCCGGTTGCACCGCCCGAAGCGAATCGATTGATGCCCTTCTTCTTTTCGGGCAGCCTTTCAGATTTCTTCCGCTGCGCTCCGAGTTGCTCCAGGAGCGCCACCATTTTGTCTCCCGACATGGTCGCTAGGTCGAGCGGAGTACAACCATGCATGTCGACCGGATTTAGAAACGCACCACGGTTAGCGATGAACTTAACAAAATCTGGGTGCTTGAGTGCAACGGCGTGGTGCAAGGCTGTTCGCCCCCTTCGATCTTTTTCCTCCAGGTCCGCACCCCCTGCGAGCAAAGCTTCCGCGACTGCAACCTGTCCCTTTCTGGCTGCCCAAATCAACCCTGTGAGCCCGTAAGTATCGCGCGTTTCGGGAGGGAGTCCTCCTTGCAAAAGCTCGCGGACCACCTCTGGCTTACCGGTACTGCAAGCACGGATGAACTGAATCTCAAGTTTCGGAGCCATTTAGACCCAATTTATCACTGCATTAGGGTTACGGATTTTCGACAGTCGGAGAATCGCACCATTCTGCAATCCTTCATCCCCTTTGCGAATCGCAAACAAAAAGCTATCCTCAATGCGCAAGCTTCCGGAGCCCCAACATGCGCCCAAGTATCGCCCATTTCCTCATCGCAGCCACACTCCTTCTCGCCTCCGCCGCCTACAGCCAAACCATGTCCATGCCCGCGGCAACCCCGCCTGCCGCGCAAGCCCAACCCACAAAATGGTCCACCGCCGACGGCGTAGTCAACCTGCCCAACTTCCGCTTCGGCACCGGTGAAACCCTTCCCCAACTCAAGCTCCACTACCTAACCCTCGGCACGCCCCACCGCAACACAGCCGGCCACGTCGACAACGCCATCCTCCTCCTCCACGGCACCGGCGGCGACGCGCACTCGCTCCTCAATCCCATCTTCTCCAACGTCCTCTTCGGCCCCGGGCAGCCGCTCGACATCACCAAATATTTCCTCATCCTGCCCGACGACATCGGCCACGGCGAAAGCTCCAAACCCTCCGACGGCCTGCACGCCCACTTCCCCGCATACGACTACGACGATATGGTGCGCAGCCAGCGCGTCATGCTTGACGAGATGAAGATCGACCATCTGCGCCTCATCCTCGGCACGTCAATGGGCTGCATGCAGTCCTTCGTCTGGGGCGAAGCCTATCCCGGTTTCATGGACGCGCTCGCGCCCTTCGCGTGCCTGCCCGTCCCGCTCGCAGGCCGCAACCGCATGATGCGCTATATGGCCATTCAAGCCATCAAGCAGGACCCCGGCTGGCTCGACGGCGAATACAAAACCGAGCCGGCTCAGGGCCTGCGCACCGCCAATGAGATGCTGCTGGTGATGGGCTCAAGCCCGCTCCAGATGCAGAAGCAGGCGCCCACGCGCGAGCAGGCCGAGCGGTATGTTGACCGCTACCTGGCCCGCACCATGGCCGCCACCGACGCCAACAACATGCTCTTCTACATCGACGCCAGCCGCAATTACGACCCCAGCCCGCGCCTCGACCAGATCAAGACCCCGGTGCTCTGGATCAACTCCGGCGACGACTTCATCAACCCGGCCGAGCTTGGTATCGCCGAGCAGCAAGTCAAGCGCATGCCCAACGCGCGCTTCATTCTGTTGCCCATCTCCGACGCCACAAGGGGCCACGGCACCCACACCGCTGCGGCGGTCTGGAAAGACTACCTGGTCGAGTTCATGCAAGCCACCGAGCCCAAACCGTAGCCGATCCAGCTTTGGCGGTAGTGAGTCGGCATTCTTGAAATGCGGCTCTCCGCCTCACTCCTCGCGCAGCAGGATCATTGGATCGACCGCAAGCGCGCGCTGTGCCGGAATCCAGGTCGCCACCAGGCCCAGCACCAGCATCGCCAGAACAACCCCAGCCAGCACCAGTGGATCGCGCGGCGTTGCCTGGTACACGATGGAAGCCAATACCCGGCTCGCCAGCACTCCGAAAACCAAACCCGCCGCCGAACCGATGGCCAGCAATCGTAACGGCCGTCCCAAAGCCGCCTGCAGCACTTCTTTCCGCTTCGCCCCGAGCGCAACGCGAATGCCCAATTCGCGCAGCCGCTTGCTCACTGAATACGCCGCCATCCCGAAGATGCCTGTGATCGAAAGCATGGCGCCCATCACGCCCAGCACGCCCAGGGACAGGCTGGCCATGCGCGCAGGAAACATGCTGAAGTCTAGTTCGCGGTTCCACATCAGGATGTCGAGCGGCATGCCCGCATCGATTGAGTGCAAAGAGGCTCTCACGGCCGAAGCGACCTGCTGTGGATCACGGGCCAACCGCACCAGCATCCACTGCTCACCGAGAGGGTCTTGTTGCGTGACCGGAAGAAACACCGCCGGCTGCTGAGCCTCAGTGACGCTCAGGTATTTTCCGTCCTCCACCACGCCCACTACCTCGATCCGCGTTCCGTCCGACCCCTTGTAATACTTGCCCACGGCGTTCGATGTTGAGCCAAGAATCTGCGCGGCGAATGCGCGATTCACAAGGGCTGCCGGCGGCGCGCCCTGGTCATCGTGCCAAGTGAACGTGCGGCCCTCCAGAAGGGTTGTTCCCGCGGCGTGCAGGTAGTCGGGAGAAATGACGTACATGAAAGCGTTGGCGGCAGCATTTGCCGGGCGCAGGTCGCTGGTCCCATCGCGAAACACATTCGTCTTCCAACTGCCCCCTCGGCCCAGCGGAGGAAAACTCACCAGGCCCACATGCTCTACTCCCGGAATCGCCTCCAGGGCATCGATCATGCGCCGTTCAACGGCTAAAATGTTCTCCGGGCGATATCCGGACATCTTCAGGTCAGTCTCAACCAGCATCACGTTGTTGGGCTCGATGCCGAAGTTGCTATGCAGCGCGCGCGCCAGTCCGCGCACGGCCACCATCGACGATGTAACCAGTACGGCGCAGATAGCGATCTGCACCACCAGCAGAATGTCGCGCATCGTGATCCTGCGCCCGGCCCTTTGCGACACGCCCGCTTTCACAACTTCATATGGATTGGTTCTGAGCACTTGGCGCACGGGGACGATTCCGAAAAGAAACCCGCTCACCAGCGCCAGCAGTAATGCGACCAGGTAAATGTTCGCGTCCGGCCGAACAGGCACATGAATGGGAACGCCGGAAAACGGCTGCCACGTATCCAGCCGCCGCAACAGCGCAACGCTACCGAATAGTCCCGCAGCGCCGCCGGCGAGAGAAATCAGCAAGGCCTCGGTCATCAGTTGCCGCAGGATGCGCTTGCGGCTCGACCCCAGCGCAAGCCGCAGGGCCACCTCGCGCGAGCGGTCGCTGGCGCGCGCCGCAAACAGGCTGCCCAGGTTGGCGCACGCCGCCAGCAGAATCAGCCCCGCCAGAATTGTCAACGCAGAAACAAATGCCCTCACCGGACGCCCCAGAATTCCCGGGAGGCCTGCCCGCCCCAGCACAAATTCCTCGTGCGTATTCTCCTTGGGATAAGCTTTTTCGAGTCCTGCGCCCACGCGGTCCAGATCGGCAATCGCCTGCGCCGGGGCAACTCCCGCTCTAAGATGGCCAAGAACCTGAATCAGTCCACGACTCCCGCGGTTGTTCAGCGAGCTTTCCCCCCTCACCTGATCCTGATTCACGATCGGCAGGAAGAAATTGGCGGCGAAGAAGGTAAAGGTCCCACGAAACTCAGGCGGCGTTACGCCGATGATGGTGAACGGATGGTTGTTGACCCGCACCACACGCCCCACCACTCCCCGATCCCCTTGAAAATGACTTTGCCAATACGAATAACTCAGCACGATGTAAGGCGCGCTGTTCACTCCGCGCTCGTCGGAAGTCTGGAAGAGCCGGCCGAGGTAGGGTTGAATATTCAGCACCTCGAAGTAGTTCGCCGATGTTGCAAAACCCCAGATACGCGACGGATCCTTGCCGGTGTCAAGCGCAATTTGGGAGAGTTCGATCGCAGCCAATCCATCGAAGCTGCGATTGCGGTCACGCAAGTCGAGATAGTTGGGATACGACTCCCACGCATCGTCGCTCCGATGATCGATCGCATAGAGGCTCTCAGGATGAGACACGTTGACCGGCCGCAGCACCAGTGAATTCAGAACGCCGAACACCACGGCGTTGGCGCCGATGGCCAATGCCAGTGTCACAATCGCGGCAACGGTGAATCCGGGAGAACGGCGCAACTGCCGCAAAGCGAAGCGCACATCGCCACCCATCGATTCGACCGTTGGCCACTGCCACACCGCGCGGCTGTGTTCCTCAAGCAGCGTCTGGTTGCCGAACGCAAGACGCGCCTGCCGACCAGCCTCATCCGGACTCATGCCCTCGCCCATCAACTGCTCGGCGCGCTCTTCAATATGAAGGCGCATTTCTTCTGAGAGGTCGTCGTAGATTTTGCTGCGGCGGAAGATGTTCGGTATCCATTCCCGCCGGAACAGTGAGGCGATGCGAAAGCGAAGCGAATTGAAGAATCTCATGCAACCTCCCGTTGCGAACTTGCCCAGAGTCTCCTGCAATGAGGTCAGCTCACTCCTCGCGCAGCAGAATCATCGGTTCGACCGCAAGCGCGCGCTGCGCCGGAATCCAGGTCGCCACCAGGCCCAGCACCAGCATCGCCAAAACAACCCCCGCCAGCACCAGCGGATCCCGCGGCGTGGCCTGGTACACGATGTACGCCAGCACCCTGCTGGCCAACACTCCCAGAACCAAACCCGCCACTGATCCGATGGCCAGCAATCTTAGCGGCCGTCCCAAAGCAGCCTGCAACACTTCCTTCCGCTTCGCTCCGAGCGCAACCCGAATGCCCAGCTCCCGCAACCGCTTGCTCACCGAGTACGCCGCCATTCCGAAGATGCCTGTAATCGACAGCATCGCCCCCATCACGCCAAGCACGCCCAGCGATACCGTCGCCATGCGGGAAGGGAACAGCGCGACTGCCAGCAGATCGTTCCACGGGTCGGTGGTAACGGGTAGCCCGGCGTCGAGTTCTCTCACTTTTCCGCGCAAAGCCGCAGCAAGCTCCTGAGGATCGCGGTGCGAACGCACCACCACGTACGCCGAGCCAAATGGCGATTGCAGCGACGACAGGAACAAGGCGGGTTGCGGGTCTTCGTTCAAGCTCAAATACTTTCCGTCTTCGACAACGCCGACAACCTCCACGCGCGTTCCATCCTGCATTCTGACGAACCGGCCGACCGCTCCACTGACCGAGCCAAACATCCTGCGGGCAAACTCCATGTTCACCACCGCAACGGAAGCCGAGCCCTTGTCGTCACGCCAACGAAAACTCCTGCCGGCCAGCAGACTTGTACCCGCCGCTTCGAAGTAATCCGGTGATACCTGGTAGCTGTAAGGCATCACTGCGACGTTTGATTGACTCAGATCCCGCGTCTCGTCCGTGAAGACGATCTGCCTGCTCGCGGAGGCGTATACCAAAGGAGGATAGTTGTTCACCAATCCCACTTTTTCCACGCCCGGTATCGTCTTCATCGCTTCAATGAAGCGTTTCTGCATCGGAAGCACTTCGTCTCCGCTATAGCCGGCGATGCCCAGATTGGTTCCAATAAGAATCGTGTTGCGCGGTTCAAATCCGAAGCTGCTGTGCAGTGAACGCGCAAGGCCGCGCAGCGCAACCATTGAAGCAGTGACCAGCACCGCACAGATCGCAATTTGCGCAACCAGCAGTACGTCGCGGACCGTGAGCCAGTGGCCAAGGCGTGCGGACGATCCCGCTTTCACAACTTCATACGGATTGGCGCGCAGCACCTGGCGGACGGGGACAATCCCGAACAGCAACGCGCTGACCAGCGCCAGAACCAAAGCAACCAGGTAGAGTTTTGCATCTGGAGAGACCGGCACATGGACGGGAGCTCCGCCAATGGGCTGCCAGGTGCTGAGCTTGCGCAACAGGGCTACACTCCCTGCGAGCCCAACCGCCCCGCCGGCGAGAGAAACCAGCACGGCTTCGATCAATAACTGACGTACTATCCGTTTGCGGCTGGAACCGAGCGCCAGGCGCAATGCAATCTCGCGTGAACGGTCGGCGGCGCGAGCAGCGAACAACCCGCCAAGGTTGGCGCAAGCGGCCAGCAGAATGAGTCCGGCGAGCAGCGTCAGTCCCGCAACAAATCCGCGTACCGCGGCGCCAAACGAAGTGAAACCATTCTGACGAGCCAGGGAAGAACTTCGATTGTCAAACTCCTTGGGATAAGTCTTCTGGAGATATGCTCCGACAGAGTTTAGATCGGCGAGAGCCTGGGCCTGGCTCACGCCCGGCTTCAAATGTCCGATGGTCTCAAAGAGCGCGTGGCTGTTTCCGCGTTCGCTCAACGGGTTTCCCCCGGTCATCTGTCCCTCGTTCACGATAGGCATGATGAAATCGGGAGACACAAACAGAATGGTCCCCAGAAACCCATTCGGCGCGACGCCAATCACCGTGAAAGGATGCTTATTCAACTGAACCACACGGCCCACCACGCCTCGATCGTCGTGAAAGCGGCTGTGCCAGTATGCCCACGTGAGCACGATATACGGAGCGCTATTCGGGCCGCGTTCATCGGAACTGTGAAAGAAGCGGCCTAGATACGGCTCAACCCTCAGCACATCGAAGTAGTTCCCCGTCGCCGCGTAACCGGTGGCAAGAGACGGATCGTTACCTGTGTCGAGACCCACAAAGGCAAAATTGAAAGCTGCCAGATCCTCGAAGCTGCGGTTGCGATCGCGGAGATCCACGTAGTTGGGA
Source organism: Acidobacteriaceae bacterium (assembly GCA_003159975.1). Taxonomy (GTDB): domain Bacteria; phylum Acidobacteriota; class Terriglobia; order Terriglobales; family Acidobacteriaceae; genus Telmatobacter. Next base: position 18,041 of record PLPU01000228.1, read on the forward strand.
TACGACTGCCAACCCGGGTTGCTCCCATACTGGGTTCCGTAGAGGCTTTCGGCCTGAGGTAAATTGAGCGGCCGCAGGATGAGACCATCCATCACACCGAATACCACTGCATTCGCACCAATCGCCAATGACAGGGTCAGGACCGCGGCAATCGCGAATCCAGGAGACCGGCGCAACTGCCGCAATGCGAATCGCACGTCGCCCCACATCGATTCCAGGGTCGGCCACTGCCACACTTCGCGACTCCGCTCCTCAAGCACCGTGCGATTGCCAAATGCCTTCCGCGCTTCCTGTTTGGCTTCCGCAGGGCTCATGCCCTCGCCCATCAACTGCTCGGCGCGCTCTTCAATATGAAGGCGCATTTCTTCTGAGAGGTCGTCGTAGATTTTGCTGCGGCGGAAGATGTTCGGTATCCAGTTCATGGAATACTCCTCCTGGCTGTTGCCGTCAGTTTGCAGTGGCCTTTTTCGGATTGAGAACCAGCGCGATGCCTTCGAACATCTGTTCGAAACTGGATATCTGCTGCTCCAGATGGCGCAGTCCTGAAGCGGTGATCTGGTAGGTCCTCACCTTGCGATTGGTCGCGGAAACTCCCCACTCGGCCTTCACCAGCTTCGCTCTCAACAGTCGCTGCAGCGCCGGATACAGCGACCCCTCTTCCACCTGCAGCAGGTTGTTCGANNNTTTGTCAACAGAAAATTTAGATCGACCCTTTTCCGGGTTTGGTTGATCGAATCAAGTGCCGCCAACAATTCAAAGCGAGCCTCCAGACAATCGACTGCAGCCTTCGAATTCCTGTGCGGGCAATTCTGTAACGAGATCATTGCCCGTCGCATCGCGGCACAACCTCGTCTCACCGCTGCTTCTATACTGATATTGTGATGTCTTCAACAGGTGAGGTCTCGCCAAAACCCGGCTATTGGGTTGGCTTCCCCGGTCTCATTTCGAAGTTTTATGCCTGGCTGCTGCGGCGCATGCCCACGGAGCGGCAGCGGCTGCTTGCCGTCACCATTGTTGCCGGCGGTCTTTGCGGCCTCGCCGCCGTAGCCTTCCACAAAAGCATCGGTTGGCTTGAAGCCCTGCTCATCGACCGCGCCAAC
>PLPU01000389.1:0-17115 GCA_003159975.1 Acidobacteriaceae bacterium
CTGATTGTGTGGGACTTCATCAAGTATGCGCGGGACAACGGGATTCCGGTGGGGCCGGGTCGCGGATCGGCTACGGGTTCGCTGGTGGCGTATGTGATGGAGATAACGAATGTGGACCCGCTGCAGAATTCGCTGCTGTTTGAGCGGTTTCTGAATCCGGAGCGCGTGACGATGCCGGACGTGGACGTGGACTTTTGCCAGAACCGTCGCGGCGAAGTGATCGAGTATGTGACGCGGAAGTATGGGCGCGAGCAGGTGGCGCAGATTATCACGTTCAATACCATGGCGGCGAAGGCGGCGATCAAGGATTGCGGACGCGCGCTGGATATGCCGTACGGGGATGTGGACCGGATTGCGAAGCTGATTCCAGCGACTGTGGGGGTAACGCTTGACGAGGCTCTGGAAGAAGTGCCGGAACTGAGGAAGGTGTATGACAACGACCAGGTGATTCGCGAGTTGATTGATACGGCGAAGAAGCTGGAAGGACTGGTGCGGGGAGCGGGGGTTCACGCATCGGCGGTGGTGATTGCGCCGCGTCCGTTGACCGAACTGGTGCCGCTGAACAAGACGAAGAACGACGAAATTGTGACCGCTTACGACATGAAGGCGGTTGAAAAGATGGGCCTGCTGAAGATGGACTTTCTGGGCCTGGCGACGCTGACGGTGATTGACGATTGCGTGAAACTGATTGAACAGACACGCGGCGAAAAAGTTGATATTGACATGATTGCGCTGGATGATGCGAAGACGTTTGAGCAGGTGTTTCATACGGCTCTGACGTCCGGGGTGTTTCAGTTTGAGTCGAGCGGCATGCGGGACATTTTGCGGCGGTACAAGCCGGACAGCGTGGAGGAACTGACTGCGCTGAATGCGTTGTATCGACCGGGACCGATGAGCATGATCGACGACTTCATCGAGCGCAAGTGGGGACGGCGGAAGGTGGAATATCTGCTGCCGGAGCTTGAGGGGATTTTGAAGGCCACGCTGGGGGTGATTGTTTACCAGGAGCAGGTGATGCAGATTTCGCAACTGCTGGCCAGCTTCAGCCTGGGCGGGGCGGATCTGCTGCGGCGGGCGATGGGAAAGAAGAACGCCGAGGCGATGGCGGAGCAGCGCGAGGGGTTCATGAGCGGGGCTGCGAAGCTGGGGCATCCGAAGGCGCCGGTGGAAGAGATCTTCGAGCAGATGAGGAAGTTCTCCGAGTACGGATTCAACAAGTCGCACTCGGCTGCGTATGCGCTGGTGGCTTACCAGACGGCATATTTGAAGACACATTATCCGGTGGAGTTCATGGCGGCGTTGCTGACGAGCGAAACGTCGAAGCCGGAGAACGTGGTGAAGTATATCGGCGAATGCAAGGAGCTGGGGATCAGCGTTGAGCCGCCGGATGTGCAGGTTTCAGGAGCGCAGTTTACGCCGTATGGCGAGGGGATCAGGTTTGGATTGGCGGCGGTAAAGAATGTGGGCGGGAACGCGATTGAATCAATCATGAAAGCGCGCCAGGAGGTTGGAGGGCGATTCAAGAGCTTCTGGGAGTTTTGCGAGAAGGTGGATCTGCGGGTGATGAACTCGCGGGTGATTCAATCGCTGATCAAGGCGGGGGCGCTGGACTCGCTGGGTACGCGGGCGGCGCTGATGAAGTCTGTGGACAAGGCGATGGAGCGGGCGCAGAAGGCGCAGAAGGATGCGGCGCAGGGGCAGACGGGGCTGTTTGGGCTGTTCGACGAAGGGCCCAGGGCCGGGCGCAATGCGGACGATTTGCCGAAGGTGGCGGACTGGGAGGAAGGCGAGCGGCTGGCCAATGAAAAAGAGGTGCTGGGATTCTTTGTGTCGGGACATCCGCTTGATAAGTACGCGGAAAAGCTGCGGAATCTGACGGGCGTGATTACGACAGCGGAGGCGCTGGAGAAGAAGCCGCCGGAGAAGCGATGGGGATCGCAGGCGGACCCGGCGGACGAGATTCTGGTGGCGGGGATGATTCTGGGACTGCGGGTGCAGAAGACGAAGCGGGACCAGAAGCTGTATGCGCAGGGTTGGCTTGAAGATGCGGCGGGAAAGATTGAGCTGGTCTGCTTTCCGCGGGATTATGAACGGCTGGCAGGAGCATTGAAAATTGAGGCGCCAGTACTGCTGCGGGGGGCGCTTACGGGAGATGAAGATGCGGCGCCGAAGATTTCAGTGAGCTCGATTCAGTCGCTGGAGGAGGTGCAGGTGAAGCTGCCGAATTCGATTAGGATCCGAATCAACCTGGAGCGGGCGACGGAGGAGATGTTTACCGGATTGAAGAATGCCGCCCAGGCCGCGCCGGGACCGGGGAAAGTGATGCTGCAACTGGAGAAGAAGGGCGAGTATGCAGTGATTCTGGAGCCGGAGGGGATGAACGTGGCGGCGGACCGCGGATGGGTGGAACGGGTAGAAGAGCTGGTGGGTAAGGGAACGGTGCAGGCGGTGGGGTAGAACAGTGGTTAGTGGTTAGNNTAGTGGTTAGTGGTAAGGTGCGGGATCAGCGCTACGCGGACTATGAAGAGGCCGTGGGGTGGTGATCCCGCTGTTTTTTACAGCAAGGTTTTTATTGGACGGCGAAGGAGTCGCCTGACATGCCGCGGTTGCCCACTGGGGTGTCTGTGTACCCGGAAGGGCCGGTTTTGTTGTAGGTGACGATGGTGGTGCCGACATCGCGGGACATGAAGCAGAAGCCTTTGAGGAAGGGCTTTTTGGGATTGGCGTGGGCTTCCCAGGCCATGCCGTTGGCGGCGAGGGTGTAGGTATAGTTGGGGTCGGTCTTGTTGGGATCGAACTTGAGATGCTCAATGTTCTTGCCGGCGGGGGGGTAGGAGCCGGCGAGGATCTGGTTGAGCGGGCAGACCTGCTGGAGGGTGAGCTGACAGTTGTGCTCGATGATCTCGATTGCGGAGAGGAAGATGTAAGCGATCTGCTCTTCGCGCCTGAGCTGGACTTTGCCGGAGGCGTCTTCGATGTCTACGGTGGCCTTGGTGGCGAAGGGTCCTGTGGTTGGTGTGGGTCCAGAGGCCGCTGGGGCGACAGCGGATGTGGCTGCGCCGGATGCGCTTGAGTCGGAGGCGGCGTAGATGGCGGCGACTTCGCTGGCTTTCAGCGCGCGACTCCAGAGGCCGGCATCGTCGATGGAACCGTGGAAGAATCGGCCGCGGAAGACGGAGCTTTCGCCGATGGTGAAGATGTTTTTCTTACCGGCTTCGCCGCCGCCCTTGTCGGTTGCGACCGCCTTGCCATCCCAATAGAGGACGCGGGTGTGGGTGGGCGTGTCGAGGGTGGCCACGATGGAATGCCACTGGCCGACGAGGGAGTCGAGCGGGGCTTTGTAGGGTAGATTGCCACCGGAGGCGGTAAAGAATCTCAGGACGTTGTCGGTCTCGAATTGCAGGTCGAGATCGTTGCCGTTCTCCGACTCGCCGGCAACGTAGAAGAAGTGGCCGGCTTTGGAGGGGAGTTCAGCGAGGTTGACCCATGCCATGATGGTGGCGGCAGTGCCGACGCCCCCGGCCTGGGTGGTGGTGATGTAGGCGGTGCGGCCGTCAAGCTTGAGGAAGCGGTTGTTGGCGGTGGGGATGGGCGCACCGGAGGCGACGATGCCGGCAGAGCCGACCGCCTTGTAGGTGGTGGCGCCAACCAGGCTCTGGCCGGAAGTGGAGTCGAGGCGATAGAAGGCCAGCGGGTGGGTGGATTCAACTGCGGTTGGGAAGCTGGTTTGGGCGTTGATTGCGAGGGAGGCGAAGGTGGCAATGATTGCGGCGGTGATGACCGCCTGACTGGCTTGCAGAGAGACGAACATTGGGACTTGCCTTTCTCATGCGTGCTTTAGGTGGCTTAGGTGGCCCTGCTTTGATGTGGTGTTGCGAGGATTTCGGATGCCAGCGAAGTCTGCACAGTCTATTGCACGAGATTGAGAGTTTTCAATTGGAAACTGGAGGGCCCATGGGAAAGTTTGCGGGAAGGCGGCCACCCATGGAGTCAGCCGGCGGAATTGGGCGCAATACACTTGGAGGGACGAAGGACATTGGAACTCGGAGCACGAAAGCGGAGGATTTGTGCTATTTCGGCGACTTGGGAGCGGACCGCTGGAGGTTTCGGAGCTGAGCTTCGGGACGTGGCTGACGGTGGCCGGCGGAATTGGGCGCGAGCAGGCGATCCGGTGCATTCATGCAGCGGTGGACTGCGGGATTACGCTGTTTGACACGGCGAACCAGTATGGGGCGGGCGAGGCGGAGCGGGTGCTGGGCGAGGCGCTGAAGGCTTATCCGCGCGACCGCTTCCTGATTGCGACGAAGCTGTTTTTCCCAGTCGGGGATGAGCCGGATTCGGGGCTCTCCGCGGCGCAGGTTGAAAAACAGCTGGATCGCTCATTGCAGCGGCTGGGGGTGGATTGCATCGATTTGTACCAATGCCATCGCTACGACAAGGAAGTTCCACTGGAGGAGACGATGGGAGCGCTGGACAAGGCTGTGCGTGCGGGGAAGGTGAGGGCGATCGGGTTCAGTGAGTGGACGGAGGAACAGATTGAGGCGGCTGCGGCGATTGCGTGGGCGAATGGACTGACGGCATTCTGTTCGAGCCAGCCCCAATATTCCATTCTGTGGCGCAAGCCGGAGGGCGGCGTTTTTGCGGCTTGCAGGCGGCACGGGATTGGGAACCTGGCGTTTTCACCGCTGGCGCATGGGGTGCTGAGCGGGAAGTATAAGCCGGGTGAGCCGCCTCCCGCGGGGAGCCGCGCGGCCAGCGAAGAGATGAACGTATTTATGGAGACCGCGGGGCGGCATTACCGGTCGGCACCTCTGCTTTCGGCGGTTGAGGGGTTGAAGCCGATTGCCGCGGAGCTGGGACTGACGATGGCCCAGATGGCGCTGAAGTGGGTGCTGCGCAGGGCGGAGGTTGCTTCGGCGATTATCGGTGCGTCGCGGCCGGAGCAGATTGAGGAGAATGTGCGAGCGGTGGGGACGAAGCTGCCGGATGAGGTGGTGGAGCGGATTGACCGGGTGGTGGCGGGGGTGGTGGTGTGGCCGCCCGAAACTGGAAAAGTATAGCCCCGGGCACGGGCTGTTGAGGGTGTTTGATCTTGTTTTCCCATGTCCGAAATTCCGGACATCCACCATGATCTAAAATCGTTCGTTATGAACCAGAGAGCCTTCCGACTCAGTGCGCTGTCACTGTGCTGCGCATTCTTGATCGCCGCTACACCGCCGAATTTCTTGAATGCCGAGAAACCTAACATGATTCCAGGAGAAGAAGTAGATCGGTCGGTCATTGCGTCGTTGTCACATCAGGGCGTCACGAAACCAAGGGTCGTTTCTCATATCGACTTGACGGAACCCTTTGGAACCGTAACTCAATGGACGTTCGTGGCTGTCCAGGATGGCGGCCACTCAATACCAGGCTTCGAGGACCACGGACCGACATTCCTTTGCCTCGTGAAAGCAGCTAGCCCGGATTGCGCTCTGCACTTATACCAACAAGTAGATGATGTGCCATACCATCTTTTCGCTGGCGGCGTTGTCTATGCGAATCAGAACAAGTCAAGTCCCTTGCTTTTCCTAAAGGTGTGCGGGGCGGCGGGCGGCAACGGCGACTGCTGGGTCGCCACGGCTCTGTACAAGTATGACAAGGTGGCTGATCGCTTCATTCGCGTATTCCTGAACCACACAGGACGAAATAACAATGAGGATGCGCGTTTTATGGAGAGCGGACCGCTGCAAGGGGACGTGATCGTCGACTACCCTACGGAGAACGCACCCTACACGTACTGGATTGAGGTCTACCGAGCAGGGAATTCAGAACAGTATGGCCGAATTCTCCGCTATCGCGGTCTCACCGGCTACTCAGATGGTAATCCGCTGGCCGTGGCTGATTCCGAAATGCCTGAAATCCTGCGTCGTTTGGGATTGTGGCAGCCTGGCGAACCGTTGCCTGTCCCGGCCCACCTGCCGAAGGGATGCGGTGACCTGTTTATGCGGCATGGTGAAGAATGGTGCAAGTGATGAGCAGGGGCGGGCGGCATGATAGCCAACCCCGCGCGCCAATGTGGAGCGGGCCGGCGTCTACCCGGCAGTTGCTTCGCAGTGAACGAAACTGCTGCTGAAGGCAAAACACAGAATTAGCACAAGAATCTCAGCGTGAGTTTCAGGGCGTTCATGTTTTTGAACTTGGACCGCGTTCAAGACTTGGGACACCCACTTCTGTCCTGGGGACTAAGAGCGATCGCGTGACGGGTTGGCGTGGGGCAGGAAGTATGCTTCAACGGCGCGCATCAGGGCGGTGCGGTCGAGACGGGGCTTGGTGCCTTCAAAGCGGGCGGCCCAGCGAACCTGGTTCACAATGTCGCGGGGATGACAGGAGCGGAGTTCCTGATCGAGGACGCCGCGGATGAAGGCGATGAGGTCCTGGCAGATGCCGTCATCGACTTCAATCTCATTTTCTTTTGCGACGCGGCGGAAGATTTCAGTGAATTGCTCGTCGGTGGCCGCGCCGACATGGATCTTGGTTTGAATGCGGCGCAGGAAGGCAGCGTCAACCAGGGTAGCCGGGTCGAGGTTGGAGGCAAAGACCACCAGCATCTCGAAGGGCATCTCTATCTTCTTGCCGCCGGCTAGGGTGAGGAAGTCGATGCGGCGATCGAGGGGAACGACCCAGCGGTTGAGCAACTCGGTCGGGGATACGCGCTGGCGGCCGAAGTCGTCGAGGATGAGGACCCCGTTGTTGGCCTTCATCTGCACGGGGCCGACGTAGAAGCGGGTCTGGGGATTGAATTCGAGATCGAGCATGTCGATGGTCAGCTCGCCGCCGACGAGGACCGTGGGGCGTTGGCAGAGCACCCATCGCTCGTCCCGTTCGCGAGGTTCAGCGAGAGCATTGCGCTTGTGGATTGCCGGATCGTAGACGGTGATGATCTGGCCATCGACTTCAACGGCGTAGGGAATCCAGACTTCTTCTTTGGATAGCACCTGCGAGAGGGTTTCGGCGATGGTGGTCTTGCCGGTTCCAGGAGGGCCGTAAAGGAAGATGGCGGAGCCGGAGTTGAGCGCGGTGCCAAACTGGCGAAGGGATTTCTCGTCGATGACCAGGTGTGCGAAGGCCCGCTCGACGTCGGGTGGGTGGACCGAAACGTCGCGCACGCTCTGCCTGCGGGCCATGTTGACGTAGCTCTCGAGAGTGACCGGTGCGTGGCCTGCGTAGTGACACTGGGTGAGCAGTTCAAGGGCGCGCGTGCGGCCCTCGGAGGTGATGGAGATGTGCGGGATGTTGCCGGCCATTCCCGAGACCTGGCAGAAGCGCTCGGTGCGCAGGCGGCCAAAGATATCGGTGGAGATTTCGAAGCCGAGCTTCATGCGCTCGCCGAGCTCAAGGACAGAGATGGATCCGGAGAGATAGAGGATCTTGAGCGCCAGGTCTTCAAGGACGGATTGGCGCACGTCGATGTCGTGGAAGGATTGGGGTCTGCGGGTGGCGCCGCCGAAGAGATCGGTCTTATAGAAATCCTGCATCATGGTGAGTTCCGGTACCAATCATAACCCGCGCCACCTGCGGTGGGGCAGACGCTCGCGGGAGGCTCGCATTAGCTTTTTACTTTCCACCCTTGCACCCAGTGACGGTGCGAGGATAGGGTACCCAGCTTTGTCTCCCACCGTGGCGACAAAAACAAAAACGTCGCGAGGGTGGGGCACACACTTTTTCCGGGTGGAGTACCCAATTTGCATGGAGACTGGGCGAGATCAGGATTGTGTGAGGCGGTGGGCCCAGTGGCGGATGGATGCGGCGGTGGGGCGTGCGCCGCTGCCTTCGCTGGCGGCTAGTTGTACGGCGAAGTTGCCGATGGTGGTGCTTTCCGGGTGACCTATGTCAACGGGGAGACCGGTACGCTGCTCGGTGAGGGCAATGAGCAGCTTGTTACGGCTGGCGCCGCCGAGGATGTGGATGCGGGTGAGCTTGCGGCCGAGCATCTGTTCAAGGCTTGAGAGCGCGGAGGCATAGCGGGCGGCGAGGCTTTCGAAGATCAGGCGTGCGAAGAGGGGCTCGTTGCCGGGAATGTCGGGGATGGGTACGTGGCCGAGGCGGGCGAGTTCACTGTTGATGCGGGCGGGCATGTTGGAGTCGAGCATTAAGGTCTCGGCGTCCATGTCGAGCAGGCCTTCGAAATTGCACGCGGAAGCTTGCTGAATCAGGTCTTCGATGGCCCAGGGGCGGCCTTCCGCGGACCAGGCGTCCATGCACTGCTTGAGGACCCACATGCTGTTGACGAGCGAGTGAACGAGCAGGTCGCCGGTGGCTGCGCCGAGGTTGGTGTATCCCGCACGGAGGGCTTCGGGTGTGGTGACGGGCACGGAGCTGAGGGTGCCGACGAGCGACCAGGTCCCGGAGGAGATGTAGAGGGCGGAATCTAGCGGCGCGGCGATGCCGGCGATGGCGGAGGCTGTGTCGTGGCAGGCGGGGGCGATGAGCTGGGTGTTGCGGAAGGCGTCGAGCTTGGCGAGCGGGCCTTGCAGGCGGCCGAGGAGGGTGCCTGTCGGCACGATTGGCGGGGCGGCTTCGATGGGGAGATCGAGAAGACGGAAGAGGTCGCGGTCCCAGTCGCCGGTGGAGAGCGAGACGAGGCCGGTGTGGGTGGCGTGGGTGTATTCGGCAACGCGTGACGCGCCGAGCCAGTGAAGTATGAATTCAGGCATGGTGACCCAGGGGGCGCGCGGGTCGATTCCGCAGGCTGGGTCGGCCATGAGCTGGCAAACGGTGTTGATGCGATGGGGCAGGACGCCGGTGCGCTGGTAGAGGTCGAGCGGCGGAATCAGCAGGTCGGCTGCGGCTTTGGTGGCGATGGTGCGCTCGTCGCGGTAGCAGAAGGGGTCGCGCAGCGGACCGCCGTTGGGACCGAGGCGGACGTAGTCGACGCCCCAGGAGTCGACGGCTATGGAGGCTATGCCTTCCGGGCCGGCTGCGGCGGCTTTGCGAAGACCGGTTTCAAGGCCGGCGAGGATGGTTTCGAGGGGCCAGTGGAGCGATGTGCCGCGATGGACGGGGCCGTTCGGGATGCGATGGATTAGCTCGATGGTGGGTTGGTCTTTCTCACAGCGGAGCAGCGAGACGCGGCAGCTTTCGGCGCCCAGGTCGATGGCTATTCTTGCGGGTTGTTGCATCGAAGGCCGGCCCCAAATCTAGTGTCTTGCTTCACACCCATGCCGCAAAGGGCGCGTCATGGATGGGGCACATATTATTCAGTCGCAGTGAGCAGAAATCAACGCAGGAAAGCTTCGGCCAGCCCGCCGTCTACCGGGATGATGTGGCCGGAGGTGCAGCGGGATTTTGGACTCGCCAGAAACATGATGGCTTCGGCGCAGTCGGTTGGGTCGATGGGTTGATGGGTGAGCGTGCGCTGGGCGTAGAAGCCGGCGAGGAGGTTGCGGAGCTCGTCATCGGAGAGCGAATCGTCAAATGGGATGTTGTATTTGGTGAGCGAGGCGCGGACGCGGTCGCGGGGGAACATGGTTGAGCCTTTAACCACTGTGGCGGGGCTGATGCCGTTGACGCGGACGCGCGGGGCGAGGCCGACGGCGAGTTCGCGAATGAGGTGGGAAAGTGCGGCCTTGCTGACGTCGTAGACTTCGCTGCCGCGCTTGGGAACTACGGCGTTGGCGGAGCTGGTGAGGACAATGACCGCGTCGAGGGCCTGCTCGCGGAATGGCTTGGCGGCTTCGTCGGCGAGAAGGTAGTTGGCGGTGACGTTGACGTCGAGGGTGGTGGACCACATGGCTTCGGAGATGATGCCGTCGGGCGAGGACGGGAAGAGAGCCGCGGTGTTGATGAGGATGTCGATGCCGCCGAAGGCTGCGATGGTGGCCTTGATTGCCTTGAGGATTGATTCGCGGTTACGGATGTCGACCGGGGTGACGGCGGTGAATTCCCTGGAGGTGACAGAGGCCAGTTCGGCGACTACGCGCTGCGCGGCGACCTCGTCGCGGTCGGCTACGACGACGTGGGCTCCGCGGGCGGCGGCGAGGAGAGCGACTTCGCGGCCGATGCCGCTGCCTCCGCCGACGACTAATGCTATGCGGCGGCTTAGCTCTTTTTCGGGGGGCTGGCGGCGGATTTTTGCTTCTTCCATGGCCCAATATTCGATGCGGAAGGCTTCAATGGCGGGGAGGGCGACGTAGTTAGTGAAGACTTTGAAGCTGGCCGGGTCGTTGGCCGGACCGCACTGCGGGAGGGTGCCGGTGACTTCACTTTCGGCGAGCAGGCTTGCGCCTTCCATGACGTGGATGGCGTTGGTGTAGAATTCGCCGGTGATGCGAGCTTCGGTCTTGGTTTTGCCGAAGCTGAACATGCCGAGGCCCTGGATGAGGACGATGGTGGGGTTGGGGTCGCGGAGGGCGGGCGAGTCGGGCGTGGCGCAGGAGTGGTGGTAGTCGGCGTACTGCTGGCGGTATTCGTCGAGCGAGGCGATGATCTGCTTGCGGAGGGCGAGCAGGTCGGCGCCTTCTGGCCACGGGATGAAGAGCGGGCGAATCTTGGTGCGAATGAAATGGTCGGGGCAACTGGTGCCGAGAAAGGAAAGATCTTTTGCGTGAACGGAGTCGACGAACTGGAGGACGTCGGGGGCGCAGGAGAAGCTGGAGATCCAGCGGTTTTTGGTGCTGACGCGGCCGCGCAGGTAGGGGGCGATTTGGACGGCGAGGTCGTGACGGTCAACACGGGCGGGAACGAGTTCGCCACCGAAGCGTGAAGAGCCTTTGGCTTTGCCGTGGCGGTCAATGAATTGACCGATCTGGTCGATGAGGGTGATGGTGTTGAGGTAGCACTCGCGCTGGGTATCGCCCCAGGTGAAGAGACCGTGGCCGCCGAGAACGATGCCGTCGCAGCCGGGGTTGTTCTCGACCGCTTTACGCATCATGAGGCCGAGTTCAAAGCCGGGACGCTGCCAGGGAACCCAGACGAGGGAGTGGCTGAATTCTCGATTGAACTCGTGCATCTTATCGAGACCGTTGGCGGAGGCGGCGAGGGCAATGCCCCAGTCGGGATGGAGATGGTCGACATGCTTGAAGGGCAGAAAGCCGTGCAGAGGCGTGTCGATGGAGGCGGCGACAGGGTTGTTGCGGAAGGCGGCAACGGCGTACATGGGGACCATGTCGTCTTCGAAGTCGACGCCTTTGTAGCTGCGCTCGAGTGAGAGGAGCTTGTGCTGATAGAGGGTGGCGAAACCGGCGCGCTTGATGCTGCCGAGGTCGCCGCCGGAGCCTTTGACCCAGAGCACTTCAACGGGCTCGCCGGTGAGCGGGTCGAGCTCGGTGACCTTGGAGCTGGTGTTGCCGCCGGCGAAGTTGGTGAGGCGTAGGTCGGAGCCGAGCAGGTTGGAACGGTAGCGGAGGAGTTCGGGCTCATCGAGGGAAGCGGCTAGCTGCGGGTCCCAGCGGTCTTCGAGGAACTTGAGGGTGGCGGAGGCGGAAGTGGCGAGGGTCATAGCTTTACCAGTTTACGAAGATTGGTGGGGCGCAGCCAAGAAAAGTGGTTACATCGGAGAACAATCGCATTTGAATTGCCCCGTACCTGGGATTTGCGATTTTCGATTCATGGCGTGGGCGGGGACGCAAGAAAGGGCATCCCGCGTGGCGGGGTGCCCTTTTTCAATCGGTTGGGTTGTGTGCCGGGTACTGGGTCTACTTGAAGGAGGCGATGGCGCTGGCCTCGTCGTCCTTGACGTCAAAGACGGTATAAAGCTTGGTGAGCTGGAGCAGGTCATGCACCTTCTTGGTCAGGTTGAGGAGCTTGACCTCCGCACCCTGGTTCTTCGCCGTGGTGAAGGCGCTGACAAGCTCGCCCAAACCGGAGCTATCGATGTAGTTCACGTCACCCAGATTGAGCAGGATATTCTTGGAACCTTTGCTGATCAGGTCGCGAATGGCATCGCGCAATTGCACACTGCCTTCGCCCAGAGTGATTCGCCCGCTGAGGTCGAGAACGGTCACGCCGTCCACTTCACGGGAAGCAATAGTAAGTGCCACGGGAATTCCTCCTTGTTGGTACTTCGGTTATAGCACTTTAACAGGTGGCGGCTGTGAACTTCCACCACTTACCAGATGGTCAGCAGGGATTGGTCCCCTTCGGCTCCTGCACATCCTGCGCAAGCACCCTATGTTTTATTGCTATCCGGCGCCAGATGCTTGATCAGTGTCAACTCGGTTCCTGGATGCAGTTGTCGAAAGTGTACCTCATCCATGAAGGAACGGATAAGGAAGATGCCACGGCCAGTGCCACGGAGCAGGTTTTCCGGGGCGAGGGGGTCGGGCAATGTATCGGGATCCAGACCCTTGCCCTGGTCGGCGATGGTGAAGACGAGGGACGCGCCGGTGTTTTCAAAGCTTACGGTGATCAATTTGGAGGGGTCGTAGTCGTTGCCGTGCAGTACGGCATTTACGGCAGCCTCGCGGATTGCCATGGTGAGATGGAAGCGTTCGTCCTCATCCAGGCCGGCTTCCGCGGCCATTTTCTCTGCGACAGCTTCTACTTCGCTGACGCTTTCCATGGTGGAACTGAGCGAAAAACTCATTCGTCCTGCCTTCGGTCCGGTCACCTGCGTCTCGATACCCCTTTTCTGGCATGGGACGGGACGCACTCTCCCCTTCCGCGCCTCAGGAACCTTGCTGGCAGTTTCATGGCTGAAGGCGATTGTGTCAAGCAAACATTGACATTTGCAATTCCGGGAGCGACTCGAAGCTCTTCATGCAGGGTCCTTGAGAAACCTGATGCATCTCCAAGTCCAAACCGGCCCTCGAGGGAATACACTCACCTCATGAAGCCACGCACTACAGCCCGCGTCAGCCTGACGGCGATGCTCGGCACGCCGGTGACCGATGCGCAGGGGCATCTTCGGGGGCGGCTGAAGGATGTGGCTGTGGCAACGGGACCGGATGCGGGCAAAGTGGCTGGGCTGGTGCTGAAGACGCGCACCGGGCTGTTTATTGTGCCCTCGGAAGAAGTAATGGAGACGCCCGCGGGCACGCTTGAACTGCGCTCGTCGGGCGAGTTGGTTCCGTTGGAGGAGCAGGGTAACTACCTCTACCTGCAACAGGACCTGGTGGACCGCCAGATTATCGACATTCATGGCCGCAAGGTGGTGCGGGTNNTATTGCCGCGGGCCACGCTGGAATCGGTCTCCCGCAAACTGGGCGCGCACGGAATTCCGTGGCAGTTTGTGGACGTGATCGAAGTGGACCCGGCGCGGCGCGTGAAGCTGCGCATCGAATACGAGCGCCTGGCCGAGATGCACCCTTCCGATCTGGCAGAAATTCTGGAAGACCTGGCGCCGGCCGAGCGCGAGGCGGTGTTTACCTCGCTGGACGAAGAGGTGGCGGCGGAGACGCTGGAAGAGGTCGAGCCCAAGCTGCAGAAGGCTCTGCTGGAAAAGCTGGACGAGGAGCGGATTGCCGATATTGTGGAGGAGATGGACCCCGGCGCTGCCGCCGATCTGCTGGCCGAGCTGCCGGAGGAGCAGTCCGACGCGATTCTCGAAGAGATGGAGCCGGAGGAGCGGCAGGAGGTTGAGGATCTGCTCGAGTTTGACGAGGACTCGGCCGCGGGCTGCATGACCACCGATTTCATCTACCTGGGCGTGCAATCTACCGTGGCCCAGGCGGTGCAGGCTCTGCGCAGCTTCGACGGCGATCCGGAGAGCGTGACGGAGGTCTACCTGCTGGATGAGAAGCGGGTGCTGCGCGGGGCGGTGTCGCTGGCGCGGCTGGTGATGGCGCAGCCGGAGACGCGGCTGTCGGTGCTGGCGGAGCCTCGTGTTCTCTCCTGCCCGGCAGATTTGAACCAGAACGAACTGGCCGAGCTGTTCGACAAATACAATCTTCACGCCCTGCCGGTGGTGGATGGGCAGAACCGGATGGTTGGGGTGGTGCAGGCCGACCATGTGATCAGTTTCCTGCGGGAGAAGCTGTAACGCCGGTCGCTGACCGCAATCCGACAGCCGGCTGTCATCCTAAGTGAGCGCAGCGAACCGAAAGCCTGCACTGAGCGTAGCCGAAGTGGACCTGCGGCCATCTTATTCTCGCCTCACCTGCCTGGGTTGACTTGTGCAGCTCAAACGCCAAAGAACCGGCATATAATTAGTTCACCTTTACTTCAGGGACCACTCGTAATGCCGCATGAGATTCGCTCCAGCCAGCAGCGAACCATCGCTTGGAGCTATTTGTTCGTTGCCATCGTCGCGGCGGGGTTGGGCTGCGCACCATCAGCGTTCCTGCGTGCGCAGTCGCCCACGGTTCACGGGTACGTCACCGTGATTCGTTCGCCGGACAGTTTCGACGTAAATGGGGAGCATGTCAACACGACTGCGGAGACCCGGTTTGGAACGATCGGAACGAAGAACCCGGTAACCAATGTGCCGATGCCCGGCGCCCTGCGGATCGGCGCCTGGGTACAGGTATTCGGCGAGCGTGACCGGAGGGCAAAAATCGTGGACGCCGAGACGGTACTTTTCCGAGATGATCGGGACCGGCAGCTCACCGGGTTGGGAGTGATCGACAAAGTGATCTCGACCGCTCCGGAACTGGTGTTTGCAGCGGATGGTTACCGTATCCGCGTGGCGCCGGAAGCGAAGATCAGCTATCCAAAAGATGTGAAATCGGCGGCCGACGTTCATGCGGACCTGTGGGTGCTTTATGAAGGCAAACTGGGTCCGGATGGCCTGCTGGATGCCACGAAAGTTCGGTACGTGACAGACGAACACTCGAAGCAAAAATCCGGGAAAGTACCGGCGGATTCCAGTAAGACCTCTGAGGCATCGCAGCCGTCCGGAAGCGGCGCCCCGGCGGCCAAAAATGAAGCACCGACGCCGACTAACCCCTCCAGCCAGATAGAGGCTAATGTAGAGGATCACAGGACGGAAATCCAGTTCGGCGACATTTCATACAGGACTTCAAAGGACCAGGCGCTGCAGTCCCGGGTGCGTCGAATCGGTATGAGCCTGGTCCCCGCCTACCAAAAGCACCTGCCGGACGACGATTCATCGAGAATTCGTTTCGATTTTGTTGCCGTTGATGACCCGGCGCGCAAGGTGAACACTTCCCCGGACTCGGAAGGCCTGATCCTTGTTTCCGCGCAACTGGCGGCGAGATTCAGGAACGACGACCAACTTGCCGCCGTGCTGGCCGACGGCATTGAATTCAATTTGCAGCAAGAGGCGCCGCTGGCGATCCAGGTGAACCGAGCTATTCTGACAAAGGCCGCAGTCATGGGAGCGCCGAATTTAGTCCCATTCGCCGGGCTCGCGGCGGGCAGCGTGTATTACATCGAGCAGCAAAGGCTATTGCAGGACCAGCGGGGGCGGATGGCGCTTCAGTTGATGGTCGACGCGGGCTACGACCCCTGGCAGGCTCCCGAAGCNNATCCTGAATCTGATGTATGAAAAGGCCGCCCCAACCAATCCTTTGGAGGGTGGCTCAACTAAGAGTGATGCCAACCCGAGGAAGTAGTGGACGCCTTGGGCCGTATGGTTGGGGTGGTGCAGGCCGACCATGTGATCGGTTTTCTGCGGGAGAAGCTGTAAACCCAATAGATGGAACGGTAAATGCCCCAATTTCGGCAAAAGTTGACCAAAACAGTACACTCCGGTTTTCCCCGAAGGCATAATCTCAGAGAAAATATCCGGATTTATCCAGATATGTGAAAGAATTCAAGTATGATCCAGTTTCCCAAAATCATTCAGGGCGGCATGGGCGTAGGCGTCTCGAACTGGCGCCTGGCGAACGCTGTCTCAAGATTGGGCCAGCTTGGCGTGGTCTCCGGTACGGCGCTCGACCAGTTGTTTGTGCGACGGCTTGCCGATGGTGACCATGAAGGCAACATGCGCCGAGGGCTGGAGGCTTTCCCGTTTCCGGAGATGGCCAGGCGGATCTGGCAGGAGTACTTTGTGCCCGGCGGCAAGCCTGAGGGCGCGCCGTATCCGACGGTTCCCATGCACCAGCGGAAGGACTCGCGCAAGCTGATTGAGCTGTGCATGGTGAGCAACTTCGTCGAGGTGTTTCTGGCGCGGGAGGGGCACAGGAATCCCGTGGGAATTAATTTCCTTGAGAAAGTGCAGCTGCCTCATCTGCCCTCTATTTACGGAGCCATGCTGGCCGGGGTGGGTTATGTGCTGATGGGAGCGGGGATTCCGCTGCACATTCCCGGGGTGCTGGACGCATTTGCGATGCACCATGCGGGCGAGTACAAGCTGACGGTGACCGGCGCGGTGCCGGGACAGGATACGCAGATGCATCTGGATCCGGCTGAGTTCGCGGAGGGCCCGCTGCCCATCCTGCGGCGGCCGCGGTTTCTGGCGATTGTTTCGTCGAACACGCTGGCAACCACCATGCTGCGCCGGGCGAGCGGGCGCGTAGACGGGCTGGTGATTGAAAGCCCCACGGCCGGCGGACACAATGCGCCGCCGCGCGGAAAGCTGCAGCTCAACGAGGCTGGGGAACCCATCTACGGCGAACGCGACCAGGTGGACATGGAAGGCTTGAGAGCGCTGGGCGTTCCCTTCTGGCTGGCCGGCGGTTACGGCAATGCGGAGAAGCTGCGCGAGGCTCTCGACGAGGGCGCTGCGGGGGTTCAGGTGGGAACGGCATTTGCGTTCTCTGAGGAATCCGGGATGCGCGCCGATCTGAAAAAGAAGCTGATCGCACAGGCAATTACGGGCTCCGGAGAGGTGTTTACGGATCCGCTGGCGTCGCCCACAGGCTTTCCATTCAAGGTTGCACAGCTGGAAGGTACCTCGTCCAAGTTCGAGATTTACCAGGAGCGGAAGCGTGTCTGCGATCTGGGCTACCTGAGGGATCCTTATGCCGCGGAGAATGACACCATCGGCTATCGATGCGCGGCGGAGCCGGTGGCCAATTATCTTGCCAAGGGCGGCAAGATTGAGGATACCGTGGGAAGAAAGTGCCTTTGCAATGCGCTGATGGCCAACATCGGCCACGCGCAGGTTCGCAAGGACCGGGTAGAGGAATCTCCGCTGGTGACCGTTGGGGACGACTTGAACACGATTGCGACGTTCCTGAAGCCGGGTCGCACAAGCTATAGCGCCGCGGACGTGGTGAAGTCGCTATTGAGCCT
>PLPU01000364.1:0-10935 GCA_003159975.1 Acidobacteriaceae bacterium
GTATCGTCCCAGAAAGGCGAGTGCGCAATCGCCTCCACCGCGCGGCCCACTGCAAGATCGTTGTCGGCCACTGAAGATTTAGGAGTCGGCCCGCCGGGCCGCGTGCCCGCCGTGTGATCGTTGGCCAGCCGCAGCATCACAAAATTCGGCATGGTGTCTTTACCCTGTTGCTTATCGGCGAGCCAGCCCGCGAGGTGCTTCATGAAAATGTCCACGCGAATCTGGTCCGGCACAGCCAGGTTGAAGTCCGGCGCTTCAGGTGCAAAGTGCCCCACCAGCTCCGGCTTGGTCGGCACGTTGGCTGCGATCAGCGGAACCGGCCACGGCCACTTGTTCACCCCGCCGCCCCATGCAGCTGGAAATGTTTCACCCGGCGCCACTTCCTTGTGCGCGCAGTCGTGCCCCTTGAGGAGCGGCCCCATCTGCGGATCGGCGACGCGCGCCTCATTGCAAAACGTCGTCGAGACAAATTCGCCGAAGTGGTAGTAGCTCTTGCCATGCGCGGCCAGATCGCCCCACAGATAGCCGCTGGCCGGCTCGTTGACGTCGGGAATCTTTTGCAGCAGCGGATAGTTGTCGGCCACAACGCCTTCGAAATCGTACGTGCGCTGGCTGCCGCGATAAGACTGCTGCCAGGTCTTTTCCAGATAGTCCGAGCCGATGGCCGCGGTCGACCACACATGCCCGTCGCCCGACACTTCGCCGGAATCGAAGAAGTTATCGAGCACGCCAAACTGCAGCGCCAGCCTGTGCAGATTGGGCGTGATCGATTCACCATACATAGTCAGGCTAGCGTCGCCGTTGCCCACCGGCTTGCCATCCTTATTCAGGTCTCCAAAGATCTGATCGTAGGTGCGGTTCTCTTTAATGATGTAGATGACGTGCTTGATGCGGTCGTGCGCGCCGCCGGGGAAGGCGATCTTCTCCTGCGCGGCCTTCATGCGGTTCGACTCGAGAACAACAGAAGTCCAGTGCGGCAGGTGGGTTTCAATGTCGGCCGCATCCAGCGTGGCCAGCGAGCCGTAGAGCAGCGTCGCAATATACGTGGTTGGCGTGTGGAATCGCCTCTGCGTGATTTCCGGTGTCACTCTCTGCGCAAAGTTGTTGGGCCCGGTTCCTTTGCCCTTTGCGGTCGCCACATACAGCTTGCCGCCCGATGCGGAGGGAAGAAACGCCATCGACATCGGCATCCACTCGGTGGGCACAAATCCTATCGGTTCCACCATGCCCTGTTTCGATACTTTCGTCGTGAGCTTCGCAGTGTCGATCACCGCAACGGAGTCGCTGGCGGAGTTGGCAACATAGAGCCGGCTTCCGTCCCCATTCACCGCCAGTGCTTCAGGCTCAGCTCCAAAGTAGCTCTGCGCGGGCAGCCGCGTATCGAAGTAGCCTTTAACCGAAAACTGCGGGCCGTGCGCACCAGGACCAACATTCACAGCCGCCACGGCATCGCGATTAGACAAGGCCACGTAAAGCGTCCGTCCATCGGGCGAAAACTCAAGCGCGCATGGGTGCGTGCCCGGAGCAACCGCGCTCGTAGGCTTCAGCAGCGCCAACTTGCGACCGACAGTTTGTGTCTTGAGGTCAAGCTCCACAATCTCCGATGCATTCCACAAGGCGACATAAGCACGCTCGCCGTCCTTTGCAACGGCAAGAGCAACGGGGTAGGTTGCGGGGACGGCATCGCTTTCGGAAAGATCGAAGCGCTTCTCAATCGCGCCGGTGATGGGATCGAGCAGCAGCACATCGTCAGAGAGATTGCCGGCGACGAGCAGTTTCTCATTTCCCGCAGTACCAACCAGCGCTATTGCCGCAGGGAAGGGGACTCCCTTGTCGCCTTCCGTCTCGCCAATCAGCCGGGTTTTTCTCCCCGGCGCCAACTGCTCCAGCGGCAAGGGAATCAGCCGCTCCGGCGCGATCCTGCCATCGTTAAAGCTGTAGACGACAACAGCGCTGCCGGTCGCATCCTTGACCTCGCCGGTGGGGTTTGTGATCGAGCCCATGCTCGCGTAGAGGTGCTTGCCGTCGCGGCTGAAAGCCAGTCCGGAATAGAGCGTCTGTTTCGCTTCTTCCGCCAACGTGCGCTTGTCGGGAAAGTCCGTGAGCGCTCCGGTCTGGGTATCCAGCACCGCGAGAGACTGATCGTAGCCAGACTCGAATGTGCCGTAGCCGGCATTGACCGTGACCACATAGCGGCCGTCCGGCGAAACGGCCATTGTCATCGGCAGGCTATTCAACCGCTGCGGATGGCCGGGAATCTCCCCAATCAATTGCTTGCTGGTGGGCAGATCCACAGTCTGCGCCGCAACTCGACCGGGCCCGAGCACAAGGGCCATTCCAATAAACGGGGAAAACGCCTTCATATCCATCTCCAAACCCTACCAAAGCCAACGCCACTTCCACATTACTAAGCGATGACTTCCGCAGGCTATGCCACATTTACGCCGTAGTTGGAATTCTTTTGAGCCTGAGCCGTGAGATGCGCTGAGCCTGCAATAATACGCAGGGTATGCGCACGGTACTCACTGCAGAGAAGCTATGGAACGGGACGAGCCTGCTCCGCCATCCCATTCTCGTTATGGAAGACGGGCGAATCGCCTCCATTGCCTCACGCGAAACCGGCGATCTGCCCCCGCATGCCCGCATTCTCGATTATCCAGGCGCAACGCTGGCGCCCAGTTTTTTTGACGTGCACACACACGGCGCGGCCGGACACGACAGCATGGAAGCCACGCCCGAAGCTTTGGGCGCGATCGGCAAATTCCTGGCTTCGCGCGGGACGGGAAGCTTTTTCCCCACCACGGTCACCGCACCCATTGACACGACCCTGCGGTCGCTTTCAGGCCTGGCCACGCTGCTGAATCGCCCGGCGGCTGAGACCGACGGGCAAGCGCGGCCGATAGGCATTCATCTTGAGGGACCGTTTTTGTCGCATGCCAAGCGCGGGGTTCATCCGCCGGCGCTGCTGCTGGAACCTGACATCGCCATTTTTGACAAGCTGTTTGAGGCTGCCGAGGGGCATGTGCGCCTGATGACGCTGGCGCCCGAACTCCCCGGAGCAACTGAACTGACAGCGCACGCGACGGCTCGAGGCGTTCGCGTCTCTCTAGGCCATTCGAATGCGAACGCCGCCGAAACGCGCGCTGCGATTGCCGCCGGGGCCGTGAGCGCGACGCACACCTTCAACGCCATGCGCGCCCTTGACCACCGCGAGCCGGGCATCGTGGGTACAGTTCTCACCACGGACTCGCTGTTTGCCGAGCTGATCTGCGACGGCATCCATACCGCTAAGGAACTGGTAAAGATCTGGTGGCGCTGCAAGGGGCCGGAACGCGCCATCCTGGTGACCGACGCCATGAGCGCCACAGGCATGCCCGATGGCGAGTATCACTTGGGCGGTTTTGCGGTGCAGGTGGCCAATGGCCGGGCAACGGCAAACGGAGTGTTGGCGGGCAGTGTGCTCACCCTTGATCGCGCGTTGAGCAACTTCCTCGCATTCACCGGCGCGCCGCTGGAACAGGGATTGCGGCTGCTGACGGTCAATCCCGCGGCCATGACCGGGATACGCGATGTGGCCGGTTCACTCGCAGTGGGTGGGGCGGCCAACCTGGTCGCCGTAGACACGGCAGGGAACCTCGTTGCTTCCATCCAAAATGGCCAGTTGGTCGCGAGTTCTCCGCGAAGCTAGTTTGGCGCTCCGGCAAGCCGCCTGGCACGCCAGATGGCGCCTTCCAAAGAAACCACCGACTCACGGCCCACCGGCATCTCCGGCGCGGCAGCGTGCAGCCCGGCAAAAAAGGCTTCGCGCACCGTGGCCATCTTCTCGACCACTCCGCCGGTCCATGCCACAGGGACCTCGCCGTCAATTCCATGCTTGCGCCGCAGCTTGGCGCGCACCAGCAGCACAAACTCCACCAGGTCCGCCGCGGCCTGCTTCAATACTCCCTGGGCCACAGGGTCGCCGGCTTCGGCCAGTTCATAGATCGCGGGCGCAAGCGCGGCAAAGTCGGGTCCGGGCGTGCTGTCGCCGAGGTTGACCAGGTCGTCGATACTCGGCGTTCCCCAAATCTCACCCACTTTTTTCAGAATCTGCGTCGGCTGCTCGCGGTCATGGGCTTTCAGCGCCCGGCGCACGCTGTTCACGCCGATCCAGTAGCCTGATCCCTCGTCGCCCAGCCGCGAACTCCACCCGCCGGCGCATTCCCGGCTGCCGTCTGGAGCGCGGCCGATGGTGTTCGACCCGGTTCCTGCAATCTGCAGGATTCCCGGCCCCCCGTGAAATGCGGCGTCGAGGGCAATCACCTCGTCGCCCACCACCTCGGATCGTTCGACTTTCGCATCCTGAAAGACCTTGGTGATCCATTCCGTAACCCCCGGCATGGTGGCGCTCGCCACCCCGCACGAGGCCGCGGTCAGGCTTGAAATGCCCGCCTGCGCATAAACATCCTTGAGCAGCGCGCGCAGATTAGCTTCTGCAGCCTCCGCGCCCACGCGCAGGCGCTTGATGGAACCGTTTTCAGCATGAGCCACCGTTGTTTCGCCGGCAACAATAGTGGCGCGGGTTCTCGTTCCCCCGCCATCGATCCCCATGACCAGATTCCCCAGGCTCATTGTGCGCTTGCCCCTCGTCTCGTGTTACCGTTACCATCCTCGCGAAGTGTACCTGCCAGCACGTTCAGTGTGCCATCGATCTTTTCATTCGGCGGAATCGTCAACCCCAGAAGATGGGCTAGCCAGGGATATAGATTGACGTTTTCAAAGGGCGCAACGGTCTTGCCCGCAACAATATCCGGTCCGGCCGCGAAGAAGCTGGCCTTCATTTGAGGGATTTTTTGCGCGTCAAAACCATGCATGCCCAGCGTTGGAGCGCGATCTTCTTTTCCAGCCGGCGGCCCGTGCGCGCGAATGGCATACGGCCCCGTAGCGATTACCACGGGGTCGCCCTCGCGCGGATTCTGGTTATAGTTGAGTCCGGCGGGGACGTTCTTCAGCCGGTACACCACAAACTGCGACGAAGCCTTTTTGAGCTGGTTGTAGACGCGTACGCGATCCTCTTCGGTTTTCCCGTAAAGCAGCGGCCCAACGGCGTCAAAACCCGCCAGGTCGGCGAACTTGTCGAGCGTGATCCACGGCGGGTCCACCTTGACCATCCCGTGATCGCTAACGACAACCAGATCAATGGGCAAGCCGGTCGAATCCAAAGCCGCCTTGAGCTTGCCCACCATTCCATCCATCTTGAGTTCGGCGGCCCTGGTCTCAGGAGCGTCGGGACCGAATTCGTGTCCTTCATGATCGGGTTCGGAGTAGTAGATGGTGATGAAGTGAGGCCGTTCGGCTGCGGGCAGCTTTAGCAGGGCGAGGGCGTTGTCGATGCGGGCCTGCTGGACTGCGTCGGTGGCTTCGGCTTTTCCATTGAACTGGGCGTACCAGGTGGGCCGGAACCCGGCGATCTCGGCCTCGGACCCAGGCCAGAACAAGCAAGCTGTGCGCATCCCCTGGCTCTCGGCCAGGCTCCATAGCGGAACCCCGCTGTACCAGGAACCGTCAGTGACTGCTTTGGCGTCGGCGATACCGTAGCGAGCCTGTTTGGTCTCGTCGTAGAAGCTGTTGGCAACCAGCCCGTGGTGCTCCGGATAGAGCCCGGTGACAATGGTGAAATGGTTGGGGAAGGTCAGCGAAGGATAACTCGGCAGCATCCCCTCCGGTGCCCATACTCCCTTTTTGCCGAGCGCCAGCAGGTTCTTCGCGCCGTCGCGCTTTGCATAGTCCCAGCGGAAGCCGTCGAGCGAGACAAGCACCACATAATGCCGGCTTTGCGCACTGGCGGAGTTGGCCCCGTTGGCAGTGTGGATGAGCGGAAGAGCCGGATTCTGTCCGGGAAAGGGAGTGGGTTCCTGTGCCTGCAAAAACAGACCCAGTACCAGGGCAATAAGGGCAAGAGCCGCTGGGCGAAAAGCACGCATACGCATCGAAAATCCCNNCCATGAGTCAGCCGGTCAAATTGTCGGATGCATTGGTGCTCGATGCCCGCATTGCGGGAGAGGCGCAGGAGCGCTCGATCGCAGGGCAGGTGGAGTTCTGGGCCAAACTGGGAAAATCGGTCGACCAGTTGCTGAACGGACGGCAAGTGCGGGCTTTGCGTGCGTCGGGGGCTGTGCAACCGCTCTCGGAAGCACTAGCCTCCGTCGATACTCCGGCGGGACGCAAGCGAGTTGAGGATGTTCTTGCTAGCCGTCCGTTCCCGCATTACAGGCAGTATGCCGGTCAGCGTGGCTTGTTGGTCCGAATCGATGAGGACGGAACCGAGACTGTCGGCCGTTTTGTGAATCGTGTGTTCACTGCGGTTGGAAATGGCGTGGCAAACGTGTCACGGGAGCTTCAGATTACGGAAGCCGGGTCGGGAAAGAAGAAGGTCGCTCGCGGGTCCAAAGACAAATCACGAGTCGATTCAAAGGCGCAAAAGGCATGGGCCTGACGCCACTGCTTGATCGGCGTCCGATTGTAGTGGCTTTGGCAGGACCGAATGGTGCTGGCAAGTCCATGTTTTTCGACGCGAATCTGGCAAAGACCGGGCTGTACTTCGTCAATGCGGATGTCCTGGCGCTTTCTTTGGGGATGGATCCGTATACAGCGGCGGAGATGGCGGACGCGATTCGCCGTCAACTCGTTGAACGCCGCGAGAGCTTCATCTTTGAGACGGTTTTCTCTGATCCCGTCGGGGATAAGCTGGAGTTCCTGAAGGACGCCGAGAGAATGGGGTACACGGTACTCCTGATTTTTATTGGGATTTCTACGTCGCATCTATCGGATGAGCGCGTCACGATGCGTGCATCCAGCGGCGGACATGACGTTCCAGCCAGGAAGCTGTTCGAGCGATTTCCCCGCACCATGAAGAACCTGAAACGGGCGTTGGGAGAGCTTTCCAACGTGTGGGTCTACGATCACACCGACCTGGACCGGGGATACTACTTGATCGCCACGGTAGAGAACGGGCAGGGAATCGAACTGCACGGCGCCACTCCCGACTGGCTTCGGTCTTTGCTGCCAAGCGAATGAGCTAATGTTTGCTTCAAATCACTTAAGTTGATATCCCGTGCCACTTGGAATCAGTATGGACGTATTGTCGGATCCAAATCGTCCAACGATGAGGCGATAGGGTTTTGGTCTTGGAGGCCCGAAGGAGAGGCCCATGTAACGAAGATCGAGGTCCTTCTCGATAAATGCGGGCCGCGACCCATCTGAGTCGAACGGTCCGTTAAAGACGAGCAACGTAAATGGATGAACTGATTTTGTGCGTTCGATGACAGCGACAGCGAAATCGCGGATTCCATCGCCATTGAAATCCCCCGTCGCGACATAGGGATGGTAATCCGGAACTGGACGCCAAACGCCGCCGTCGCCCGCCTTCATTTCCTGGATGTCTTCCGCGCAGCTACAGTCCTGGTTGGTCGCGGCACGGAAACTCGGGTGTTGCGCAAGCCACACCGCGAGGACCCTCTTCTCCTGTGGGGCCAGTGTATGCCCCGCCCACGCGGGAGCCACGAGCACAGTTCCGAAAACAGCTACGAGCACGATGCGGAGTTTGGACATGATGGGTCCATTCTGGAGACTTGGATCGGATCCGTCCAGTGCCCCGTCGCCGATGAGGCCGTCGCTCTCAGCTTTGGAGTTTGCTGCGCCGCCCCGTTTACACTGAATAGGTGATGGCGGAAGAGAAAGAAATCAAATACGATCCGGCGGCGATTGAGCCAAAATGGCAGCAGCGGTGGGCGGCCGACCCCGCGCTTTATGCTGCCGAGCCCGTTTCCTGCGGCAAACCCAAGTATTACGTGCTGGAGATGCTGCCCTATCCCAGCGGCAAGCTGCACATGGGCCACGTGCGCAACTACTCCATCGGCGACGCCCTCGCGCGCCACATGTGGATGCGCGGCTACAACGTGCTCCACCCCATGGGCTGGGACGCGTTTGGCCTGCCCGCCGAAAACGCCGCGCTCAAGAACAACGTTCCCCCGCGCAAGTGGACGCTCTCCAACATCGCCGCGATGAAGGCGCAGTTTGAGCGCCTCGGCATGGGGTTCGACTGGGCCACCGAAGTCACCACGTGCCTGCCCGACTACTATCGTTGGAACCAGTGGTTCTTTCTGCGCATGTACGAGCGCGGCCTCGCCTATCGCAAGAAGAGCAAGGTGAATTGGTGTCCCGAATGCTGCACCGTGCTGGCCAACGAGCAGGTCATCGACGGCCGCTGCTGGCGTCACGAAGACACCATCGTCGAACTCCGCGACCTGGTGCAGTGGTTCCTGCGCATCACCGCCTATGCCGACGAGTTGCTCGATGGACTCGACAAACTCGACGGCTGGCCCGAAAAAGTCCGCACCATGCAGCGCAACTGGATCGGCCGCAGCGAAGGAACGGANNGCGCATTCGTGTCTTTACCACCCGCGTAGACACCATCTTCGGCGCGACCAGCGTGCAACTTGCGCCGCAGCATGCGCTCGTCTCCGAATTCACCGCAACCGACGCCGCCTTGAAGGCGCAGGTGGACGAGCTGCTCGACCAGCAGAAGAAGGCGCGCGAGGCCGGCGACCTGGGCGCGATTGAGAAGCATGGCGTTCCCACCGGCCGCTTCGCTATCAACCCCTACAACGGCGAGCGTGTGCCCATTTGGGTGGCCAACTACATCCTCGCCGACTACGGCACCGGCGCCATCATGAGCGTCCCCGGCCACGACGAGCGCGACTTCGAATTCGCGACGAAGTATGGCCTGCCGATNNTCGGAAGACGGCGTGCTGGTGAACTCCGGCGAATTCAACGGCCTCACCTGCGCGGCTGCGGAAAAGAAGCTCCAGGAGATTGCCGTGGTCGGCGGTTTTGGCGAATCCAAGATCACCTTCCGCCTGAAAGACTGGGGCGTAAGCCGTCAGCGCTACTGGGGCACGCCGATCCCCATGATTCACTGCGAAAAAGACGGGATCGTTCCGGTTCCGGACGACCAGTTGCCGGTACTGCTCCCTGAGCAAATCGAGATCACCCAGCAGGGAGGCTCGCCGCTCAGCCGCGTGCCGGAGTTCGTCAATGTCACCTGCCCTAAATGCGGCGGACCAGCCAGGCGCGAAACCGACACCATGGACACCTTTGTCGATTCGAGCTGGTACTTCTATCGCTACACCGACGCGAAGAACTCGAACGCTCCGTTTGATTCCGAAGTCGCCAAATACTGGTTCCCCATCGACCAGTACATCGGCGGCGTGGAGCACGCGATTCTTCACCTGATTTACTCGCGTTTCTGGACGCGCGTCATGCGCGATCTCGGCCTGATTGTCAACGACGAACCGGTCACCCGGCTCTTCACGCAGGGCATGGTCCTCAAAGACGGGGCCAAGATGTCCAAGAACAAGGGCAACGTGGTTTCGCCCGACGAGATGGTGAGCCGCTTCGGCGCCGATGCCGCGCGCATGTACTCCCTGTTTGCCGCGCCGCCCGACCGCGACCTCGACTGGCAGGAAGACGGCGTCGCTGGCGTCAGCCGCTTCCTCGGTCGCGTTTACCGGCTTTCGGTGAAGCACNNTCCGCAAGCTGCATCAAACCATCGCCAAAATCACGCAGGATTTTGAGGCTCGCTGGCATTTCAACACCTGCGTTGCCGCCATAATGGAATTAGTCAACGAAATTCAGGCGGCGGACGCGCAGCTCACAGCGGGCGAGATTCCGGCTCCGGTGGCGTATGAATTGCTGCGCGCGCTCGCGCTCCTGCTGGCGCCGTTTGCGCCGTATCTTGCCGCCGAGCTCTGGGAGGTTCTGGGCGAGGAGGGAGATGTTCTGCGCGTGTCCTGGCCAGGCAGCGATCCGGCGCTGGCGAAGGAAGACGAACTGGAGATTCCGGTACAGATCAACGGCAAGCTGGTCACCGTGGTGCGGGTGGATGCCGATGCGGATTCCAAGACCATCGAGGCCGCTGCGCTGTCCGATGAAAAGGTGCAGTCGCGCATCGCAGGCAAGACGGTAGCCAAGGTGATTGTGGTGCCCGGCAAGCTGGTGAACCTGGTGGTTCGATGACGCCTCCGTTGCGCGGAACCCAGTCGCTGGTTGGCCAGATGGGCTGGGTCACGGCAAGGCCCTCGCTCACCGCGATTGAGATAGCGTGGCGCTGGCTCTTTGGCATCCCGTTCCTCGCCGTGTGCTGGTTCCAGGCGCAGCGGATTCTTATCGCGCTGCCGCTGGATACAGCGGGATTCAACGACATCGATACGCAGAATCCGTGGGTCGCGGCGGTACAAATTTCACACGTGTGGGCGGCTTACGCGCCATACTTGCTGGCCGTATTGCGCTGGCTGTTTCCGGTGGCCGCTGTGGCCTGGGTGCTCGTCTCCGGCATTGGCAGGAGCCTCGTCTTCAAGCGCATGGAGCCGCGTCTGCCGTTTCGTCCCGTACCGATGATCGCTCTGCAGGCTGCGTGGCTGGCGCTGGCGACCGCGATGTTCTGGGGATGGTTCCGCTCCATCGAGTGGGTTGCGAACACGCACATCGCCACGCCAGGCGAACCGGACCTGGTCGGCTACTCAATATGGCTGATCTTTCTGTCATTGGGATTCTTTACGGTATGGGCGCTGGTGAGCTGGCCGCTCCTGATTGCGCCGCTCCTGATGCTTCTTGAAGAGCGCTCGGCGCTTTCCTCGATTCGCGAAAGCTTCAGGCTGGGCAAGGCCTTCACCGGCAAGCTGGTCGAAATCAACCTGGTGATGGGCATCGTCAAGCTGGCCCTGATTGTGCTGGCGATGGTTCTATCGGCCGCCCCATTGCCATTCAGCGACGAGCTGGGCTCCGAAGCCATGCACTGGATCGTCGCATCAGCCGTGGTTTTCTTCTGCGTGGCCAGCGACTACTTCCAGGTAGTGCGGCTCAAGGGATTGATCGAGTTCTGGCGGATGTTCAGAG
>PLPU01000342.1:0-3462 GCA_003159975.1 Acidobacteriaceae bacterium
GCTCGATTTCGGTGGTGCGATTGGCGGTTTCGAAGCCCCATTGCTGCGTTAAGTAACTCACCCTGCTCTTGTGGTTCAATGAGAACATGCCCGGCAAGGATTTCTATCTCAAGAAATATCGCAACGATCTGGAAGATGAGGCGCGCTGGCTGGAATACGGAGCTGTGGTCAAGGCGAACAGCGTGGAAACCCTGCTTCGCCGCCATGGGATCCAGCCGCGTACCCTGCTCGAACTCGGGAGCGGGACCGGCGCCGTGATCAGGGAATGCCAGAGAAGGGGATTGGCAGAAGAGTATATTGCCGTCGATGCTTCTGAAGATGCCATTGCATGGGCTCAGGAGCGCTCTCCCGGGATCAAATGCCTGGTTGCGGATATCACCGACCCCAAATTCGAGCTAAACCGCAGTGTGGACGCGGTCGTGCTCTCGCATGTGCTGGAACATCTGGAATGCCCTGGAGATTTCCTGGCCAGCTTAGTCGCGCGAGTATCATTCACCTGGCTCATCGCGGAGGTTCCCCTCGAAGACCTGCTCGCGGCGAGAATGAAGAACGTGATTCGCGACCGCACAAAGAACAGGGCTGGTCATGTGCAGTTCTTCACAGGGCAGAGTTTCCTGAGGCTGCTCACTTCGGCGGGCCTCGAGGTCGTGGACTCGTTGCGCTATGTACAGGTCTTTGGAGAGGAAATGCTTGAATCGCAGATTGAGCGCATGTCCTTGCCTCTTGGAAAGCGAGTCGTGATGCGAATGACCCAGCGGCATCTGCCTCGTCTGTTCAAGCCGCTTTGGAGCAGGTTCTATCATGCACATTTTGCAGTATTGTGCCGCTCAAACAAAGAATGATGCTGCGACAAGGCTGCGGCAATGAGACATAATCTCACCATCGATGCATCAATTTGAATTCTTGTGAATCTCGCTACGGTTCTCCTGTACAGACCTGCTGCATTACGAGTGCCGCTTCGTTTGAGCAAGATCGATGCCGCACAGCAACAGATCGAGCGCTTGACGGCCAGCCAGCCCGATTGACCCTGAGGCGTTTTCTGGAACGCACACCTGAAAGACTCGTGGATTGCGCTAACGGTGTGCCAACTCCCGCAGGTACGGGTTGTCCAGCACCGCTTTTCCCTCCCTTTCGATCGCACGCGTCCGAATCTGGTGATCGAAGATGTGAGCCATGTACATGTGATCGATCCAGAGCGCTCGCTGAAATAAACGGCGTGGACGTAAGGAATTGTAGGGTGTGATGGGGCGAAGGGGATGACGCGCAGTGAATTCCTGAATCGCTAACATTTCGCCGCTGTGTTGATTGTGACCATCTTGGTCCACATCGTCCAGGTAGATGATGATCCACGGGAGGTAGTTTTCCGGACGGCCTTCGAGCAGGCTGAGGGCATCGACGGTACTGTAATAATAATCGACGTCTATGGAAACAAATCCGACTGGTGAAGGAGGCGTAAAGCGCCGAACAGTCTCGTGAATGTCTCCGAGGATAAGTTGAGCATTGCTTGGAAGAGAAGCAATTAACTTATCCGGACTCTGCATCGGATAATCGCCTTTGCTGTAGTATTCGGGGTGGTCGCGGTAATCGCGGGGCGGCGGCAATCCTCCTCCTCCATCGAAGCCCACAAAATCGAAGTGAATCCCAGTGGCATCCGTAACCCTGCGTCCAACTTCGCACATATTCAGGAGGCCAGCTCCATTCGCCACTCCAAATTCGACCGCAGTCACCCGGGGGATATCGTACTTCTTCGCCCAATCGGCCGCCTTCAACAACGAAAACGCATGATGAGCCCGCATGACCAGGTCGAAGTCCACTTTTGTGCGAAACGACCCGAAAAGCGCTACAAAGGCCGAAACAACATTCAAGTGAAGTGGTTCTGCCAAACGCTCGCGAAAAATTCGCTTCCACACATTTTTCTTCCGTAGCCTTTGCGAAAGATACTTGTTCATATTCGTCTCCTTGGTCGGCACCAGAGCTGGTTATTATTTGGAACGAGTTTCCGATCAGGTCTAAAGAGTTGCGCTGTGTGGGTATCCATTTGCATCATAGCAGAGAGGGAGCCTTCGGATTTGCGACCTCTGGCATCGCGTTTGGCTAAAAGTGAACCTGTGGGCCCGATTTCTCGTTGGTTTGACAACACCGGCCTGAAAAATCCGGAACAGGGATACAGATCGTTAACCGAGGGTTCAATTGCCGGGTCTGCTTTTTCGGCAGCATTTCCGAGGCATACTAGCTCTTCTGAGGCGGATGGTATAGTCAAAATTGCTCATGTTCCGGATCGGGAGATTCCAGCAGAAGAGCCGGCCGATTCTCTGCCGTTTCTGCCCGCTGCCCCACCGAGGCGGCGTCGGAGGTGATTGGTGATTGTTGAGAATCAGCCTCGGGCGAAACGTTGGAAGAAAACTGGAAAGGCGGATACGGCCCGGCAGAATCGAAATCAAGTCCAAAACCGAGCAATGGGGGCCAATTACGTCAGCGGCAGGATTGATTGCAGCGATTTGGGCGGAAGGATCGGGGTTGCCTTCAGGTGTATCATCCCGAGGGAAGATATTAGAATGATATTGTGAGCGACGACGCAGGGATGCCCTGCGGGGGAAGCGAGGTTCCAGGGATNNTCGAGCGACCCGTCCGCAGGGATGAGCGAACTCTGAGAACATTTGCCTCAATGTTTGAGGCTTTGACGGTACAAGAAGCGGTTTCTTGCAGCGGGTTGAAAGAAAGAACACCTTGATTGACATACATCATCATCTGATCTACGGGGTGGACGACGGGGCTCCCGATCTGGCAACGTCGCTGGCCATGGCGAATGAGGCTGCGCAGGAAGGCGTGACACGCATTGTCTGCACGCCTCATGCGAGCGACAGCTATCCCTATCAGGCAGAGTTGGTCTTGGAGCGGCTTGCTGAGTTGCGCGAGTTGCTGAACGGCGTCATCGAACTGAGCCTGGGTTGCGATTTCCATCTGAACGCGGAAAACGTCTTTGAGGCAATTGCCAATCCATTGCGCTACTCGATAGATGGCAAAGGATACCTGCTGATCGAATTTGCCAACACGGCGGTGCCTGCTCAATTTGCGGATGCGCTGTTTAGATTGCAGTCGGCCGGCTATACGCTGATCGTCACTCATCCCGAGCGTTATGCGGCAGTGCATCGCCGGCCAGAATTGGTGGCCGAGTGGATCCGAAACGGATGCCTTATTCAGGTGACTGCCAGCGCGCTGTACGGGCGATTCGGCCCGGTGCCCCAGGCTCTTGCGAATGAATTGCTGGACAGAAACTGGATTCACTTTCTCGCAACAGACGCACACAATCCGGAACGGCGGCCACCGCACCTGAAAAAGGGGTACGACTACGTGGTCAAGAGGGCGGGCGAAGAGACGGCGCGACGGCTCTGCCAAACCAATCCACTGGCAGCTGTCGAGGGCGCCGCCTGGCCTTCCCAGCCAGAACCTGTGGGCATTTGG
>PLPU01000318.1:0-14047 GCA_003159975.1 Acidobacteriaceae bacterium
TGGACGGCGCGGAAGTGTTCGTGCCCAGCCCTTTGTTGTTTTCCGGCATGTGTTTTGTGGACACACCGGGTTTGGGCTCGGTCTTCACCGGAAATACGGCAACCACGCAGGCGTTCATTCCTCACATTGATGCAGCATTGGTTGTGGTCGGGGCCGATCCGCCCATTGCGGGCGAGGAGTTGGCACTGGTGGAATCAATCGGCAAGCAGGTTCAGGATTTAATCCTGGTGATCAACAAAGCCGACCGCACCAGCGATCCGGAGCGAGAGGCGGCGACTAAGTTCACGCGCGAGGTTCTGGAAAAGCGGCTGCATCGCCCGATGGGAGAGGTCTTTGAGGTGAGTGCCGCCGAGCGGATGGAAAGCGGCAGTCCGTTGCGGGATTGGGGAAAACTGCTGACGAGCTTGTATGACCTCGTTGAAGACTCTGGCAGAAATCTAGTTCGCGCGGCTTGCGACCGGGGCCTCCAGCGCTTAAGCGAGCAATTGCTGGCTATCATCAGTGAGGACCGAGATGCGCTTCAGCGGCCCATCGAGGAATCCGAACGGCGCATTGAGATCATGAAGGAAACCATCAACGAGGCTGAGCGCTCCATGCGCGAACTGGATTACCTCTTTATGGCGGTGTTGCACCGTATTTCGGACCTCTTCGGTGACAGGCACAAGCAGTTCTTCGCTACCGCGTGGATGGAATCCGAAACAGAATTTGGTGAGGAGCTACCATCCGTGCCCCTCGGCTTTGGCCCGCACTATCGGCGTCGAGTGATGCACCTCGCCCAGGAGATCTCGCGCCGCCGGGTAATGCCTTGGCTCAAACCTGAGCAGGAAGAGGGCGAGCGCCAATATCGCGCCGTGGCCCTTCGATTTGTAGAGATGGGAAACAACTTTCTGAAGAAGCTGGTGGATGCGGGCCTCAGCGAACTGACGCGAATGCCCCATGCGCTCGATCCTGAGAAAGGCTTCCGCATACGTTCCAGGTTCATTTTCGAGGACTTCATCGGAACCGCCCAACCACCCTCACCGCTGCGCTGGCTCGCTGATGTCCTTTTGCCGCTTGTAGGTGCACGCAGAGTAATCACAAACGAAGCTCGTGAATTTCTGCAGCATCTCTTGGAGATTAACAGCGCGCGCGTACAAAACAATGTTCTCAATCGCATTCAGGAAAGCCGGGACCGCTTGGAAGTCGAGATCCGCAAGCTGCTGCATGAAATCAGCCGCATTGCCGAACAGGCACTTGACCGGGCGCGAAAAGTCAAAGAAGAAGGAACTCCGGCCGTACAGTCGGGAATTGAACAGCTCAACCGATTAGAACGGGATGTTTCGGCACTCGTGTAAACGGTTCAACAAGAAATACGCTTCCAGGTGAGGCTCCAATATGGCCGTTTTGGCTGTTAACGGCACCATCGATCCTCAGCAATACGTCGCGGTCGTCGAGCGTACTGAGGAGCTAGCTCGACTGCAGGCCCAGGCGCAGAGGCGGAAGTCGATGCTCGTTTTTGGCCCGGAGGCGGTCGGCAAGACACGTTTGCTGCGGAGTTTTATTCAAACGCAGCCGCTGGCCCTCTTCGCTGCCCAAGTCCAGTCTCCCCGAGAACTCTTGTTGCGACTGATTGAAGAGCTCCGACGCTTCGTTGAGCCTGGAATTAATCTGCCGGCTAGTTGCACATCTTCAAGCACCGGCTCTCTGAAGGGCATTGTGAAGCGAGCGCTCGACCAACATCCCTTTCTCCTGGTGCTTGATCACGTGGCTGGTCCGTCGCGAGTGGTGACTGGTCTCATCAAAGATCTGAACTACTTTGATCGAACCCCGGTCATTTTTGTGGCTCGAACACCGCACATGGAGGACATCGGCACCTTGCAACCCATGTGCGCAGGCAAATCCGAGCGGTTGGAGTTGAAGGAGTTTCTTCCGCCCATCGCACTTGAATTCGCACGGAGGGAAGCAAGCCGGACAGGACTCTGGGCCTCAAACCTCGATCATGTGCTGCATCAACTGGTCGAATGGAGCAACGGAAATCCCGGCATCATCGTTCACATGCTGAAGATGGCACATTTCCCTCGTTACTATGCCGGAGACCAGATCAAGGTGCACGTCCTCTATCTCGATTACCGCATGGGAAGGCGAGATTAGAACTCAAAAGGGTTGGACCATTCGGGGTGTGACCGGGTTATCGCAAAGCAGCTGGAGAGGGCCGATGAAAATGAATTTCAAGAGTCGCGGGGGACACGAAACTGAGCAACCTGCGAACCCTGAGCGCAAAGCGCGCAATTTGGAAGATCTTGGCATTCGCGACTCTGTCCTCGAAGACATTGCACTCAAGATTCTCTACCTGCAAGGCCCATTTTCAATTCTCGATCTTTCTGACCAGGCCCGTATCAGCTACAATGCGGCGGAGCAACTGTTTATCCGGCTGCGGGCAAAGCTGCTCTGCGAGGTCACCGGGATGACCGGCACAATTCAGGAGATTGCCATCTCGTCGCAAGGTAGAACGCGGGCGCTGGAACTGCTGACTCTAAATCAATACTCGGGCGCGATGCCCGTGTCTTTGGCGAACTATGTCTCGCAGGTTCAGAAACAGAAGGTGCGGAACGCCGACGTACACCCTGCCGACGTTAAACGCGCATTCTCGCATCTGGTTTTCGACGACGAAATGCTCTCGGACTTTGGGTCGGCGCTGAATTCCGGAAATGCAGTCTTTCTCTACGGCCCGCCTGGCGTCGGCAAAACGGCCGCCGCCGAAACGTTGTCGCGTGTGTTTTCAGAGGACAAGGTTTGGTTACCATACGCAGTCGAGGCCGGAGGCCAAATCATCACGGTCTACGATCCGGCGATTCACGGACCCGACCTGGAAGCTGATTCAGATGATTGTGACCGGCGGTGGGCGCGGTGCAAACGGCCCACGGTGACTGTGGGCGGGGAACTAACCGTTGAGATGCTCGATTTGCAATACAATCCGCTCACCAGCTATTACGACGGACCGCCTCAGATGAAAGCCAACAACGGCGTGCTGATCATCGACGATTTCGGGCGGCAGAGAATTCCTCCCGAAGATCTGTTGAACCGGTGGGTTGTTCCCCTCGACCGCGGCATTGAGTTTCTCACCCTGATGGGAGGAAGAAAGATTGAGATTCCATTTGAAGTAATGGTTGTGTTCGCATCAAATATGGATCCCGCAAAGCTGTTGGATCCGGCTTTTCTCAGGCGGATTCAGACCAAAATCAAGATAGGCGCCGCCTCAGAAGAACACTTTCGCCGGATTTTCCGTCGTGTGGCGGACGACCACGGACTCCAGGTGGACGAGGAAGTTCTCGGCGAATTGATCCACATCATCCAGGACACGTTGAATCAGGAGTTGCGCGCCTGCTTCCCGCGCGATCTTGTGAACCAGGTATGCTGGAAGGCTCGCTATGAGGGGCGGGAGCCGCGTCTTGACCGTGCAGCATTGATGAAGGCAGTGAAGACATATTTCGTGCCGCCGGAATAGTGGCGCGGTGTTCGGCATCTTGGAATCCAACATAGCTCCCTTGCAGGGGCGCCCCTGCTCCGTGAAAGAGTCAAAGCAAAGACTCAACCTGCCATGGCGCGTTCACACTTCGGTGGCCCGCGAGCAGCAGCAGCGCCAATTGGGACGCTCTGCGCTCCTCTTCACTGGTCAGCTATCGGCGCAGGGCATCGTGCCGAAGTGCGTATCGCTGCAGATCCTCGGCCGTCCTTTCCAGTAATCGTGCATGAAGCAGATTCCGGGCGGGTTTTCCTGCGCCTAAAGACGAGGTAACCAAAGCTAGATGAGGGAGGCAGCAGGCGGGCATCAGCGTCGATTTGCCGCGGCTGAATCGCCCGACAACCAAGAGGTTGAACCGGTCTTCAGCCAGGCGCGTGAGAAGATCCCGACATTCGGACTGCAAGGTTTCGTCCTTTGTGTCGACGGCCTGTGCGGAACGGATGATGTCGGCTATCACAAATTTCTCTTGCTCGTATTCTTTTAGGTCCATGAACGTTATTTCTCTCTGATTGAAGTGTTGACTGCTGTCTAGGATGCGCATCCGATCTGGAGTGTCACGCGCCGGTTGGGTGTCGGCCTTCCAGGCTCCTATCCAGCACATGATTCAGGATTCGCCAGGATGGCGACAACCAATTCGGCTTTTCCCCCGAGTCTTTTCTCTGCTTTGCTATTTGCAGCGCAATCTCGCGCGCAATTGCAGGATGTGCGTCCAGTAGTTGTTGGACCTCGTCTTCCTGGACGAAACCGGGCTTCTTCGCAATCTCAAACAGGGCAATTTCGACCTCGGACAGCTCGGTATCGGGTGCGACCGTAAACCCTATTTGGGCGGCCGCAATCACGGTTCCGGGGTCGCTCTCCCAAAGGAACCGGCAAAGATCCGGCCAATCGCTCTTGGCAACGCTGCTGTTCATCATAGCGGGAACAGTATTGCATGGGTTTTCAAAAAAGAAGGGTTTCGAGTGGGTCCCGTCCCCGCTTTCGACCACATTACCACGCAACTAGTTTTATCTATGCCGATTGCGGGAATGAATTATGGTGTGTCAGNNCCTAATTTGCGATAGTCACACTGGGTGCGCTCTTGAGTAAATGGGAAAGGGCGCGACCCTCAAGTGAGAAGAAGAAGCAACTGCCCTGTCCAGGTCGGCTCTCAACTGTCAATTGTGTTCCATGACGTTCTGCAATCCACTTCGCCAGCGCCAAGCCGAGGCCGGAGCCACGCGAAGCCGCGTTCAAGGTTTGTGCCGCGCGATAGAAGCGGTCAAAGATGCGCGGCAAGTCCTCTTCGGAAATACCGACGCCAGTGTCGCGAACCGAAAGAACCACACGCGTGCCGGAATAAGCAGCGGTCAATGTGACTGATCCACCCGGCGGCGTGAATTTTGCCGCGTTCTCCAGCAGGATCGACAATAGTCGCATAAGACCGTTTGCATCACCCAGCAAAACCAGGCCGTCGCTGAGAGCCTCGACGTGAAAGTCGAGCAGAGCGCGCTGCATTGCCGGCGCCCAGGTCCGATGAACATTGTGGAAGAGGGTGCGCACTTCAATCGACGTCAGGCTCATGGCCTCCGCGCCTCCGTCGGCACGCGCCAGCGACAACAGATTCTCAACCAGGTTGGTCATGCGCACCGCTTCCTCATTCAGACGCATCAGGGTAACGTGATATTCCTCGGCATCGCGGGGACGGAACAGCGCCACATCGATTTCGGCGCGCAGCAGCGAGATCGGAGTGCGCAATTCATGAGATGCATTTCCGGTAAAGGCGCGAATACTCGCGAATGCCTTGTCAATGCGCTCGAGCATCTGGTTGAGCGTCCTCGAAAGATCGGAGATTTCATCCGCTGTATCGGGCACGGGCAGGCGCAAATCCAGATTGCGATCGTTGATCAGGCGCGCCTGAGCCGCGAGATCGGCTACCGGCTTCAGCGCCTTGCGGCTCATCAAGTGGCCGCCCAGCGCGGCCAGCAGAATCACCGCCGGCGTCAGCAGCAGGAGTCCGTTGCGGAACGCGACGAGCAGGGCAAATGACTTGTTGAGCGCAATTCCGGTTTGCACGGAATAGTGCTTACCCTGCGCCGTGATGGGATACGCAAGAATCCTGACAAAGCGTGTGCCCTGATGGAATTCTGCCTGGACGCCGTTGGGTGGAATGCGATCCGGCTGGGGAAGGTCCGGATTCTCCAGGATCATACGCTTGGAGCGGAAGATCCAATTGCCGTCCTCATCTCTCACCTGCAGGTATTTGCCATCGTCTTTGAAGTTGTAGATGGCAGCAAAGCTGTCTCGGAGTGTATCGAGGCTCTGTGTTGCCTCCTGATGCTGAAGCACCAGTTGCACATCCTCCGCGCGTTCCTGCAATTCGTGATACTCGGTCGCATCCACGCTGCGGCCAAGCATCCACATGCTGGTAATACTCAACAGCGCCGATGCCGATGCGAACATGGCAAAGTACCACAGCGACAATCGAATTCGGATAGGAAGCGTGCTCATCAATCTGTTCTCCCTGCCGAGGCCGGCTGGACTCTCAGCGCATAGCCTTCTCCGCGCACAGTGCGGATGAGCTTGTGCTTGAAGGGCGCGTCGAGCTTGCGGCGCAGCGCACTGACCAGAACATCGAGAGCGCCAGGGCTCACTTCCGGATCTGCGCCCCAGATGCATTCGGTGAGAGACTGACGTGAAACGCAATTCCCGGCGCTGCGCACCAGCCGGCCAAGCAGAGCGAATTCAGTGCGCGTCAACTCGACGCTGGCATCGCCACGCGTTACCAGGTGGCGCACAGGATCGACCACTAGGTCCGCTGCTTCTATCTTGATCGTCGATTCTGCACGCTGCGGACGAGTGATCGATTGGAGCCGCGCAATCAGCTCGGGAAACGAGAACGGCTTGGTCATATAATCGTCCGCGCCAAGATCGAGGCCACGAATGATATCGTCCTCGGCGTCGTGCGCTGTCACCATCAGTATTGGTGTTGCGCGTTTGCGTTCCCGGAGCGCCTGGGCAACCGAATGGCCGTCGCGGCACGGCAAGCCAATGTCCAGCAGAATGGCGTCAAACTCATGCGCCAGAGCGGTTGCCAGGCCAGTCTCACCATCGGAAGCGGTCATCACGGTGTAACCGGACTCGTAGAGCCCCTTTTGCAACAACTCCAGCATGCGCACTTCGTCTTCAATTACGAGAACACGCATCGGCTTCCCATCGACCATGCTTTGCCTGCTGAGATGATTTCAGCACATCACCTTACAAATTCAGACGACGAATCTTCAATCTTAGAGAGATTACGCATTGTCTTAACGCGGCATTAACATTTCATTTCCGAAAAGCCGATTCGGGCGGTTTCCTCACGTCGTCGTGGAACTCTTGCCCGATTCAACCTTAGGAATTATTCATCACTCCGTAAACAACGCATCACAGCGACGGAACAAGCTAAGGGATATCGACGTCACAGCGAGCGAAGCGGCGGTGATACGCGCAATCGAGCCTCGCCGCTCAAGGAGAGTTATGTCAGTCAAAACCACTATTCTGTCGATTCTGATCGCATTCATGTTCATACTAAATTTGAAAGCCGAAACTGCGGCCGACAAAGCCATCGCGGAAGCCAATGGAAGCGTGAGCGGCACCGTCAAGGATTCAGGCGGTGCTGTCGTGCCAGGCGCGCGCGTTGTGCTGGACCCAACGGCGACGACCACAGCGTCCAATTCACTTGGCACCTACCTGCTGCCCAATGTGAAGCCTGGAACCTATACCGTGACAGTAACCTCTGTTGGATTCGCAGCTTCTATCAGTACTGTCACGGTCACTGCCGGCAAGACAACGCAGCTCGATGTAACGCTAACCATAGGCTCGACAAGCCAGGAGATTGTGGTGAACGCGACCGCGGAGGGCGACGTTGCCTCCATCAACGAGCAGCGCGTTTCAGAGAACATCCTGAATGTCGAAACAGACGCGCAGATCGAAAGCCTGCCAAATGCAAATATCGCGGACGCGGTTGGCCGGATGCCCGGTGTGACACTCCAGCGTAACGAAGGGGAAGGGCAATATGTGCAGATCAGGGGCACGGAGC
The DNA here is from genome assembly GCA_003159975.1 of Acidobacteriaceae bacterium. Taxonomy (GTDB): domain Bacteria; phylum Acidobacteriota; class Terriglobia; order Terriglobales; family Acidobacteriaceae; genus Telmatobacter. Next base: position 7,560 of record PLPU01000318.1, read on the forward strand.
CGAGACTGAGCAACACCACCATCGACGGCGTGATTGTTCCAGGGCCCGACCCTCAAGTTCGGCAGGTGGACCTCGATACGATTCCTGCCGATTTGGTTGGCGCGGTTGCGATCAACAAGACGCTTTCGGCAAGCCAGGATGGGGATGCAATTGGAGGTTCGGTTGACCTGCGCATCAAGCAAGCCACATCGAGCCAGCCCACGCTTTCCTTTGAAGGCAACGTCGGCAACACTCCGATTGACGGCCAGCGACCGGTATTTCTTATCAACTCGTCGACCGGCATGCGTTTTGGCCCCGGCAAGCGGTTCGGCGTGATGGTCGGCTACAGCTATGATTTGAACGATCGTGGCATCGATGACGTGGAGCCCGCGCCGGATCTGGACAGCAACGGCAACACAACTTTCGACAAGCTTTATGTGCAGCAATATCTCTATGACCGCACCCGTTACGGCACGGCTGGCAGCGTGGACTACAAGCTGAATGAGAACTCCGATCTCTATGTTCACGGGCTGTTCTCTAACTTCAGAGATTTTGGACAGAAGTTTGCGTATCAGTTGAAGGCGGGCAAGAAGGATGCCTATCATACGAGCGTTCGCCGCCCCAATCTCCAGATCGCGGACCTGGCCCTGGGTGCGAACCAGGCGTTCAATCACACCTTTCTGAAGTACCAGGTTGCCGTCTCACACTCGCGTTTTGGCGGCGCGGCCGGCAATCCCGGTGCGGCCTTCGGGGGCTCGGCAGGCAAAAACTGCGAGTATGCGCCGGGCCCGAGCGTCTATCGCCCACAGTACACATGCGACGTTGCAGGCAATTCTATTTTTGATCCGACCCAGTACTCGCTTGAAACAATTGATCTCACCGATGGACAAGCGACTCAACTCAACCTGCAGGCCAACGGCGCGATGGGAATCAACTANNCAGGACGCCTATTCGCCCGAGTACGATTCCAACAACGGTCCCAACATGACCCCGTACCTCGGAACGTTTACCAATCCTAAGTTCTACGGCGGAAGCTATCATCTTGGACCGGTGACCAGCTTTGATCTGTTGACCGGGGATCTCGCGGCGAACCCAAGCTCGTACACGCTGGATGAAGGCACAACGCACCTCCAGTCGGACGCGTCAAACTACAACCTCCAGGAGAGAGTATCCGCAGGCTACGTGATGAATACGCTGCAACTTGGCTCCCGCGTCCATCTGCAAACCGGCATTCGATTCGAAGCGACCAATACTTCGGATACCGGGTACCTGGTGATCAACGATGCAAATGGCAACTACCTATCCACTACGCCCGAACATGGCAGCGGCTCTTACATCAATCCGTTGCCGAGCGTGCAACTCCGCTACTCGATCGATAACAGCTCGGACCTCCGCGCCGTGTATGGACGGGGAATCTCGCGTCCTGATCCCTATCAACTGGTTCCGTATATCACCGAAGACCAGTCCACAACGCCCTATACGATTGGTATCGGGAACACCGCTCTGGTCGCGGAGCATGCCAATGACTACGACATCCTCTACGAGCGCTATCTGCCCGCGGTCGGGATGATTGAGGGAGGCTATTTCTACAAGGCGCTCACTCAGCCCATCTATGCTCAGCAATCCATTATTCCAGCGACTGGTTCGCCGCTTTCACAGGCGTATGCGGGTGACCTTGTTCAGCAGGAGGTCAACGGCGACCATGCGCATGTTCAAGGTGTGGAGTTCGCATACCGCCAACATCTGAATTATCTTCCGGGTGTTCTCTCAGGCGCGCGCATCGATGCCAACGTAACCTATACGAATTCGAAAAACTACAACCTCACCGGGCGCACCGATGATCCGCAGCTTGTGGGACAGGCGCCCCTTTCGTGGAACATTGGTCCTGCCTTCGCCTCTAAGCGTGCCCTGGTCACGATGGCCGTATCGCATAACGGCGCGAACATTTATGCATACCAGTACCAGAGTTCAGGCCCCGGCGCTGTGCCATTCGGCATAACAGGGCCGAACGGCGATAACTACTTCTATGCGCACACTCAAGTCGATGCCAAGATGAGCTACTACGTTGGCAACGGTTTCACGGTGATGGCGATTGGGGAAAACATGAATAATGCGGTCTTCGGTTTCTACAACGGAAGCACGCAATACATGGTGCAGCGCGAGTATTACAAGCCCACCTATTCGGGTGGTATCCGCTGGAACCTGCATCACGAGTAGACTCGGCGTCATTATTCAACCGAGTGGTCCATTGTGTGCCCGGCATGGGGGAGTTTGCGAAAGCCTCCCCCTTCCTCTCAAAGATCAATAGCCTGTTGCTGCCCGCTCAAGCGCGGTCGGCAAAGAAAGCCCAGATGAAACAGATTCTCACCGCATTCGCGCTTATGTTCTTTTGCGCGATTCCAGGCAACTCCCAATCCGTGTCCCCCCTTATGCTACAGCGAACCATCGCATTGCCCGGCGTCACCGGTAAATTCGATCACTTCGCAATCGATCTCGCAGGCCATCGTTTGCTCGCCGCGGCAACCGGCAATCATTCCGTTGAAGTGATTGACTTGAAGTCGGACAAGGTGGAGCAAAGCATTAGCGGCCTCGGTAAACCGCACGGCCTGGCGTGGGTTGATGCGACCTCAAGCCTCTATGTTGCCGATGGTTCGCTCTGTGAACTCAGGGTCTACAAAGGCTCTCCGCTCAAGCTCGCTGGCACCATCAAGCTCTCAAACGACGCCGATGACATGGTCTACGACGATGCGCACCGCCGACTGTATGTCGGGCACGGCGGCGGCAGCGCCGCGGTTCCGGGCAGAGTCGCGGTGGTGGATACAACAACCTTCACTCTGATTGACAACCTTCCCGTCGCGACTCATCCCGAGGCCCTCGATCTGGACGCGCCGAGCAGGCGCATCTTTGCAAATATCGCCGACTCAAGCGATGTTGCTGTCATCGACGGTGCGACCAACACGATCACCGCACACTGGAAGCTGGCCAGCGCGAAAGACAATGTGCCAATGGCCTATGACCGTGGGCGGCATGTTTTGTATGTAGCTTGCAGAACCCCCGCAACTCTGCTTGCATTAGACGGCAATTCAGGCGCTGAGCTTTCTCGCGCGACCACAGGCGAAGGTGCGGACGATTTGTTTTACGATGCGTCACTCGGCCGTGTGTATGTCATCAGCGGAGCCGGTGAGGTGGATGCGTTTGAAGTCAGCGGAACAGCCCTCAAGGCAATCGGGATAACGCGCACTGTGGCTGGCGCGAAGACCGCCTTATTCGTACCTTCTGAAAGCGCACTCTACGTTGGCGTTCCCGCAACCAGCGGAAAGCCCGCCGAGATTCGCGTTTACTCCACTGCGATTCAGAAGGCAGACAAATGAACCGTCCTCATGTGAGCCGCGTTGCAATTGGACTTTTGCCGGCGCTGCTCGCGGCAGCATCGCTGTCCGGTGCGCAGAGCGCGCCGCAGAACTCTCCCGCCCCGTGTACGAACGAATTGAAATATGTTGTGATCGTGAGCCGCCACGGCGTGCGATCGCCAACCGGCAAGACCGATCGGCTCAATCAGTATTCCTCCAAGCCATGGCCGGCGTGGAGCGTACCGCCGGGCTACCTCACCGAGCATGGCGCAAAGCTGATGACTCTCTTCGGCGCGTACGACCGCTCGATGTTCGCTGGCGAAGGCTTGTTCAGCGCAGATGGCTGCGCCGCTGCGGAACACGTGTCGATCGTTGCGGACTCCGACCAGCGTACACGCGAGACAGGCAACGCGCTTGCGGCGGGAATGTTTCCCGGTTGCACGGTCGCAGTGCGGGCTCTCGCGGAAGGCACGCCCGACCCGCTGTTTCATTCGCTGGAGGCAGGTGTTGGTCATCCCGACAAAGCCCTTGCCGCGGCAGCCGTCTCCGGCCGCATCGGCGGCAATGCCGCGGCGTTAGCGGATGCATATCGTCAGCAGCTTGACGCGCTTGAAGAAGTTCTTCTGGGATGCAAGCCGGGGCCCGCCTGTCCAGGAACAAAGGCTTCGTTGCATGACATTCCCTCGTCCATCGCTCCCGGAAAAGGCGACCATCTTGTCGACCTGCGCAGTCCGCTTGGCACAGCCGCGACCATGGCGGAGAATCTGCTGCTCGAGTATACCGAAGGGTTCGATGCAGCCCAGGTGGGTTGGGGACGCGTGGATGCGAACAAGGTGCGGGAACTGATGCAGCTTCATACGGCGAGTGTGGAAGTTGCACAACGCACCACCTACATTGCGCGGGCCCAGTCGTCCAACCTGCTCCGGCACATTCTGAATTCGATGGAGCAGGCCACAACGGGGAAGGCAGTTTCCGGCGCGCTGGGCAAGCCGGGTGATCGCCTGCTGCTTCTGGTAGGCCACGATACCAACCTCGAAAACATTGGCGGCGCGCTTGGTCTGTCTTGGATCGTCGATGGCCGGTGGAACGATACGCCGCCAGGCGGAGCCCTGGTCCTTGAGGTATGGAAGGACGGTTCGACTGGAGATTATTCCGTCCGCACTTCCTACATGGCGCAGACTCTGGAGCAGATGCGTAACACCACACCACTGAGCCTCCACAACTCGCCTGAGCGCGTCCCGGTCTTTGTTCCTGGGTGCAGCCAGACCGACAGTTCTTGCGAGTGGAACGCGTTTCAACATGCTGTCCAGGTGGAGTCCGACCCGGCATTCGTCAAATGATCTTCGTTGCACTCAGGCTTCGTTTCGAATAAATCTGATCGATGCGTTATTCCGCAAAAAGAGACCCGGCGCTCATTGTGGAGTGGAGAATTATTGGCAAGCGAGAGCTTGCCTTTCTCCCAAAGCCCGTCGCACGGTGAACACCACGAGAAAGACGTGTCATTGGCCGACCAGGCAGCATCGGAAGACACGCGTTTGGCTCTGGCCATGGGAAGAGAAGACCTTGAAGCGGAGCGGGAATTTGCTTTGCGATTCCTGCCAGGGATTCGGGCTATGCTGCGCGCCCGATTACGCAATTCCGGCCGTGCCGCGGATCTCGTCCAGGATGTGATGATCGATAACCGTCTCTCGGTGTCCATCCGCAGCCCGGATGCGAATGATCCGTGCATAAGCTCCGGGGATGTTGGTAGCCACCTCATCCCGATTGACGTTACACTGGCACCATCCTCAGCTGCGCATTGGGTGACGTTATGTCGTTGGCCAATCAGGGCTCTTACCAGTTTGGCGACTTTCATTTGAATCTCGATCTGCGTGTCCTGGTGAGGCGCGGTGAGCGCGTGCCGCTTGGGTCGAAGGCATTTGATGTCTTGACCTTCCTGGTCTCGCGAGCTGGAGAGATCGTCACCAAGCCTGAACTCTTTGCTGCCGTGTGGGCGGAGTCTTTTGTGGAAGAAGGCGCCCTGTCCCAGCAGATCTTCACATTGCGGAAAGCCCTCGGCGATAAAGCAGACTATATCTTCACCGTGCCGGGGCAAGGATACCGCTTTATGGGCGAGGTTCGCCGTATCTTGCCGGCTTCTGCGGCAGGCGTCGTCGCCGGGTGGGACACGGTCGTGCAGGAGACCCTCGAGCGTCGGCACATGGTGATTGAGGAACCGGTGCCCCCAATTCTCGCGCCGGGGACCTCATCCAGCCGCATCCGAAAATACGCGGTGGCTGCAGCGGTTCTCGTCGGAACTGGAACGCTGCTGGCCGGCTGGATGTGGTTGCGCAGGCCGGTCCCGCGCGACTTCCAGAAGGTTGTGCTGGCCGACTTCATGAACACGACCGGCGATGCGGCCTTCGAGAGCACCCTGAAACGCGCGCTGGAGGTCGATCTTACACAGTCGCCCTATTTCGACGTGATGACGGAGCGCGATAGTGCGGACACGCTCAAGAAGATGGGCTTGAAGACCGACATGGCGGTCACGCCGGAAATCGCGCGGGAGATTTGTGAGCGGACGAACCGGCAGATCCTGCTGACCGGCAGCATCGCCAGCGTAGGCGGGGAATATCTGCTGACCCTGGAAGCGGCCGACTGCGGCACTGGCAAGCGGATTACCGCAGCCAAAGCAGAGATTGCGGAGAAGTCGAAGGTGCTTGGGGCGTTGGATCTCCTCGTCGATCGTGTCCGGTCCAGGCTGGGTGAGTCGGCAAAGTCGATCCATAGCTTCGATATTCCATTTGAGGACGCTGCGACACCATCGCTGGAGGCTTTGAAGTTCTACTCGGTTGGAGAGTACATGCTGGCGCAGGGTAAGCCGTACACCGACATCCTCAAACTCTTCCAGCGCGCGGTTGAGATCGACCCTCACTTTGCCCAGGCCTATGAAGCGGTCGGAATGACCTATTACAACCTGGGCGAACCGTTGCTGGCGGCGGAGAACCTGAAGAAGGCCTTCGACCTGCGAGATGGTGTGGGCGCGAAAGAGAAGCTCATCATCGAAGCCCACTACTACGTCATCGGACAGGGTGACTTGCTCGCGGGCATCAAGGCCTTCCAACTGTGGGCGGACACATACCCGCACGATTGGTCGCCATGGCTCGGTATGGCCGACTC
>PLPU01000210.1:0-5101 GCA_003159975.1 Acidobacteriaceae bacterium
GACTTTCACCACAGGCTGTTAGGTCTGCAATCACTGTCTATTTCCCAGGAATAATCAAGACGCTTTCCGAGGTTGCGGGAACCGTGACCGAGAAGCTGCTTCCCACCCCGTCCAGTCTGGTCCGCGCTGGAGCGGAGGCCGGCCAGGTGCTGTTCGCGGTGAAGTTGGCGCGGCCAAAGTCGTAACGCGTTGCGGTTGCGGCAAGCGACCCATCCGGGATGCTCAGATTGACCTCGAAGGTCTGGTTGGGATGTTTGTTGATGAGCACAATCGCCACTCCGCCACCCTTGCGTTTCACGGCGTGAACGGTCAGCATGGGCGAGCTCGACTGCGCATCCACCAGCACATCGCCGGGACGCGCAGCGATGGCGGCCATTTGCAATCCGTAGTAGGCCTCGGCCGGAGTGTCGAGCGGAACCTCTTTCACTTCGGAGAGAAAGCCCGCGTGCATCTCCAGCCACTCCACCGTAAAAGCGCCGGCTTCAAACCATGTGAGATACGTGTCGGTCGAAAAAAGCGCGCGCGGAGCGCCACTGCCTCCACCATTCGTTTCAGTAATCGCGAAGGGAATATTTCTCTGCGACGGCCCGGCAAATCGGGCAAGCTCATCGCGCAACGCCGCGGCTTGCGGTTTGATGTCCTCGGTGACCGTGAGATCGGCGGAGCTTGTCTTCGGATACCAGTGAACGATGACGAAGTCGATCTTGTCCCTGACCTCTTTGAACAGCGCCTCGTTGCCGGTGCCAGGGTGAGCGTCGGGCATATCCACGCCGACACCGATCTTGATGGTCGGATCGACTGCCTTCATCGCGCGAATGAAGTCCAGCGCATTCCTGCCATACGCGGTCTGCGACAGCGCCGGGTTGCCTTTCTGGATGCTGCCCAAAGGCGCGTGAAGATCTTCTTCCCATTGCGGCCCAAAATAGCCATTCCCGCCGATTTCGTTGCCGATCTCCCAGTAGTGAATGTTCCAGCCCTTGTCCAGGTTCGCGTAGCGCACCCAGTCGGCGGCTTCGGCCGGATCGCCGCCGCCGGTTCCAGCCGCATTGGATCCATAGTTCACCGTAATGATGGCCTGCGCGCCGGTGGGCAGCACGTCCTGGGTCATGAAGTGATCGAAGGTGTCGTTGGGATTGATGTAGACCTTCGCTCCCACCGTCCCCGAGGTTGTCTTCCAGTGAAAAAGGTCTGCGTACGAGCCGCCGGGATACCGCAGCGCGGTCACGCCCGCGGCCTTCAGCTTCTCCGGCAGGCCCGGTGATGTGAAGTCGTTGTCGTAGACGCTCATGTGGACCCCGTAACCGGCGGCGGGCACCACCGCCAGTTCTGTCTTCAGGTTCACCTGCACGCGGGCCGTCTTCTGCGCCGACACCGGAACCACCGCCAGCATCGCCACCAGCGCTGCGCCGCACACTGCTTGAAGAAGCCCTGTTCTAGGGCCGCGAAATCCAGAAAATGGTGAACTCACCGGGTTGCGTCCTTTGATTGAAAAATGAAGGCGCGCGTGCTGCATGGTCCCCTCGAATGCAACCGCTCCGCATCCCAAGCATATATCCGCGCCGCCCGATCGGAGGCGGCGCCCAAAAGAAACTGTGCGCATCGATCGCCGATCATATTCACTGCGGGTACCGGTGCTGCTTTGGTATGCTCTCCTGTTGAGACAGCGCGCGCTCGATCGAGGTGCGAAAAAACAATGACGATGGATGGAACCAAACCGGGGATGCGACAGCGGAAGCAGCATCGCCGCGCTTATTTTGTGCAGGCGGGCGCTCTCTGCCTTCTGCTCGGTATTCCTGCGTTCGGTCAGAATCGCGCCAATGTATCGGTCGATCTCAGCAACATGGTGAACATCCTGACCGACACCTCCCTCGGTGTTCCGGCGCTCATGTTCGACGCCAGTTCGTTCAATCCGGCGGCATTGCCTTACCTGCGTGTGGCGGGTGTTTCCGCAGTGCGCTATCCGGGCAACCACGGCGTGGCGGATTTGTATCACTGGTCGACCAAGACCACCACGCGCTACAAGGGCGCGGATGCCGGTTTCTTCGCCTCGGAGAGCAACTTCGGCAACTTTGCGCAATTTGTGGACAAGCTGGGCCAGGCCGTGATCGTCGTGAACTACGGAACGAACCTCGACGGCACCGGCGGCGGCGAGCCGGCGGAAGCCGCGGCGTGGGTGGCTTACGCCAACGGCGATCCGGCAAGCAACTCGGCCATCGGCAAGGACTCAACCGGAGAGGATTGGCACACTGTCGGCTATTGGGCCAACCTCCGCGGCCAGGCTCCGCTGGCCAGCGACGATGGCCTGAACTTCCTGCGCATCGGGCATCCCAGGCCGTTCGGCTTCAGGCTGTGGCAGGTTGGAGACGAGGTCTATAACAACGGCTTTTACGGCGGCGACCACACCGGCACTCCCGATTTGCATGGCCCCGCGCCCACCGGCCCAAAAGATTTGGGCAAGCTGCATAACGATCCCAAACTTTCCCCCGCCGCCTTCGCCGAGAATCTCAAGACTTTCGCGCAGGCTATGAAGTCGGTCGATCCGTCAATCGAGATTGGAGCGGCCTTCACCATGCCCGCCAGCCCCGATCCCAACAACCACGACTGGGCCCCCGACTGGAATCGCAACGTGCTGAAAGGCGCATGCGCAAACCTCGACTTCGTAACCTTCGACTGGAGCCAGCAGCCGCTGCTTCCTCCCGACTGGAAGACCCTCGATGAAGCAAGCCTGCTCAGCAATCAGGGGTACAACCAGACCAACGTGATTGGCCTGTTGATGACCCCAATGCTTGAGGACTACAAGAAATTCTGCCCCGCGAATCACCTGCCGAAGTTCGCCTTTGCGCCGGCTGGAGTGGCCACTTGGATGAAGGTCGAGCACCCGGTGGTGAAGGCGCTATGGCTTGCGGATTTCTATGCGCAGCTCATTGAAACCGGCGCAGTGAACGTGAACTGGAATGAGATGTACGGCGACTCGATGCTGTCACCCGATCGCAAGAAACTCGGTCCGGCCTTTTATGGACTGCAGATGCTGCACACCCTTGCGCACAATCCCGGCGACCGGTTGCTCGCCGTAAATTCCAGCACCAACATGGTCGGTGCGCATGCGACCTTCCGCCGCGACGGATTCGTCGGACTGATGCTGGTGAACAAGGATCCCAGGTCCTCCGTCGCCGTGAAGGTCACGTTCAAAAACGGCAGTGTTGGCGCGGCCGGCAAGCGCATCGAGTATGGAGCCGAGCAGTTCGGAGCGGGAGCCGCGGCAACAGTTGCGCCCTTCTCCGCGACGGGCAATGAGTTCACCGTCACCGTTCCGCCGTACACCATTACAGACATTCTGCTGCCGCGCCAGAACTAGACCATCGCCCTAACGCTTTACCGCGCCCGGCTGCGCTTGAGTCTGCGGAGCGGCTTCGGCCTGTTGCGGCAGCGGCAGCGGCACTTCGAGCGAGCCGGTGTTGTGAGTCCCCGGATCGAAAATCGCAAGCCGCAGGCTGGCTGCTTCCACCGGCAACTCCACGCGCATGTTGTGGAACATGCCATTTTCAAGATCGTATTCGTAGACCTTCGGCGGCATTGTCGCTTGAATATTCTGCCTGGTGCCGCCCAGCTTCTGCCCGTCCGCCGCATACGCATAAACGGCAATCTGAAGCGCCGCGCGATGCCGCCCATCCGGCAGTTGCGTCATCTGCAGCCCCTTGGCAACGATCGCAAGTCGAATCGTGTACGGCTGCACCATCCCGGACAGGTGTTCAGGCTTCTTCTTTTTCTGCGTGCTGTTGTAGGCCGCCTTCACGGCCATCGGCGAATCCGGAGCTGCCATCATTGGCGCGCCGTTCGGATCGATCTGCGCCTTGAACACCAGACCCTGCGCATCGGGGCCGCCATGCACCATGGCTGCCCCCAGGCTGTCGTTCTCCGCCGCATCGGGCGTCACCGTGGCCGGATCGACCGCATAGTATGCGCTGCGATAAGCCAGGTTGTAGCCCGGCTTGTCCAGCGTCACATGAATCGCGCGCAGGCTGCCGTCAAATTTCAAATTCGACGGCGCATAGACCAGCGTGTAATAGGCCGAGCCGTCGGCGACCGCTTCCGTAGCCGCAATTGCAATCCCGTTGGTATTCACAAAGGCGTGGCCACCGGTAGCCTGCGCAATCTCCTGCATGGTGGCCTGGTTGCCGTTGAGCGAGTCCATGAAGCTGTTGTGGCTCGCGACCGCCGCGGGAGGCGCGCCGGGACCGGTCGGCATGCCCGGCGTACCGGTAATTCCCTTTTGATTTGCCGTCAGAGGCGAAGCGCCGCCCTGCGACGCCGAAAACCCGGGATCGACCGCCAGTCCGCGCACATCGATGGGATACACCGCCGTCTGGCTCACCGCAAGGGCCGCGGCTACCTTGCGCATCTCGGCCTGCAGCACCGTCATGTCGCCAACTCGATCGGTAAAGCCGGACGACGACGCTTCAGAACCGGCCGTCGCGGATGGAATCAGGTTCGCCGAAGTCACCACGGGTCCGCCTGTCGGGCTCGGGCTGGTCGTCGATTGGTCGATGAACGTCGCTCCCTGTTCCACGTCGGTCGCGTTGGGCAGCACCAGCATATTGAAGGATTCAGAGAACCACAGCAGATTCTTTCTCCCTTCCAGCGTAGTCAGGAATCTTCCCATGTCCAGAAAGGCATCCAGCGTGATCTGCGCCTTCATCACCTGGTCGCTGGCCGCGGGCATGTGCAGTCCGGCATCCTTTGAGCGCATTGCGGCCAACAGCCGGCGGCTATCGGTGGTAAAGCCCTGCAGCAGGCTCAGCTTCTCGCCCAGCGCAAAGATCCCCACCTCGGTCGAGGCCGGCTTGTGCTCAAGAAAATGCACGATCTGCTCATGGGCATACCACTGATCGGTCACCGGAGTATTCAGAAAGTCCATCAGGATCACGACCGGAGGGCCGCTGGCGGCCGTCTGCTCCAGGTTCACAAAGGTATGGCTCGGAAGATCGGGCGGAGCGGGCGGCAACTGGCTCCGGTCTTCCTCCGGAGTGTGCACCTCAAAGGCGCGCACCGACTGCGGCTTGCGGTCTTCAAGCACGGTGAAGTCCTGCTCGGAGAGACCGGA
>PLPU01000210.1:5136-6835 GCA_003159975.1 Acidobacteriaceae bacterium
GCGGGAGCCGGAGTTTGCTGAGCCATACCGGCTTGAGCGCCGGCAAGCGCGCAAGCTCCCAGCGCAACCATCAAATGCATGCGAAAATCAATCGGCGACTTCATCGGACCCTTCGGCCATTGGGATTCTGCCGCACATGCGCTCTCAGGCAGGGCCTCTCCTAATCATACGACGAGAAAAATGAAAGACAGTTACGGCGAAATGCCTGGCATCATCGACGCCGGCGCCGCGGACTATGATCGACGTGTGCAACCGCAATTCAAACTTGGCGACATTCTTGCCAATGCGATCACGCACGGAATCGGCGCCGTTGCCGCCATTGTGGGCGCCGTCTACCTGATCGCCGCTTCAACGCGCGGATCGGCGTGGCAAGTGGTTGGTTGCACGGTCTTCGCCATTACGCTGGTGCTGGTTTACGTCTGCTCCACGCTCTACCACTCGCTGGTGCGGACGCGGGCGCGGCATGTACTTCAGGTGCTCGACCACTCGGCCATCTACCTGCTGATCGCGGGCACCTACACCCCTTTCACGCTGGTTTCGCTCCGCGGACGCGTGGGCTGGATCCTGTTTGGCGTGGTCTGGTCGCTGGCCGTGGCCGGCGTCATCTTCAAGAGCTTCGCCGTCAACCGGTTCGCCGTCGCGTCGGCGCTGGTCTACCTGTTTCAGGGATGGTTGATCGTGTTTGCGGGTCAACCGGTGCTGCATGCGTTGGGCTGGCACTGCGTGCTGTGGCTGGGCGCGGGCGGCCTCGCGTATACCGGCGGCATCGTGTTCTTCGCGCTCGATCGGCTGCGCTACTTCCACGCCACCTGGCATCTGTTTGTGCTGGCCGGCAGCGTGGCCCACTACTTCGCCATTCTCTTTTATGTGGTTCCACCGCGTCCGTAGCGCGCTGGAATCGCGCTGCGCCAATGCCGAAAACTCAGGACTGCGAATTCTGGCTGTTCCCCGGTTCCTTCTTCGTGATCAGCCCCTGAAGGTGATTGATCGTGATGATCCACGGAACCATCACGGAAAATCCGAAGCGGGCTTGAATGGTGCGCCAGCCCCTGGTCTTGAGAAAGCTCCAGTCGGGGTGGTAGGCGAGCCAGCATTGCATCAGAAAAACCAACATAAACGGAAAACTGGCCCAGGGGATCGAGAGCACGGCCAACCCATGCAGGAAACAGCGCGAGGCGTTGCGAACCAGCCGCGCACGGCGAACATCGAGCACACCGTCGCTGGTGGCGTACCGCGCAAGCTGGCGGCGGGCCGAGTCGAGAGTGTTCTGCGGACGATAAAGTGCCTTTGCATTGTCAACAAACGCGGGCGCGGTCAGCCGGCGCGCCTCAAGATCGAAGAGCGTATCGTCGCCCAGAAGCACCGATTCAGGAAAGCCGCCGATCCGCTTCCAGAGGTCTTTGGTAAATGCCATCGACCGCGCTGTGCACGATTTCGTAGGCTCGGTGGGCGAATATTTGACGCCCAGAAAAGGCGCGGACACGATATCCCACATGGTCGGATCGGTCAGGTCGAGACACGCGCCGCCGAGAGCATAGATGGCGCTTTGGGCCATGATGGGCGCGGTCAGCCGGCACAGCCATTCAGGCGCATAGGTGCACCCAGCGTCAGCACAGGCGATGACTTCGGAATTCGCGGCCGCGATTGCCACATTGCGCCCCCTGGATACCGGGCCCGGGCAGTTCTTCAGATTGCAGGA
>PLPU01000323.1:0-221 GCA_003159975.1 Acidobacteriaceae bacterium
CGCTCGCGCGACGTGATCATTCGCGGCGGCGAGAACATCTATCCGCGCGAAGTGGAAGAGTTTCTCTACACGCATCCCAAGGTCGACGAGGCGCAGGTGGTCGGCATTCCCAATGCGCGCCTTGGCGAGATTGTGGCGGCATGGGTGCGGCTGCGTCCCGGCGTCGAGGCCACTGAGGAAGAGATTCGCCATTGGTGCCAGGGGCAGATCGCCTACTACAA
>PLPU01000323.1:255-15588 GCA_003159975.1 Acidobacteriaceae bacterium
GATGGAATTCAGGCGCCTCTTGCTCAAGCCAGTGGAGTAAAGTTGGGTCAATGAAACCCAGCCGAATCGTGGTCGCAATTGCGCCTTTCTTGATATTCGTGGGCGCCTTCCTCGCGCAACGCGGAGCGGCGGCTTCAGCGCCAACACCGGAACCGTCCGCGGCTCAGAAGGCCGACTCGGTATTGATTCTGAAAAAGGACCATGTCCTGGAGTTACTGGCTGCGGGCAAAGTCATCAAAACCTATAAGGTGGCGCTGGGGCGAGGAGGACTTGCGCCCAAGGAACGCGAAGGGGACGCACGAACGCCGGAGGGACATTACTTAATCGACTCCCGCAACGCCGACAGCCATTATCACCGTGCGCTCCATGTCTCCTATCCCAACGCTGAGGACCGCAAGCATGCCGCCCGGCTGGGAGTTACGCCAGGCGGAGCCATCATGATTCACGGCCTGCCGAACGGTATGGGGTGGCTGCGCTCGACTCATAGGGCCTACGACTGGACGCTTGGCTGTATCGCCGTGACCGACGAGGAAATCGACGAGATATGGAATCTGGTTCCGGTGGGAACGGCGGTGGAAATCAGGCCGTAGCCTCTTCCGTCAAATCGCGCAAATGAACGCATTCATTGGATGGGAGACTAGAAGCCTCAACCATCAGCCGTTACCTGATTGGAATCTGCAGCAAAACTGCAATGTATTGGCGGACTTTGGCGATCATGTTTGCCGGAGCTTTGGAGTGAAATTCCGCTCCACGCCCCTCCCAGTCCATGCTCTTCAGTTGATCGACTAGCACGGCCCCTTCCACGCTCCCAACGGTGATCGGCAAAGTGAAGGGGTATGGTTTGACTTTGCTGGTCAAGGGACAAACCACCGCCAGACCGCTCGCCCTGTTGTAGCGGAGATCTGTCAACACCAGGGCGGGCCTGCGCTTGGCCTGTTCCCGGCCAACCTGGGGATCGAAGTCCAGGAAGACAATGTCGCCAGTGTCCGGAACGTACTGGCTCACCATTCGACGACTTCCCTTCCAAGCTCCGGTCCGAGTGGGATCTCTGCATAGCGATTCTCCGGGTTGATTTGGGCCACCAGTTGGGCCAGAGTTGGGATTTCTCCTGCCCGGTGTATCTGCACAACCCCATCGGCAGCCACCGCGATCTCCAGCCGGTCGCCCAGCTGCAAACGAGCGTCGTCCGCTATGGGCTTCGGGATCCTTATAGCCAAGCTGTTTCCCCATTTCAGCACTTGTGCCTGCATACTCCCTCCTGTAGATACATTGTATCACTATCGGCATTACACGTGGCAGCTAACTGCTGGACTACGCGGCGCCACGCCATGTTCTTGCGACAGCCTGCTGACCCCCCCGGCAGGCGAACCTACGCCGCCGATGCGACTGCCGCGTCGCGCTCGATCGCCACCACCGTGATGTCGTCCGATTGGCCGAATTCCTTTGCCGCTTCAACGATTGCCGCGGCGGACTGCGTCGATAGCACCTGTCCGCGCTCGAAGCCGAACAGTTCGCCCTTCTGGTTTTGTGCCTCCACCACACCGTCGGAATAAAAGGTGAGTCGGCTGCCGGGCGCAAAGAAAAAGTGGCTGGTCTCGTACTGCGCGCCCGCCTTGACCCCTAGCGGCAATGCGCCGTGCAACTCGATCTCTCTGCCGTCGAGGTAGGGCGACAAGTGGCCTGCGTTGGCGATTGAGACGCGGCCGTCGGCGCGTATCAGCCCAACCAGGGCCGTTGAAATACTTCCGCCGGCGCGGCCTACCAGGCGTTCGTTGAGATTGGAAAGCAGTTCAGCGGGATCGGACGTGTACTCAGCCACGCCGCGAATGGCCCCGACAAGAACGGAAACCAGCATGGCCGCGGGCAATCCCTTGCCGGCCACATCCCCCACCACCACCAGCATGCCTCCGTCGCCAGCCGGGAGAATCTGGAAAAAGTCGCCGCCCACCCTCTGGGCCGGCTGATAGGCGGTATCGACGGTGAATCCGGGAACCGCCTCAATCTGCTCCGGCAAAATCACCTGCTGCACCTCGCGCGCCGCGGCCATCTCGCCCTCCAGCAGCGCCTGCTGGCGGCTGATGCGCGTGGAGCGCAGCACCATGATGATGGCCAGCGAGAGCTGGTACGACAATTCTGTGATTTGAAAAAGAGTAAGTTGAAACGGCCCGGCGGGATAGTTGAAGAGAACGTTGCCTGCCCGCGTCATCGCCGGTGCCAGGGCTGGAAGCTGCAACAGAAAGAAAATGACGATCTGCGCGTAGTAGCTGAGACTTTGCAGAGTAACTGGAATCAGCAGGATGCCCGCTTCGCGGTTGCCGCGCCGCCAGTAAATCACCAGCAAGACCGGAATCACTCCCGCGATAAGAAACAGCAGCGGGACCAGGGCAAGAACCGTCGCGACAATGGAGAGGCTGCCTTGCCTCTGTCCGATCAAAGACAACAATTGGCCGGCGGCAGCGACCCCCACAAAGATCCGGATCCACCAGCCAAAGCGCAGGCGCAGGAATGCAAAATACATCAGGATGACGAAAAGCGAGCTGGCAATTGAAAAAGGCTGCCGGAGCAGGTCCCAATTGGCCGGCACGTTGTGGAAGTACTCGTAAAAGGTAAGAGGAATTCCGCAGCCAGTGACGAAAAACTGCAGAAAAATCCAGAGATACTCCTTATGGTCTCTTTGCGCGCTGAACAACGCCAGCGCCACAATGCCCAGCCCAAGGCCGATCAGGTCGGTTACCCAGTCTCCCGCATTCTGGCCGACCACGATGAGCCACATGTGATCGTGGAGAGCGGTTTCCTGGCCCAGAATGAGATTGGTGGCATAAAAACCGGGATCGGTATTGTCCCACTCGTATCGGGAGATATGAACCCGCAGCGCAATCACCAGAGAGCCCGTCGCAATCTGCTCCGCCGGGATTAGCTTGAGCAGTCTGGCCCCATAGGTGTAGGCCACAAAGGGCGCCACATGTCCGTTTTCCAGGAGTCGCTGGCCGTTGACGTAAACCTCAAAGGCGCTGGCGATGTTCCACTCTTCCAACGCCAGGCCTTTGTCGCTGGGCGCGACCTTGACGTGCATCCGGTACCAGAGAACCTCGGGACGGCTGTTGGGCAAAACCGTCTTTACCGATTGGAAGGCATCGAAGCGCAGCCAGTGCGAGTCGTCAAAACCAGGCTGTGCATAGGCGGGGTCGTCTCCCGGCTGGACCAGCCACCCGGCGCCAAGCGGCGTGGGCTGGCGCAGATTGGTGGCGTCGAAGACCTGGGCCTGGAGCACGGGCCCGGCAAACGAGACACACACCAGCGCACAAGGAAGAACGACGAAAGACAACACACCAAGATGGATCAGACCGGCAGAAATGCGGCGAGCAAGAGAGTGCATTCGGTCTCCAGTGGATTCGCTTTCACCCTACCACCCTGCAAGCCGGTCATTCCAGAGGATTCTCTTCTTGAGGATAAGGATGCCAACCCGCGAACCACATCCCCAGGAGCCGCATGACGCTGGATGTATCGCCACCAAACCGTCAGTATTCAAGCAGCAATTTCCGGATTGGCGGTTACTCGACCGGAATCGTCTGTGATGTAGCCACGTTCTAATTTGCTGTGGTCCACCCGAAAATCAAGGGAGGGTGCCTGAATACCTTCGTGAGCTTGCGAGGGGCAATTTCTAACATAAATATGTCGAACCTGCCAGTTAAGTCATCTGGAAATGTACTGAGTAAAAGCGTTTTCGAGTCAGGAGCCCAGATGGGCCGAATGTTCATAGCCCATTCAAACTTGTGAATGAATTGGGAGTCGGTCCCATCGGGATGCATTAGGCTAACGCCGTATGGACCGGCGAAATGCCACCAGCCGCGCTTGTCGCGTACGTGCGCTGTGTTGGCAAAATACGCAATCCATTCTCCCGAAGGGGACCAGGACGGCCCCCAGCCATTCGCGATCTTGGAGACCTTTCCGGTCTCGGCATCCATCACGAAAACCTCAGGAACCGATGGCTCATCCCCCGGCATACCGACATCCGCGCTAAAGACGATGCGTCGGCCATCCGGTGACCAACTGATGGCATTGTTGCTGTTCTGCGACGGAGGCTCACCCTCGGTCAACTTGCGTGTGGTGAGGTCGAGGATGCGGAAGACGCGGGGTCCCTCGGGAGTCACCCGCGCAACACAGGCGAGTTTCGCTCCGTCCGGCGATATTGAAACAGCGCCACGAGATAGTTCAAGCCCCGGGTATTCTGTCCACTTGTGGTCGGTCGTGGAGTAGGTGGCGACAGTGAACATGTGCTCCCATCTCGAAAGCTCAAAATCGCTTCCGGGTAGGGCCGAGGCAATGACTCGTCCGTCTATAGAAATGCTGGGCGAGATCATCCAGGGGTTTCCTTGCCCCGGCAGCGTCGCGGTTTGATCCCCGGCGGTCAGCCTAAGTTGATCCTGCGGCCAGCCCAGAAGGAGCGTTGCTCTCGGCAATCGTGGGACATTAGGGCGCTTGGGTTGAGCGTTTAGCGTTGTGGACAGCAAAAGCGAGAGGACACCAAGCGGCAGAATCCGAAATCTCTTCTTCTTCAGCACGGCAGAATCTTACACCAGTGCTTGCGAACGCCGCATTTGGTAGTCAATTTTCTGATAACTAGTCGGAGCGGGGGCAGCCCTCATTGAATCGCGGCCGCGGGGCGGTCCGTCGGGTTCCGGTCGGATTGTCGCCGATTGGGAAGTTTCAAATGAGCCCGATCACCATGATCCAGCCAGCGGCCAAAACTTCCCCATAGGCGGTGATACACCCAAGGCGTGAGAACATGATGCGATGAGTGAGTATTCGGCGATGACAGTCAACGAACGCCTTTTCGTCTCCGGTCTTATGGGGGAGTGGGATCGGGCTGTGCAGCGCGAGGATCGCGAGAAACTTACGGAGCTGTTGGGGAAGGTGGAACTTGCGGATCAAGCAGCAACCATCGTCGACTCGGTTTTGGATCGAAAGAAGGAAGCACGCACTCGGACTTAACGCCGATTTTCGAGTTCTGTCCGGTTAGGCGGTTCGCTCGGTTGGATGATTTCAGCTCTTCTCAATTGCTGATAGGCGTGCAAGCAAGTTGCGAGAGATATCGACGGTGCTGCCTGTCCGGGTCTCGAACTCGTCGCCCAACCCTACTCCATTGCAGACTTCGTTCAGGGCGTTGCAGATTATCCTCAGCTCGTCTGAAGCGAGTGCGACGCAGGTGCATTCTTCAATTACCAGACGGTCCGCTACCAACCCGCTCTCTCCACCGGAGAATACATGTTGTCTGACATCGACCAGTTCTCCGGGTTTGAATGCCCACTCTTCATCGTCCGGCATATTGCCCAAAACGCGAAAGGCTCCATCGTGTAATCGCTCCGCCGCGACGGGCCTCCAGACCGAGGTGCCCTCGCCCAACACTGGGATGTAAATAATCTCAGAATGCATGGCATGACTTTAGCAGTACGACCTTTGGCGGCATCGCTGGTGTGTCGTCGCCAACTCGGAAGTCACCCGGAGTCAATACCTTCTGTGAACCGGCAAGCAGATGCATCTCGCCTTGCGCCAAACCGCCAATGCACTTGCCAAGCTAGATTTCGTAGGCCTCATGTAACTTGCCCCAAATGGCCTCCCACTTGTAATTCATTTGCATTACAAATTCCCCCAATGAACGCCCCTGCGCGCACCTCGCAGCGAATCCCGCGTCTCCCCATCGCATTTTCCTCAGGTGTTTTTGCCGATAATTAGCTTCCGAACGCGCACAATTGAAATTGTGAATGCGAAGCCACAAACCGGCGATCCAAAATCGGAGAGTTTGGGGGCGCTTTTGTGCGGTGCAAAAGGCGAATATAAGGCAAAGAAACTGCTTACCCCCCCCTACCCCCCCCTCCCGGTTTCTATGAAAACAAACAACTTAGCCGAAAAACAATTTGACGCCCTAAGAAAACAAAGAAGTTACGTATACCCCCTTTGCGGAAGAACCGGGGTTTTGAACCTGAAACAGGGCATTTTTGAGCAAGTGCGGGGTCAAGGACACTCACCGCTTTCGCCAGCGCCGCCACAACAACAACGCCACCAGCAGAAAGAAAATGGCTCCGGCGGAGACGCGCACCCGTTCGACATGCTCCATGGCCGGCTACCTCGTCTGCGACGCGCTTCGGACGCCTTCGATCTTCTTGCTATAGCGTCCGCGCAGTGCATTCCAGCGGATGGTGCCAATGTCCTCAAGCATCCTCATGCCGTCTTTCAGGTAGCTCATGCGGGTGCGCTCGTCGTGTGCCCAGCTCACCGGAACCTCCACCACNNTGCGTATCGGCGAACCTGAGCCCCATCACGGCGCGTGTAACGGCGTTGAAGCAGCGGCCGAAAAACTGCCGGTAAAGCGGCTGGCGGTGGGTCTGACGGCCCCGCTCCAGCCATCGCGAACCGATGGCGATATCCGCACCGGCGGCGATAGCGGAAAACAGCAACTCCGCCTCCTCGATCGGCGCCGACAGGTCGGAGTCGGTGAACATGACCACTTCTCCGAGGGCCTGCAGAATGCCGTTGCGCACGCTGTAGCCTTTGCCGTGATTGCCGGGGTTTTCAACCAGCCGGACCTCCGGCGCATTGCGCGCAAACTCCCTCACCACCTCGGCGGTCGCATCCCGCGAGCCGTCGTTGACCACAATGATCTCCGTGGTCCAGCCTCTCGCCCGAACATACGACAGAACGGATCGGAGCGTCCTGAGGATGCGGGCGCTCTCGTTGTAGGCCGGAATTACGATGCTGTATTGCGGATGCTGCGTCACGCCGGCAACCAACCCCTCCAACCCCTCGCATAGCTCCGGAATCGGCCGGGATTCGAGTCCCAAATCGCTTCCGGGAGACTCAGGACATCATATACGCCGGCGGCGAATTTGACCCAGCCAATCGGCGCTGGGGGCATTTTCCCGTGAGAGGTCTGATTGGAAAGGCCTTAAATCCGCAATGAGAGATTCTTTTTCACGCATTCGCAGGCAGAATCCGGTTATGCTGTGAGCGGAGGGTCTAAAGGAAATGACAAAGGCAGACCTGGTGGAGAAGGTGACCCATTTGGGCGACCTGACGCGCCGCGATGGTGAGGTCATCGTTGAGACCATCTTTGGTTCCGTGATCGGTGCTCTGCAGAGCGGTGACAAGATTGAGATTCGCGGCTTTGGGTCTTTTCGCATCCGCCAGCGCAATCCCCGCATCGGGCGCAACCCCAAGACCGGTGAGCGCGTGGAGGTCCCGGCCAAACGCGTGCCCTACTTCAAACCATCCAAGGAGCTTCGCGACCTGGTGAACCCGGGCGAGGCAGCAACCGCTTCGTAACCGGAATCGGCTCCATCGTCAATTAAAGGATGGCCCTGGCTGCGAAAAACTGGCCTGGGCCGTTTATAGTTCCAGTGAATGAGCCTTTCTCCGTCACGGAAGCGCTGGATTCTGTTCGTCTCCGCAGGCGTACTGCTGCGGCTGATCTTCATCGTCTTCCCGCGCCCCCAGGACGATGACTCCGGCGTCTACCTCGAGCTCGGCCACAACCTCCTCCATCGCGGCATCTACGGCATCGCGGACGGGGACGACCTCACCCCCAGCCTCTTTCGCCTCCCCGGCTATCCCATCTTTCTCGCCACCATTGAGCTGCTCTTCGCCAAAATCTGGCCCGCCGCATGGTTGAATGCAGTTCTCGTCATCCAGGCCATCGCCGACCTGATCGGCGGCCTGCTCCTGGCCTCCTTCGCCCGGCGGTTCCTTTCCCCGCGAGCCGCCGAGGTCGCTCTCGCTCTGGCTATGCTTTGCCCATTCACCGCGGTCGAAACCGGCATTGCAATGACCGAGAGCCTCTCCATCTTCGCCGTCTCGCTGGGAATCTATGCGGCCGGCCGCGCTCTTGCCGCCGCCGAGGCGGGCAGCCGCGACCTCTGGGCACTTGTACTCGCCGGTTGCGCCTCAGCCCTGGCCATGATCATCCGCCCTGACGGCGCGCTCCTGCCCGCCGCCCTCGGCCTGGGCCTCATGGGATACACCATCCGCAACTTCGTCCGGAAGCGGCAGCCCCTGACCTGGCCGGCCCTCCGAATCCAAATCGCCTCCGCCCTGCTCTTTTGCGTAGTCTCCATCGCCCCGCTCGTCCCCTGGACCGTCCGCAACTGGACCGATTTTCATCTCTTTCAGCCGCTCGCTCCCCGCCACGTCAACGATCCCGGCGAACGCGTCAACTACGGTTTCTATCGCTGGATGCGTACTTGGTCCACGGAGTTCCTCTCCACCGCCAACATCTTCTGGAAAGTCGGCTCCGAGACCATCGATATCGACGACATCCCCGCGCGCGCCTTCGACTCGCCCAAGCAGCGCGAACAGACCCGCCTGCTCCTCGATGAATACAACCAGACAAAAGGCATCTCGCCCGAGCTAGACGCCCGCTTTGCCGCCCTGGCCGCCGAACGCATCCATTCCCATCCCTTCCGTTACTGCGTTACGGTTCCACTGATGCGCGTGGCCGATATGCTGCTGCGCCCCAGAACCGAGGCGTTTTATCTGGATATTTACTGGTGGAGCTGGAGCGACCGCCCCGTTCAGACCGCGCTCTCCTCGCTCCTGGGCCTGATCAACCTGGGATACGTGGCCCTGGCCGCCTGGGGATTCCTGCGCGGACGCGTCCCCTGGGCATGGATGGTGGGCGCCTACCTGGTCATGCGCTTCCTGCTGCTCGGCACCATGGAAAACGCCGAGCCCCGCTACACGCTCCAATGCTTCCCGATCCTGATTGTCGCCGCCGCAGCAGCAATCGCACCCCGGCTGAAGGCGGGTGATCGACCGGCAGGCGACTAGGCAAGCTCCCAGTGCCCCCCATTGCCGGAATCACAACGCGGTCCGGAGGGGCAGGCTCAGATTGGCTAGAGACGATGAGGCGCCACGTCTAATGTCGCTTTGGCGGTCGTGCTGGCGGCGCTGAGTCGGCTTGGGCCGCTGACGAGGCCTTTGCTTCCCACAAAATGATGTTGTCCTTTGCGGCGCGGGCATCTGGCGCATTGGGGAGGAGGATTATGTAACGTTTCATGCAATCTGCGGCGTCAAGGTAGTCGTTGAGTTCCGCATAAACCAGCGCGACGTTGTACCAACCCTGCGCCCAGGTCGGATCAGAGGCGACTCCCGCCTCGTAATGGGTTGCAGCGCCACTCAAGTCCCTGCTCTTCAAAGCATCCTCGGCCAGCAGGCGATCCTTGTAAACTTCCTCGGAAACCTCCGGCTTGGTGGCAAGGGCTCGCCACGCATCCGCCTTCTGTTGAAAATTCGCAGACTCCTCTGCCGGACTCGCCGACCACGGAAGCATATGTCCGTGCAGAGTGTCATATATCAGACGATTCAGCGCATCAACGGTCCGCCGCGCATTCTCAACACCATTGTCCTTCTTGTCCCAGCCCAGCACCACGTACTTTGAACCCTTGGCGCCAAAGACAAGAAAAGCCGCATTATCGCTGTAATTGTGCAGATATGCGTCGAAATCATTGAACGCAAAGTCATGGTCTTTGTCGCCGGAGGAAGTCACGCTAAAGCCCGTGGATCTGAGCTTTCCTCCGTCGGCATGATGCGGTCCCCAACCGGTTGAGTACATGTTGATCTTCGGCAACGTCGTCTGCAAAGTACGCCACGCCAACCGGCTGGTCATTTGCAGGGCTGCTCCCGGCGGCGGGTCTCTGTGCGGGTCTCCAATGGTGTTCCGCTGCCCACCTGGATATCCACCTACAGCAATCTGCCCTGCGCAGAGAGGTACTCCGTAGCAAATTACAGTACTCAAGAGCGCGACGCTCATGATTCTTCCGTGGACTCTCTTGCTCAGCATAACTTTTCTCCTCTTTTGCCATCTCGTTGTCTCGGAGGTTGAATGCCGAGAACACGCCGTTACTTGCCATTGGCCTCTTCCGCTTTTGCATCCCAGAGCAGAAGCTTTTCTTTAGCTGCTGCTGAGTCGGGTGCATCGGGCAAGAGGATCAGGTAGTGCCTCATATAGAAAGCGGCGTCGAAGTAGTCCTGCTGCTCGGCGTAAATCAATGCGGCGTTGTACCAACCCTGCGACTACTGGACATACTCCAATCTGCTGAAAACAGGCATTCGAGATTGATGCGCTGTGCTGCTCCTGAAGCTGTGGGCTCCCGTACGCAAGGTGCGCCTAGATTCCGTGCCGTTTGCTTTACTGCTCCATACCAAGCTCTTACGCACGACTGATTAGGGTTGCGCGATCTTGTCCTGCCAGATGATTATCTTGTCTTTGGCGGCCTGCGCATCGGGCGCGTCCGGCACCAGCAGAAGATACTCCTTCATGTGCAGCACGGCGTTGCGATAGGCCTTCAACTCTCCAGCGATCAGTGCATCATTAAACTGGCCCTCCGGCCACGCGGGAAATTTCTCCAGCGCCAGCGTGTACTCCAGATGGGCCTTCAGTAGGTTCTTGTCCTGATACGCAGCCTCCGCCAGCACTTTATGCGAATAGGCATCGTCGGGCATCGTCGGCTTCACCGTCAGCGTGCGCCACGCTGCGGCCTGCAACTTGAATGACTCCAAAGCCGCCGCGTGAGTGGCATCCACATTCTGCGCAGCCTGCGCTGCGAGAAACTGCAGCGCTGCCTGAAAGCGTACCGAATGGTCGCGGTCGCGGGTCTGGAACCAGCTCGACGCTCCATCATAACTTGTGAAGGTCACGCGCCAGGCACCGGTCGCTGCATCGCGGCTGAGCGTTGTCTGCGCCAGCGTCACGAGATTGAAACTGAACATCTGATCATTCTTGGTCTTGTATGAAAAATTTCCGGTATCCAAATTGAACTGAATTTCGCTTTCCCCGGCCTGCGCAAAGTCATTGCGCAGCCACTGTTCGGCCTCGGCCACATCCTTCGGGGCCTTCGATTTGTCTGCGGCATGGGCGCCGCTCTTCATAGTCTTGCAAGCCTCCTGATCCGTGATGCTCTTTGCCTCCTGCGCAAGCAGCGTTGGATAGAAACCACCCCCGAGCACAGCTATGATCCCCGCCGCTGCAACCCCCCTCACCACAACACTCCCCATCTCACCACCTCCGCGATCAAATTTGTCGTCTAATTGCATCTGGTCTCGGCGTTCAGGCGGTTGATGCAATCTGCCGATTTAACACCGCTACTTGCCACCAGATTCCTCGGCTTTGGCCTCCCAAAGCAGAAGTTTTTCTTTGGCAGCCGTGGCGTCCGGCGCATCCGGCAGCAGAATCAGATAGTGCTTCATATAGAAAGCGGCGTCGAAGTAGTCCTGCTGCTCGGCNNTCGATAGCATCTTCAGCGAGTAGCCGCTTCTTGATTACTTCATCGGACAGGGCGGGCTTGGCCGCCGCTGCGCGCCACGCTGCGGTCTGTTGAGTGAACTCACCCAGTGTTGCCTTCGTATCTATCAGGTACCTAGTGCAATCACAACGTCTCCCCGCATGTGCAGCCTCAGTCAAGCGCGAAAGGGCCGCATAAAGCTGAACATGAATTGCCTTTGTACCGTACAAACCGAACGAATCACTGGATGTATTGAATGTGACTACATCAGCATAATCATCCTTTAGCTCTACCAACTTCATGTCTGCATAGGCAACGGAGAGATCTGGCTTGTTGTTCAAGCTGAGTGTGAAGCCTGACGGGGTCAGATGGGTCGCTGTGATCTTGGCGCCGGACCA
Source organism: Acidobacteriaceae bacterium (assembly GCA_003159975.1). Lineage (GTDB taxonomy): Bacteria > Acidobacteriota > Terriglobia > Terriglobales > Acidobacteriaceae > Telmatobacter. The sequence goes on from PLPU01000323.1 coordinate 11,927, forward strand.
TCCAGGATATCCCTTCCCGAACACACCCCTCTGCAATGGAAGCAAGGTCTTCATGATGTTACAGGCTTCCTGATCGGAGATGCTCTTAGCATCCTGCACTTGCACCGCAGCGCTGGGATTCGCTCCGAGGACAGCAAGCATCAAGAACAATGGCGCCGAGCGAAGCTGCATAAGACCTACCTTTCAAGTAGATTCAGCACGTCATTCTTAAGATGAGGTACTCATTAGTAATCAGCACCACTCTTGAACAAAATCGCTACTTACCCGCTTCCTCGGCCTTAGCCTGCCAGAGCAGGAGCTTCTCTTTCGCTGCAGGGGCGTCCGGTGCCTCCGGCTGCAGAATCAGATAATGCTTCATATAGAAAGCGGCGTCGAAGTAGTCCTGCTGCTCGGCGTAAATCAATGCGGCGTTATACCAGCCCTGCGCCCAGGTCGGATCGAGCGCGACGCCGGCTTCATAGTAGCCTACAGCCGCTTGAAGATTTTTGTGCTCGATAGCATCTTCAGCGAGCAGCCGTTTCTTGATGACCTCATCGGAGAAGGTTGGCTTGGAGGTCAGCGCACGCCATTCAGCCGTCTTTTGAGTAAAGGCATCCAGTTCCGCCTTGGTGTCGACTAAATATCGAGTGCAATCACATGACCGTCCCCCATGCGCAGCGTCGGAGAGGCGACTCAATGCCGCTGAAAAGCGGCCCGACTCCTCAACACGTTCTTTGGGGAACCACAATATGCCTTCAGACCAATGCACCACGTAACCTGCCTTTACCCCGACTCCCTGCACGTCCGAATAACGAATCAAGCTATCCGGCTTCCCTGCCAGGCTGAGGGCAAATCCTGCTGAAGTTAGGCGAACTCCCGTGATCTTCTGCGAGGACCGACCCTCACCCAAGTATGACTGGGCTAATGGAAGTAGATCCTTCATCCGATTGCAAGCCTCCTGATCCGAGAAGCTATTTGCATCCGGCGCGTCAGCCGGAGGATGAGCCGGAGCGGGCTTTTGCGCCAAGATGAAACCGCAGCTGACTCCGACCATGATCCAGATAGCGGCAACCCATCTTGCCTTGACAGTTTTCATCGCCCAGCCTCCTCCATCGTCGGACTCGCCTTCGTGTAGCAGCTTATCGTTGCATTCAGCCGGTCCATGCGATCACTCAGCACTTCCCTTGCATGCGCGAACTGCGCGTTACTCTGCTTCACCTGCTGCAGTTGCTGATTGCCCAGGTATAAAGTCGTTCCATCGAGTGCCAAATCGATCGTCAGGCTGGTCGCATCCCACCACTCTCCAATAAATGTGGCGTGTGCTGCAAGATCGGCAGCAGTACTTCCAACAACAAGATATTGGGAATACTTCGCGAGATAGTTCGCGTGGTGCGCCCCATAGTTCAGTACTTGCTTCAGACCATCAGCTCTGGCGACATCGTCGCCATTCCACGCTTTGGTGGCGTTGTTGTCACTTAAGTTCTTGCAGTGGAACCCCTCATTTTCGCTGTAATTGCATGGAAGATTCATATCGGTCCACCAAGCGCCAAAGTCCCGGCCGTTGTTGAATTTATCGATCCGGCCTTTCCATAATTCGGTCGCAGCCATCTCGTCCGCGATCTCTTTGCGTCTTGCCATCAGGGGTTTGATCTGGTTGGCATCGAATGCATCCCATTGTTTTTGCAGAGCTGCCAATCGCCCCGGATCAGCCTGCGCAGTATTCATGGCTTCGCGGGCCTCAGCCACCTCCATATGCAGCAGCTTCCCCTGATATGTCACTTCCCGAGCCTCAAGGTCCAGCACTTTCTTAGTCTGATCGAGACCCTTTTTGGTGGAATCGAATAGGCCATCCACTCCATGATCGATTGCGTGCAATCCCATATCCTGTACGGATTTTCGCATTTCATCAATCCACTCATTGTGTACATCGTTCGCATTTTCCTGTGACTTGGCGATCTGCTCCATCGCCGTCATGGTCGAGTCCAACTTCTTCTGCAACTCCTCCAGCGACGGAACATCGCCCTTCGGCGAAAAACTCGCAACGCACTCACTCACGCTCATGACATAGGGTCTGCCGCCAGGCTGCGGAGAAACGGCCAGCAGTTGCGGTTTTGACGTCGGGCTCAGCACAACCGTCGTGACAGCCGAATTGCCGGAGGTCCGCGGAGGGATCACAGCTGCAATACTCGGCTGGGATGGTTTCGCATTGGCAGCGAGCCCGACAGGCGGCGGCGCCAACCCGGCCAGCGCGCCTGCGGCATTATCGCGCGAAATGGAGAGATGGATTTGCGTTCCCTCGAAGACCTGCCTCGCCGACGCAGCTGCCTGTTCATCTGAGCGTTCAGCCATCTGCATCTGCGCAAAAGCCTGCTTTTGCTGATCGGTTGCATTTCCTTGGTCGATTTGTCCCTTGGCGTATGCTATTGCCGCCTGGTCGGCCTCGACGTGGCCCTGTGCCTCGCTCGCCTGCTGCAGCGCCTGGTTATTTTGTTGCTGGGCGTCGTCGTATTCCTGCACCTGCTTTTGATAGTCCGTCACGAATGGATCGTCGCTGGGGGCGGAAAGCACAGTATCCTTCTGAGCAGCCCGCAATGCTGCGTCTTCTACCAGGCTGCGCTCCGGGCCGGGGAGATTGGCGGCGGTGTCCGCCAGTTGTGCAGCCTGCGAAGGCTCGACGTTATCGAGGTTCAATCCAGGAAGGCCCGGAATCCCCATCGGAGCAACTGGCTGGGCCGGCTCAGGCGCAGCCGCGGAGGAGTCACCCAATTTGAATTTCAGCCCCCCGGAGTTGTCCGCCGTATTTGCAGGCCCCCCGATATTCAACCCCGGAAGTCCCGATATGCCGTAACCGGGGGATGGAGTGTCGCCTAGCTTCAACTGCAATCCGCCGTTCGGATCAGAACCACTGAGTTTCAAGGAGAGCGGCCCGAGCGGCCCGTTCGTCTTGAGAGCGAGTTGCGCCACCCCTCCGCTCAGTTTCAACTGGCTGTTGAGACGGGCATAAATCGCGTCGATCCGCTGCTGTTCAATGATTCTGGCTCTCTCAGCAGCCTCCTGCTGTTGGCGCTGGAATGCTTCATATGCAAGCTGCTGTTGACGCTGAGCCTCGGGATCGGAATTGTTATTGCTGAAAAGTCCTGTCAGAAAACCCTGGGTAAAATGCTGCGCGAACACAGCCGTATAAGGGTTCTTTACGTTTTGAATGATCCACATGTTGGCCCCAAGGTTCAGGGCATCGCCGGTGAGGCTTCCTGTACTGGTGGATCCGGCGGCAGTTGTGCCGCCAGCGCATTTGCAGGTGATGGTGAGACCACTATGGAGATTCGCCGCCCTGACATACTCAGTACAAGCGTTCTCTGTTGCGAATGTCCCGGGGACGGGTCTTGTTGTCGATTGGCTGCCGTCGAGGAGTGAATAGCACGCACCGACGCCAGCGGGACATGTGTAAGTAGCCGTGCAGGATGACACCTGCGCTGTCGCACGCTGCAGGCTTATCGAAGCGCAAAGCACACTGATTAAGGTGGCCGCCGCTATGCCCCATCGAGAACAGGAACCCATGACTGCCCCCACATTCTTTATCGAGAAATCCCTTGAGGATTTTGTTCGCAGGAGAAGTGTACCGTAATAAGGTACAAAGTGTAGTGCAAACGGCTTGGCCCGAACCAAAGGTCAAGGATCTTGTC
>PLPU01000060.1:0-2927 GCA_003159975.1 Acidobacteriaceae bacterium
TACTGTGCAGCTCCCATTCTGGGATGATGTGTCCCCCTATTTCCGATGCGAAGCAGCGCAGGCTTTTGTTCGGTGATGGCAAGGCTGCTGGAGATGACCACTGGCGCATCTACGGGTCTCCCAGACGGACGGCCAGCCAGCCTAATCGGTGTAACAGGGGCCGGGCTTCTGGTCTTTCAGCCGCGTCGGGCAGAACTTGTATGTATAGAACGGCTCACCACCGATTGGGTCGACGATCAGGTATTTGACCCATAACGCATCCTTGAGGGATTCGTCGTTCTGTAACAGCTCTTGGAACGGAGGGTAGTCGGTGCCCACCCACCACCACCCTTGCCGAAAGGCCTGTGGGAGGACTTCCGGAAAATGCCACTTGCGCTCGCCGCATTGGAGCGTGATGTCGAGCTTATCAGGACTGGTCAACGCGGCTGGAGGGATCGAAAAGCCCGAAGCAAACGTGCCGGTCAGGATCGTCTGCTCTCCGCCTTTGATGGTTAGCTTGAAGTGTTTGCAAGTGACGGTCTGTTTGCCCATCGCAAAATGCACTTCCACATGATTAGCGGGCGGATTGGGAGGATATTGATTGGCTGAAGATGGACGCTGCTGTGCTACCGCCACAAGCGGCACCCCCACGAACGCGAGTAGAGCGATTTTGGATAAGGTTACTCTCATCATTGGTTGTCCGGTCTGGGAAACGCGCTCAACGGAACATTTGCCTGAATTCCGTTACCGTTGTAGGTATAGACTCGTCCTGTTCCGGCGCTAGCCTCCACATGCACGACGTTGTCCCAACCTCTGGCGTTTGGTACATCTTGTCCCGGCCCGGTTGACGGTTTCGGATCGAACTGAGTACCACCGCCGAAGCTTCCTGCTGCTCCTGGAGTTCCACCGGGATGCGTGTGCTCGTCCATCGTTGTAGTGGAATTGAGCGTTCCATTGACATGAACAGTGGAGTCGCCCGACACATATGCGGGGCCGGGTGCTTTGTTATGTATGCCCGAGGCATCCGCTGTAAAGCCCTCCTCGTGCATGTTTCCTTGCCGGTCGTTGCCACCGGGAGCGATTGTGCGATCCACTGAGGCCTGAATAGCTTGCCCTTCCGCTTTCGAAAAGTCCGTAGAGCGAAACACGGCGTCTGGCGAATTAGCCAAGTCGATTATCCCGTCTTGCTTGGTGACAGTGCTGCCTTGCGCCAGTATGTGCACAGCCCCGTCATTTAACCCGTCGCTACCTGCAGATGTTGCTTTTTCTCGCCATTAGAGATGTAGTAGTCGCCATGGCCGTCTGCATCCACTCTGGAGAGCGGATTGTTGCGCACGTACTGGTACAGATTGAGCGTCTGCGGCTCGTCGAGCTTCGCATAGGGCACCGGCTCTTCTTTGGCGCTCCAGTCGGGCGACAACCAGCGTCCCATTGAACTTGCGTAGTACCTGGCCCCGAAGTAGTCGTTGCCGGATTCGGTATCGCGTTCTTTGCCGGTGGAACGGGATCGCGGAGAATACGTTCTGGTTGCACAAACGGTGGGGAGCGTCATAGATGTTGGAGCCTCCATCGTAGGTGCAATGCGGCCGGTTTAGGAACTGCTGCCGGGAACTGCTGCCGAGGGTCCCTGCTTGTCCTTCTTGGGTCTAAATTTATCGAGGATGACATACAGGATTCCTCCCTCCAAAGCCATTATTGGAACCAGCGCGCCATACGCCGCTACAGGAAAACGATCAATCCGAGGGAATGCCTCGTTGAAGACGATCAGGCCGTACATTGCAGCGGAGTGCAGAACAAGGAGCGGAATCATGCCTATCCAGAGCCACCGCTCCTTCAGAGATTTCCTCTCTGCAAACAGCAAGATATACCCGAACACACTCGCCGTGACGATGTACGGCTTCAGAGCTATCTCTGCCCAATAATGGCCCATGAACGCCAGCACGAATAGCGGCGAGCCGGCGGCCAACACAGCCGCCACGAACCAATTCATTTGGGTGTTCTCTTTTTGCTCGTCAATCTCTTCTGAATCGCTCATGGATGGCTCCAACCACTGAAACAACCTGCTTCATTCATGTTCTTATAGGTGCTGTGGACAGCTAATGCCTTGCCGGCTACTCCGGCCAACTTCCCACCTACTTTTGCAACGCCACGAGCGCCCTTCGAAAGCTTCGCCGCCTTCGATAGTGCGTCCAACCCCTTTTCAGCACCATCGACTCCCTGATCCGTGAAGGCCTCGCCAGCATCTTTCGCATCTTCGGGAGTTACAACAGGGGAGAACGCCATTGCACCTGCTCCAGCGCAGTCCAGAGCTTTGTTAACCGGGGCGATCTGTTGCGCCACTTTTTGGACCAATTGTTGGGCAGAGGGAGCGATGTCCTCTTGTGGTTGGTAGCCTGGTGCAGGAATGAACTGATAGTTGGAAATGCAGTTCCCAGAGCAAGTAGTTCCGTCCGACTGTTGCCCAGGCGCTGTCATCGTGGTTGTATAAGTTCCATTTGCATCCGAGCTGGAGACGTTAAATGCCCCAGCCGAATTAGTTGAGCTAATTGCCCCAACCATTCCATTCACCCAATTTCCACCGTTAGCCCCGCAATTGGACGCCTGTTGGTTCAAAGTTTGAGTGGCATTCGCGTGCGTGATGCCACTAATTGCGCCAGAACTGTTGAAGGATATGCAGTCAAGCCCGGTTGGATCGACGTTGATCAGTGGATTGTTGCGCCCGTAAACGTAGAAATTCCAGCTCTGCGGATCATTCACATCGGCAACCCAGGGCCCCATCGGATCGGGGCTTAGAAATCGTCCCATTGATGATCCAAAGTACCTAGCCTCGAAGTAGTCGTTGCCTGATTCTTGGTCTCGTTCTTTGCCGGTGAAGTGGTGGGTGTCGGTGTCGCCTTGGCACGCAAGCTGATCGCCGAAGGGCAGGCTCGTGCATGTGCCCCACGGCC
>PLPU01000552.1:0-5445 GCA_003159975.1 Acidobacteriaceae bacterium
GCGCCGATTGCGCCGCCGCTGAATTTGAGGATCGGCCACTCCTGCACGCTGACAAAGGTGTCGAATGTGCCGTTGATGTTTACATCCTGAGCGACGGGCTTGACGCTGATCGTTCCATCGCAGTTCCAATCGACGTTGGCGTCGATCGTCTTTACCAGATGTGGGGCCACTTTCGTAGGGGCGTCGCCGGTGCAGTACCAAAGCGTGCCAAAGTGGTCGAGCGTATAGCCGACTGTGGGCAGGTAAACCTTTGGGTCCGCCGCAACGCCGGAAACTTCGAGAAGAGAAAGCTCAGACAGTTTTGGAAGGGCAAACTCCGAGTAATCGAGACCGCCGCTCTTGCCGTCAATGATCATGCCATAGGTCTGGAAGTTGTAGTTCATCACGCTCAGATGGTTGGGCTTCCGATTAAATGGGTCCCGGCCGCCATGCTCCAGCCCCAGGTTGTGGCCGAGTTCGTGGTAAAGCGTGCCTTCCTGCTCCATCGAAGTCCCACCGGGTGTAGGCCAGGACCCCAGAGAGACAACGAGGTCGCTCGCTCCGGTAGTGACATCGGACCCATTGCGCGAAATGCCGCTGGTGCTGTTGCCGGTCCATAAGTCGTGAGCGAAGATGACATGGTGGAAAGCTATTGAGCGGCCAGTTGCATTGAATGCGGTCGAGAGCGAGTCGAATACCGTCCATCCAGTGGTGAAGACAGTGCCCGGGGTGTCCACCGTGTCCATCGGGGTTGTTTCCGTCAGCGCTGCGGCCTTTGATGCCGATCCCCAGAGCGCCCCCGTGACAGGGTTCATGATGCAGTCCGGACCGCAGTCGATGTGCAGGTTAATGCCTGGTTTGAGATCTGGATTCTTGACCGGGGCGGTGGCGAAGTTGGCCTGAAGGTTGGCCATTGCATCCAGCTTTGGCTTGTCCGAGTGCGACCCCGCAATTGCGGGGTCGTTGGCCATGTAGTCGATATGCAGAAAGATGTCTTTGTGCATTGGGTCGGCGCCCATGGACGGCAGATCGATGAACTGATCGGGCTTCCCTGGAACGTGGATGTAAACGCCGTTTGCCTCCCAATCGTCGCAGAGTCCGTCAGAGTCACTGTCGAGACATGCGCCGGGTGCGAGCCCAGTGCCGCTGACACCGATTTGTTGAGTGAAGGCTGGGTCCGAGGTCAGGATCTGAAGGTGGGCGCTATGGCCTCCTTCAGCCAATGGGTGGAACGTTGCATTGAATTGGCAAGTTGCACCCGATGCGAGCGGGCTCTGCGCCAGGCAGTTCATGTCGTGCACTTCAAAGGTGTCGGAATCGCTGCTGAGGATGTTGGTCACCCCAAGCGGCAACGTGCCGCCATTCGTAAGAGTGACTACCTGTGGATGCACGGTGGTAGTGCCGACAGTCTGATCGATGAAACCAATACTCGTGGGCGAAACGCTGGTCAGATAGCCGACCGATGTGCCGCTGAGCGTAACATCCTGGGCTGGAAAGCCGGGGGTTGAGAAAATCAGGAAGCCGGGAAATACTCCTGGGGTCGTGGCAGTAAATGTCGCGGTCACCGTGCAGGTTGCTTTTGACGCAAGCGTGGCGCCGCAGTTTGAGGTCTCCGCAAATCCAGTGCCCGTGATTTGAATACTCGAAATCGTCAGTGTAGACGAGCCAGCATTGGTAAGAGTGACCGATGCTGGACTGCTGGTGGCAGGAGGGGTCGCAACGAAGCTAAGCGTTCTGGGAAAGAGCTGCAACTGAGAAACACCGGTTACGATTACGGTCGCAGTGCCGGTGACCGGAGCAAAGTTCGCATCGCCCGGATAGCTGGCGGTGAGGGTGTAGGTCCCCGGAACGCTGACTCCGACGCTGATGTTTGCTCCGGCTGACTGGATCGCGGCCAGTGCCGGGGCAGTCCCTTCAGTGACGGCAGCAGAGCCTGGAAGCTGAGCAGTCAGTGTGATGTTTCCTGCGGGAACAGACTTGTCGACGGAGTTGAGCGCGATGCTGACGTTGAAAGGACTGGCAGTGGTGGGATTCGCTGCCGGAGTGAGGACCAGCGTGCTTGGGCTGCCCGCGACGACGATGGTTGCATTGGCGCTGGAGGCAAGGTAGTTGGTGTCGCCGGGGTAGGTGGCCGTGAAGACAAACGTTCCTGCGGAGGGGGGATTGAAGTTCAGGCCTGCGCCGTTGGCGGCAAACGCCATCGCGGCGTGAATTGGATCAAAAGTCAGCGCGCTTGTTGTTCCCTGAAGGACGGCCGTCACCGTGATGTTGCCAGTGGGGGCAACTGTCGAGCTGGACGTGAGAAGGACCGTGAAGAATGAGGTGGATTCTTTGGCTCCCGTCGCCGGGCCGGTGATGGAAAGCGTGGTCTTTTGCGGCGCAGGGCCTAGAGTGAAAGGATTTGACGTGCTTGGCTGATTGAGTGAGTCTCCGCTATAGCTCGCCTGCACGGATTTGGTTGTGCTGGCCAGCGTGATGTAGAAGCTGATTGGAGTCACCAGGCCGCCGGCCAGCGTGTGGGTTCCAATGGTGAGACCCGAGACAGCGTCGATGACAGTAATGGTTCCGGTGGGGGTGTAGTTCGTACCTGTCAGGGTTACGTATACGAGAGCCGAGGTGGCGCTGAATGCGTTCGCGGTCAAGGAAATCTGAGTGGGGAGTGGCGGCTCGGCGACGCTGACGTTGACCGGGCTGGAAACTGTGGGAGCAAAGAAGCTGTCGCCCGGGAAGGACGCAACCAGCGTGTACTGGCCTGCGCGAGTAAACGTGCCGTCAACGGAGGTTCCGCCGCGAGCGCCGATGGAGGGAACCATCGCAAAGGTGAACGGAGGGCCGGTGGGATTCTGCGGGAAAGCCGTGATGGTGATTTGGGTACTGCTGAGGCTGGTGTCACTGGTCTCGTAGAAATAGCCATACAGACCGATAGACGAGTCATCGCCGACCGTCGCCTGCACGAGTGAGCCGTTTAGATCGAGCAGGGCCTCGTGCGGTGCTCCGGCGGTCAGCGTGAGCGTGTCTATGTAACCAGACTGCGACGCAATGTACGTATCGCCCACCAGCCCATGTGCGGCCATTGCCGTGGGCTGAAAGCCCGGATCGCTCGGGAAGTTGGCGCCAGTGATCTGCGTAACGGTGTTGGTTGCGCCGGCGGTGATGCCAACTGAATAAACGGCACTGGGATCGGCAAGCAGGAGCTGGAGCGTTCCCGAGGCCGCGCTGAGTGCAAGCTGGGGATAGGCCGGGGGAATAATGGGAATCGCGGTGACGTCGGCCACAACGGTTTCTGACGGAGATGAGGGTGAGGTGGGGTCGTAGCTGACGACGTTGCGAAACACGTCGGTGGTGCTGGTTCCGCCGCCCACAACAGCATAAAGCAAGTGGTTGATGGGGTTGTACGCCGCGCCAAGCATGGCGTAGTAAGGCAGAGTGGCTGGAATCGTCGTGATGAAGGGAAGAGTGACCGAGGTTATTCCGGAAGGCTGAGCGGCAATCAGCGTATGAAGCTGGCCGAGGTCGATGATGCTGAAGGGCGTGGTGTCGAGCGGCGGCGCGCCGGCGTTCGCGGCGGTCAGGCCATCCTGATTGGCCAGCACCAGCAGGCCTCCGCCCAGGTTGTTTGGATTGTGAAGGATGAACGCTGCAACCGCCGGCAGGTTCCCTCCTCCAGGAGCGAGCACCTTCATCGCGGTTCCGGATGCGGGATTGTAGATCCAGAGATTCCCAGGGCTGCTGGGCGTCGAGAGTTCCGTGATAACCGTATCGCCCAGGCCATCGAAATCCGTGACGAGCGCAGTGTATTGCGCTCCCTGGTCGAGGCCCGCTTGTCCAAGAGGAAGCAACGCGCTACCGCTAAAGAAAAACCCCGAAGTATCAAACCCCGTCAGCTTGTCGGTTGTGTTGCCGCCATCCTGGGTTAGGACCATTAGCCGGTGATACCGGGGGTCGCCTGCGGCCGCCGCTACGGTGGCCGGATTGCCGGGAATGTCGACCTCGGGGGAGTATTTGCATCCGTTGTAATTGGGAGTTGAAATACCCACCACGCCGAAGTTGGAATTGGCGGAACTGGGGCCGATCTCGTACAGATATCCGTCGTAGGCGAGTGTGTGCGGTGTTGTCGTCTGTGCCGCCAGCCCTGGAGCCGCGGGGCAGGAGTATCCAAGATTCTGAACGTTCTCAGTCGCGAATTCGCTCACGGTGCGATCCTGATTCAGGACATAGACCTGCGAGTAAAACGCCGAGGGGACAAGAGCCACGGGCACAGCAGGATCCGCAAAGGTCGTCGTCTGCGCGGCAACATCCCCGGCTGAACCTGCCAGCAGAAGGAGACACAACATGGCGAGGATGATTGCCGACCGGTGGCGATGTGCGCGAATCCTGCTGCCGCCGGCATTGGGGCTGATCTTCGGTGGGATGGCGGAGTTGGCAGACGGATAAGCTGGGGCAGAGACGATTCGCATGGTGTGTCCTTTCAATGCTCGCCCCCACATTTGGGAGACGGATTCCAGCGCCTTGCTGAGAGTGGCCGGAATTGGGGAACACTGGTAACGCTGGAAACCGCCGGCTTTTTTCTCACCACCGGGTGAAAAGGACAGAAATTGCCTCCTTTTTGAGATAATCTTTGTAGGTTCAGGTGCGCCCATGAGCGACTCCAGCCACGGCCAGGGCAAGAAGATCTTGCTCGATTCGGTTCTTCCGCAGGTCTACGATGAACTCCATCGCCTGGCGGCGGCCTATATGCGCAATGAACGGGACGGCCACACCCTGCAGCCGACCGCTCTGGTCAGCGAAACCTACCTTCGCCTGATTGGACAGCACAGTGTGGACTTCTCAAATCGTGCTCACCTGCTTGGCGTGGCTGCGCAGATGATGCGGCGCATCCTGCGCACGCATGAGGAGAAGCGGCGCGCCAACAAGCGCGGAGGCGAGGTGACCATCCTTTGTCTATCGGACTCGCCGGAACCGGCCGGCACTGCGCCCGTCGCTTTTTCCGATGTGGACGAGGTGCTTGACCGCCTGGCGGCACTGGATGCGCGGCAGGCGCAGGTGGCGGAATTACGCATCTTCGGCGGCCTGACCTTGAAAGAGACTGCGGACTACCTGGACGTTTCCACGGCCACCGTTCATCGCGACTGGATTTCAGGACGTTTGTGGCTGGCTCGCGAGCTCAAGTCGTCAAAAAACTGAGGTGCTTCACCCTCAATGCCTGCCGGGTAGACCGGACCCGAGTAGCGCCTGCGCCTGCGCTTCCAGCCGGCTGGCTTCCGGCTGCGATGGATGTGCAGCCAGAATACGGGAAAAGCCGTCAGCGGCCTGCCGCGCGTATGTCGACCGCTGCTCTGGACCGGCCGAAGCCTTCGTCAACTGGGCCAGACCGAGATTCGCCTTTGCGATCAACATGGTCGCGCTCAGCACTTCGGGATGCTTCTTTTCAAAAGGGCTTGTGACCTGAATAACGCGCAGGTAGAG
>PLPU01000491.1:0-2663 GCA_003159975.1 Acidobacteriaceae bacterium
TGCTGAATGCGCTCGGGCCCGTCTTTCTCTATCTTGCGGGAAAGAGGATTGCGGACAAAACCGCAGCGGCAATTGCGGCGCTGTTGCTTGCATTCGGTCCATTTTTTGTTGGCGCCTGCCCGGACGGCGCAGGCGGCTTTGTTTCGAACTGCAACGGCCATGGCCTGCTGACGGATTGCCCTGCGCTCACCTTGATCCTGCTCTCCTTTTGGCTGCTGGTGCGCGCGCTGAAGAAGCAAACGGATTTGCGATTTGCCTTCGCCGGATTCAGTCTTGCCCTGGCTGTCCTGATGCGCTTCGGATCGCTGTCGAGCATTGGCATGCTGTCGCTGCTGGTTCTTGCGGCGGATCGAAGGGTGAGGGCAGCGGTGGCTTGCGCGGCTGGATTTGCAGTGGGCATTGGGCCGTATCTTTGCTGGTCGCGCCTGCGCTACGACGGGTTTCTTGAAACGTTTCGCAATGGATGGTCGAACCTGGGCGGCCCTGCGGAGCCGTTTTTCTATTATGTGAAGATCGCTCCCGATATGATCTCCTGGCTCGCGATTGCAGGGTTGATTCTCTGGGTTGTGCGCAGAGTCTGGGATTTCAGGAGAGCAGGGAATCAAGAGGAATCAGGCGGCCGAACCGAGGCGGTAGATAAGCGACGAATCCGGTGGGAAGGCTTCCTTTGGCTTTGGGCGTTGGTGGTGATGGTCTTCTTCAGCAGCCTGAGCCATAAGGAATCGCGGTACTCGATTCCGATGGCGCCGCCGCTGCTTTTGCTGGCTGGGATCGGGCTCAGTACGCTGCTGGAATTCAGGAGGATTGCCGCTCGAACCGCAGGGGGCCTGGTTCTTGCCGGCGCTCTGGTCTTTACTTTCTGGCCCGACCATCATCGCTTCGATACGGGATTCTTCGACCCTTCGGTGTCGGAGGAGATGACGGTTTCGGAGTTTCTCAAGCACAACCTGCCGCAGTCAACCATGCTCTATGCCAACCAAAACTATCCGGACTTTGCCTATTACTCAGGAATGACTGTGAATGACTTACCGGAAAGCGGCGACCAGTTATGTGTGGCCCTGAAGCAGTTACCGGCGGACGGAATCCTGATCGCATACAAAAGGAAGGCCGGCGACGACTTTGTCCAGGAACCGCCTCTTGAGGTGCTGGACACAAATCCACACTTCAGCCGCTTTCGGGAATTTCCAAGCCTGGTGCTGTATAAGTTCCGCGCAAGATGAGAATTCCGCGCGGGGTGCGCGGGTCTTCATGGATGTGTTGACGGCAGGGGATTGCGTGTTATTCTGCGCGTGTGTCAACCGTCGCCCCAGCCTTGAATAAGGAGACTCGCCGTCATTCCGCGGTGGTGCGCTTGACGCACTGGATCACGGTGATCGCGTTCTTTGCTCTGCTGATTACCGGCATTGAGATCGTGATCTCTCACCCGCGTTTCTATTGGGGCGAAACGGGGAACGTGAATATGCAGCCGCTGTTCTCGCTGCACATACCTTCGTCGAGGGATACAGTGCCGACCGGCTATGGCTACGTGATGCCGGACCAGAATGGTTGGAGCCGGGCGCTGCACTTTCAGGCGGCATGGGTGTTGGTGCTGACTGGGCTGGTTTATGGCATCTCAAGCCTTGTAAACGGGCATTTCAGGAAGGATGTTTTCCCGGCGCGGGGCGAGCGAACGGCTCGCGCATATTGGGAAGTGATTGCGAAGTACCTTCGCCGCGCACCGCTGGATGAGGCGGAAGCTCTCCGCTACAACGCGGTGCAACGAGCCGCCTATCTGGTGGTGATCTTCGTCCTGTTTCCGCTGGTGATCTGGACGGGGCTGGCGCTATCGCCGGCGTTCGATGCCGCATTTCCGCTGGCGGTGAACGCGCTGGGCGGGCGGCAATCGGCGCGCACGCTGCATTTTTTTGTGTCCGGATTTCTCGTGATCTTCCTCGTGGTCCACGTTACGATGGTTTATCTTTCGGGATTCAGGAGCCGGATGGGGGCGATGATTACCGGTCGCGCGGTGCTGCCGCCGGAGGTTCAATGACAAACATCTCACGACGCAAACTGATCACCACCGGACTTGCAGCCACTGCGGGCATTGGGGGTCTGGCCGTGGCTGCACGGATGGCCAGGCGCTATGGACTGGTTCCACCCGATCACTGCGGAGTCTACGGCCCCGGCGAGACGATGAACTACGGAGTTCAAAGACTTCTCACACGTCACTCATTGGCTCGCGAGTTTCCGCGCAGCATGATTTCGAAGGCGCCGTTCGCCAACGCGGTCGCGCCTCCCAACGATCTGTTCAAGCGGCTTGAGACGAACGGGTTCGCTGACTGGCGGCTTTCGGTGGACGGAATGGTTGCGCGGCCGGGATCGTTTTCGCTTTCGGATCTGAAGAGTATGCCTATGCGCAGCCAAATTACTGAGGTCGTGTGTGAAGAGGGCTGGTCGTATGTCGCCGAGTGGATTGGGACGCCGCTCTCTGAGGTTTTGAACGAAGTCGGGGTCTTGCCGCGGGCGCGCTATGTTGCCTACGTTTCAACGGAAAAGTACATGTGGGACAGCCTCGATTTGGATGAAGCTCATCATCCCCAGACGCTGCTGACCTGGGGGATGAATGACGGCGACCTGCCGGTGGGGTTCGGCGGCCCGCTGCGCATGCGAGTGCCCCGCCAACT
>PLPU01000491.1:2691-2826 GCA_003159975.1 Acidobacteriaceae bacterium
ATGACAGTGTCCACCGTACCCCCCTCCCCCCCGGCTTTTTAATAAAAACTTTGTTTTCCTCGGGTTACGCAGTTGGCTGCGCGTAAGCATGACATAACAAAGGAGTTATTTGCAAACGTAAGAAAACAAATGGGT
>PLPU01000216.1:0-5302 GCA_003159975.1 Acidobacteriaceae bacterium
CCCTCCGACACATTGACCACCACAAGATCGTGCATTCCGTCGCTATGACCGAACCAGACTTCAGCAAGCGCACAAGCGTTTGCAACGTTGTCCACTACTACAGGCAGGCCAGTTGCTTCTTCGACACAAGATTGAAGCCGTCCAATTGGCCATGAAATATTTGGTGCGAAGATAGACCTGGCCGGACGCGATTTATCCGGGTTGGATTGATCCGGCCGCAGGTCAAAGCGTCCAGGCAAGCTCATGCCAATGCCATCGAACGACCGGTCCCCATGACCGGCGATGGTCTTCTGGATTGCATTGACGATTGCGCCGAGCACTTTCTGAGGATCTGCGGGAAGCGCGACCATGCGTTGCGTAAGAATTCTTCCGCCAAGATCGGTAACGGCCATGGCAATCTGCGCAGGATGCACATCCAGGGCAAGCACGCCTCTTTGTCCGTTCAAATTGAGGAAGGTTGGCCTCCGTCCGCGGGGAAGCCTGCCCATCGATCCTTCGACAATCCATTGCTCTTCGAGCAACTCCTCCACGATCAGCGAAACAGTGCTTCTTTGCAGCCCCGAGACGCGCGCCAGATCCGCCCGTGAAATCGGTTGCCGCGTGCGAATCTGGTTGAAGATGAGATTTCGATTGATCTGCCGCGGCATCGTGTTCGACGCGCTCTGCCTGTTTGTGAAGGAATAGCGCGGCGTCGGCATATCGGTGGCTTTCATCCTCAGGGTTATGGGTTGGCGCAGAAGCCCTTTGCCGGCACTTCAAAATACCGTCAAAGTCAGTGATTCTCAGCCGTTGCTCTCATAGCCCATACCGGCCAGAACACCCCGCATATATGCAAAGGACTCTTGAACGCCCGGCATCGGATCGTCACCGTGTATCTCATATTCCAGATCGACAAACCCTTTGTACTTTGTCGCGGCCAGGGCTGCGAAGATTTCGCGCACCGGCATCTTGCCCTCACCCACCGCAACCTGGCTTTCCTTATTCGTGAAATCGGTCAGGTCTTTCATGTGCATGTTAAAAAGGCGCGGCCCCACTGCATGAATCGCCTCAACGACGTCGGTGCCCGCGCGTTCCGCGTGCCCCACATCGATGCAGCATCCCATGCGCGGGTCCATATTCCTCACTGCCTTCAACACATCCAGCGGAGATGGCCACAGCTTATCCTCCGGCCCATGGTTGTGAATGGCGAAGCGGAAATCGTACTCCTTCACAAATTTCTCAATGTGCGGCAGCGTCTCAGGCTTTGGATCGCCCGCGACAATCACCGAGATCCCCGCCCGCTTGCAGTATTCAAACTTGCTGCGGATATCGGCCTCGTCGTCTTTTGCAAACGAAATGGTCCCGGCAGCATGCAGCTTGATCCCCGCCGCGGCATAGTCCGACAATGCCTTCGCCTCTTCCGCCGGATCCATCGGAAGATGATCTTTGACGTCCTTCGCATTCAGCGCCGTCAGGTTGAGCTGCTTCATGAATCCAATCAACTGCGCGCGGCTGAAGTTGCGAAACGTGTAGCTCGCCATCCCCAGATGAACAGGCGACGGCTTGCCGGAAGCGTGCGCCGGCTGTGCGAATGAGGAGGTCTCCGTCGATGCCGCGAATCCCGCTGCAATCAGCGCACCCGTTTGAATAAAGCCACGTCGTGAAAGCGATTGATTCATAGGAAAAAGCTCCTTCGGCGCGCCTGACTCTTGCGCCTCTTCATAATCAGCTGTTTTTCTACAGATGAGGCGCCCAGCCGCTCTCGTACTTGCGGCCCCACATCTTCATCGCGTCCGCATCGTTCCGGACCTTCCCGTCTGTCGTGTCGAGATGCAATTCGCGGTTCACTTCCCATGCAACATTGGAGAGCTGCAGCATGGTCACCGCAACATTGCCAACAGCGACAGGAGCGCGAAGTTTCTCTCCCGTCTTGATCGCGGCAATGAAGTTTGCGAAATGCGCATCCGTCATCGAGTCGCGGCCGGTCAGATCGGCGGACGTGGTTTGTTTGCCGGTCTTGAATTCGCTCGTCTTGTGTCCTTTGAGATCGTAAATCTCATAGCCATCGCGATCGATTAGCACAGTGCCTTCGGTGCCCATGATCGTCGATCCGCGGTCGCGGTTATACACCCTCATTCCGTTGCAGCATTTGCCTTCCCACGAAATCAGCTTGTCGTCATATTCAAAGCTGGTGACGAGCGTGTCGTAGAACTGCCAATCGTCTTTGAATTGATAGCGCCCACCCGATGAAGTAATGCGATTCGGGTAATCGACTCCCAGCGCCCACCTGCACACATCCACCTCATGCGTGCCATTGTTCAGCGTTTCGCCTGTGCCCCAAATCCTGAACCAGTGCCAGTTATACGGCTGCACATTATCTTTGTAAGGCATGCGCGGCGCCGGCCCTTGCCACAGATCCCAATCGAGTTGCGGCGGCACAGGCACTTCTTTCCCAACACCAATCGACTTGCGTACGTTCACATACCAGGCCTTTGCATAGTAAGCCCTGCCGATCGCGCCGCTATGAATCTTGTTGACAATCTCAATGGTGTGCGGCGACGACCGCTGCTGTGTGCCCATCTGCACCAGCTTTCCATATTTCTGCTGCACCGCCACGAGCAGCGCTCCTTCGGCAGGGTTATGGCTGCAAGGCTTTTCGACATACACGTGCTTACCTGCCTGCACGCCCGCAATGGCCATCGGCGCATGCCAATGATCGGGCGTCGCAATCGTGATCGCGTCCACGTCCTTCAATTGCAGGATGCGGCGAAAGTCCTTCTCCGTCGCCGGAGCATAGCCCATTTCGGTTTGTACCGCGCCGGCAAACTTGCTCAGGATGTTGCTGTCCACATCGCAAACATGCGAGATGCGTGCTTGATCCTTGTTCGCCTTGAGCGATGAAAGATGGGCATATGCGCGCCCATTCAGCCCGATTACGGCAAAGTTCAGGCGATCGTTGGAGCCGAGAATCTGCCCATAACTCTTCGCGGTCGATCCAATCGCCAAACCCGCGGTTCCAAGTGCAAGCGTATCGATGAATTCACGTCGAGTGACCAATTGTTTTCTCCATTCAAACTGCGTACGCACCCACCGATGAACTACTGGGTGCCCCGGTCTCGCCTTTGAGACCAGGGAAGCAATAGATCCACGCGGTCAAACCACTAGAGCGCATGCGCATCTTCGAGCGCCTGCTTCATTCCCGCCCAGCTAACCCGCGACGAAGCCTCTGACGTGCCTGCTCCGTGCCAGTGCGTCTCAAGGCTTACCGCTTCGTGATATCCAATTTGCTTGAGCGCGCGAAACTGTGCCGCCCAATCGATGAACCCTTTGCCCACAGGCGACCATTCAATCTTGCCTTCGGCGTTCTTCACCGCATTCTTCACGTGGCAATGCTGTAGGCGATTCTTGGGCAACGCATCCCAGCCCCCTGGAAACGCATCAAGCTCGCCGCGCATCACAGCATTCGCCGGATCCCAGTTGAGCGCAAAATGCGGAGATTGGATGGCATTCAGCGTGCGCGCTGCTTCCCGTCCGGTTGCCGTGTTGCACTCAAACTCGTTTTCCAGCACCAGCAGAAGGCCTTGCTTGCCGATGACCTCGGCCGCCGAACGCAACTTCTCATCAATGGCCGCGCGATACGGAGCAATATCGTCCAGCCTCCAGAAATCAAATCCGCGAATTCGATCCGTCTTGAATTGTTTGGCCAGTGCGATCGATTTCTCCAGAATCTCGTCCTGCTGCTTGAACGTGGTCGCCGCCGCTCCGTGCAGGGAGCCCGTCGTTTCATAAGGCGAACGTGGCGCATCCGGCCAGTCCGTCTTGAAAAGCGGGCTGGCAATGTCGGTAACACGCAGGTTGTACTTAGCGAGAATCTTTTTCGATTCCTCGATCTCCGCCGCGCTAAGATCCATCACGTTCTTACCCCACATGCCACGCAGCTCCATCCAGCTCATGCCAAAATCGTGCGAGGCGACGTAACATGCGTGGTCGAAATCCGGCGAGATCTCATCGTTAATGACCGCAACGCGAAAGGGCGATTTCGATGTCTCGGCGATCCCGAATTGTGAATGGGTGGCGCAAGCCGTCGCAAACATCGCTGCGCCTTGAAGAAAGGTCCGTCTGGAACGTCGCTCCATGTTGCTCCTTTGTCTGGGGGGGGGGCGACCCGCGATCGGTTGGCCCGCGATCGGTTGGTCTGACGCTATAAACTCTGAAAGCCTGACCCTTGCGGCGCGTGCTCACCGGCCAGAGAGAGAATGAGCCGAATCCCACGTACGGATGGAAGATTGTTCAAACACCGAACGAATCCTAATTTCCGCCGCCCGGCAATGTCAAGCTACCGCGACCCTTACAGCATCTTGTCGTCGACCGTGCTCAGGGTCGTATCGGCAGCCGCACGGCTCCAACCAACGCGCAGATCCTTCACGCCATGCAGCGCGAATGCGCCATTGGCCCCGCGAGGAGCGGTAACGGCAAAGAAATCCGCCCGCTCCACATCTGTCAAATGAAACGCGGGCCGCGCATCGGGAGCTGCGTTGGCAATCTCCACATGGCTCATCTCAATGTTCCGTACATGACGCAGAAAAAAACCGGATGCTGGCATAACTCCAAACATATTCGGCTCCGGGTACTTGCTTTCCAGTTCCGCCGGCCGCGCCTCGGCAGCTTCAGCCGTTCCGCCGCCCACAGTCTCGATATAAATACTCGATAACTTCACATCTTCGATCGAATAGCCCGGAATGCCGCTCAGAATCGAGCAGAAAGCGCGCGGCGCGTTGTAGCAGACCAAATCGCTGATTAGGATGCGCTTCATCGTTCCGGCCTTCGTGCTCTCCTTCGGCCCGCGCAGCCGTGCCCCAAGACGCATAAAAATGGGGCTTGTAGCAACATCGCGCATGGTGGTGTTGCTGATGGTGATGTCTTCTATCAGCGCGCCGTCCACAGATTCCAGCGCATAGCCCTGGCAGCCTTCAAACACGCAATTCGAGATCGTGATGTTGATGAATCCGCCATTGGATTCCGTCCCCATTTTGATGCGCCCCGTGCGCGGGACATGCGCGCCCTCCGGAAACTTCCTGAAGGTACCGTCAAGCACCGTGCCTAACTCATAAGTCCCGGTCACCCAGCAGTTCGTGATGGTTACGTTTCGTGTGGGCCGAGCATAACCGAGCGCATAACTTGACTTAGGACAGATTCCGTCATCCCACGGCGAGTTGACCGTGCAATTCGACACGCGCACATTCTGGCAGCAATCGATATCGATGCCATCGCGATCGGTATCGATCTTCAGATTGTCGATGGTCAGGTTGTCGACTCCAGTGAG
>PLPU01000216.1:5316-14020 GCA_003159975.1 Acidobacteriaceae bacterium
CCCGGTCCAGTAATGCTGATGTCATGCAGATCCTCGCCCCATATCAGTGAGTTATGCCAGTGATTATGCCCGTAATCCTGGTACGCATCCCACGCAGTCTTGGGTTCGGCCGCATCGTAGGCGCCGCCGTTATATCCGGTCTGCTGGCCAGGCAGCGGCGAGTCCGCTGCAATAATCGCGCTGCCTTGCAGCAGGTGCAGTTGAACCTGGCTCTTCAGGTGAATGGAGAAGCACAGGTACGACCCCGCCGGAAACACAACCATCCCGCCGCCAGCGCTCGCAGCGGCTTCAATTGCTCGGTTGATGCCTTGGGTGTCGAGCGTTTTTCCATCACCAACTGCCCCAAAGCTGCGCACGTCGAAGACGCCCTCCGCCGGCGCGCCTGACCTTGCGCCTTCCTGTGCCGATGCAGCAATCGAAACGGCGGGAAATGCGGCAGCCGCAACGCCGAACCCTCCGGTGCGGAGAAAATCGCGGCGCATCGAACTAAAGGTCTTCATCGGAATGTCCTCCGGAAAGCGAAACCGCAAGTGTTGATTTATCTCGGGAGACCGAGGAGACCCAGGAAGCCAGATTCGATTCCTCAGTCGCCTACTGCGCCGCGCGCACCAGCAGGCAAGTGATATTGTCGTGACCGCCTGCCTTGTTGGCGGCGTTTACCAGGCGAGTGCAAAGGCCTTCGACGCGATCGTCCACCGAAAGCAGCGACTCAATCAGGTTGTCCGGAAGCTCACGCGTCAGCCCATCGGAACAAAGCAGAAAAAGGTCGGCTGTCTCGGCTTCAACCTCAAAAATGTCGGGTGTTACATTCACCTGGGTTCCGAGTGCGCGGGTAATGACATTGCGGAATGGAGAACGCTTTGCCTCGGCGCGTGTCATGCGGCCCAGCCGGACTTGCTCCTCCACCAGCGAATGATCCTGGGTGAGCTGCTCCAGCTTGCGGTCGCGCAGCCGGTAACAGCGGCTGTCGCCGACATTGATTACCCAGACGCGCCGATCTTCAGCCACCAGGCCTACAAGCGTGGTTCCCATGCCGCTGAGTTTAGGATTGCGCTGCGAGCGGGAGAAGATGGCTTTGTTGCCGGCACAGATGGCCTCCTCCGCCAACTGTGGCATCGGCAAGGCGTTGCCTTCCGTGCGGCGAACCAACTGGGCCATTACTTCGTCCACCGCTAGTGAACTGGCGATTTCCCCGGCCGCGGCCCCGCCCATGCCGTCGCACACGATATAGACCCCGTGTTCAACGGAAAAGCCAAAGGCATCTTCGTTGGTAGGTCTCTTGCTGCCTCGGTCGGAGACCGCCGAGGCCGTGAAGTGGACAACAGCCGTGGCCAAAGAAAAATTCCCTCGCTACTCAGTCTACACGTGCCCGCGGTTGCCGGGCACGCCGAAAAACAGCGCTCAATGCGCCGGATCGTTCTGGGACGTGTCAGAAAACGGAGGCGGCGCTGGCAATTCGAACACCTGGATGGAGCCGGCATTCAGCACCGCCACGCGGCGGCCCGAGGGCGAGATGGCGACGTTGCCGCCGGCATCGAGAACCGGGCTAGCCGGAGCCGCAAGGGCCACCCGGCCAGTTGCCGCGTCGAAAACTCTGACCAGTTGCCCTTTTATGTCGGACTGGTCGAGAGGGGCGTAGGCATTGATGGAATGAGTGACAGCCAGGGTTTCACGCGCCAGCCGCGAGCCATCCGGAGAATTGACCACCAATGGCCAAACCGAAGTCGCCAGAGTTTGATCGTCCCAGAGACGGTGGCCGTCCGTGTCAATGGCCACCAGTTTGTCGGCGCCGCCGGGGCCGCACACCGTCACCAGCACCTCCCGCTGCGAGACAAAGTCATAAAAAGGCGAACACGCGGAATCGACATTGCCCAGAATCCTGCTGCCGCCGCTGAAATAGTCCAGGTTCAGCACCCATTGCAACCCGTTTCCGCGCATGCCTTCCAGGTATCCGTCGGAGTTGATGGGCAAATGAACCGCGGAACGAACACGGCTGACCAGCATCACCTTGCCTGAATCCCTGCGTAGGATGCGCACTACCAGATCGGTCTGCCCACCGTCGCCCTGCCCATCGGTGGTTATGCTGGCAGAGGCGCTGTCCGTCGTCCCCGGCGTCGGATCTTTGTCGCTGGGTCCTTTCGCTGGGCTTTGTCCATCCCCCGGTTGCGGCGCTGCCGGCTCACGCGAGTTGGTCACCAGATACTGCTTGGCGGGATCCATGCTCACCGAAAGCAGCGGCCCCGGAAAATGCAAATATGGCTTCAGCTCAAGCGTGGCGTTTCCCTCCAGCAGGCCTTCCCGATCGCGCACCAGGAAATGGCCATCCTTGAGCATCCATAAATAGCGCGCCCGGTCGTGCAGCGGCCAAAGTGCCTCGGCCTGAATCGCGCCCGAGGGCAGCGTCAGCACCACCGCGCGGATCTGCCGCTCTTCGCTGCTCCAGTTGTCTCCAGGCTCTCGATGAATCAGCCCCGGCACGCGAAATGTGAACAGCAGCCGGTCTTCGTCCAGAAAATCCAGCGAGGCCATACTGAAACGCTGGCCCAGGTAATTTGCGCTGGGTGGAGAAAATCCCAGTGGCTCCGTGGGAATGGCAAAGGCCGGTGGAATCGAAGGCTTGTCCAGCAAAGTTTCGGAAAGCGGTCGCTCTTTGTCCGCCTGCGACTGATATTCGGCAAAGGAAGTCAAACCCTGCCTCTGCGCGAAAGCCAGACTGCACACCAAAAGACCCGCAATCGCCAGAGCACGGGCACAGAGCAACCACGGAGTTGGCGGCCGTCTCTTCATCAATGAGTATTCTCGCCGATCCGGGTATCTTTGTGCAGCGGTTTGGCCCACTCCCTCGTGTGCGACAGTAAAAGAGGGATGGAAAACCAGAAAGCAGCAGCAGCCACTCAACCAGTCGTCAGCGGCCCGGCCGGCGCCCGCATCCGCTTTCTCGGCTACGGCGCCTGCGCGCTGGCAGGATGCCTGTGGGGCACCGGCTTCTACTTCGGCCGCATTGCCATGAACGAGATGAGCGTCGAGCACATGGTGCTCTACCGCTTTCTGTTTGCCTCCCTGGGCATGTTGCCGGTGGTGCTCGTCAATCTCGGCAGGTTTCACCTGACCGCGGGAGAAATGCGCACCCTGCTTCTCGCCTCGGCCCTCGGCATCCCCATCCAGTTTCTTCTCCAGTTTCATGGATTGGCCCTGACCACCGTAAGCCACGCCTCGCTGATGGTGGGCACCATCCCCGTGCTGCTGGCTGCCTCGGCTGTCCTCTTCGGCGGCGAAACCATGGACCCGATTAGCTGGCTGGCATTGGCCGGNNACGCTTGCCGGCGACCTGCTCGTCGTGGTCTCGCTCATCACCTCGATTGCCTGGGTTCTGCTCAGCAAGAAGTTGATGCGGACCCATAGCCCGCCGGTCGTGACCTCTTACTCCATCCTCGCCGGAACCGCCATGCTGGCCGCGGTAATCCTCGGCCCGTGGCTGCTCAATCCGCTGCTGCGGCCGGTAACGCATCACGACTTCCAGCCGCCGCCGTTTGCCCACATCAGCGCCACAGCGTGGGTAGCGCTGGTCATGAGCGGCCTGTTCTGCACCGCCGCCACCACCTTGCTCTGGAACTGGGGCATCCACCACGTGCCCGCCTCTCGAGCCGGGGTCTTCCTGAATATCGAACCAGCCCTCGGCTCGTATCTCGGCGTCCGCCTCCTCGGCGAACACCTCGGTCCCTATGCCTGGGTNNCCGTCATTCTGGAATAGAGTTCCTCGATGCAACAATACTGATTTTTTACGCCTTTTGGCCGATGCATTCATTGTCGGGTAGTTTGCGACGGGAGAATGACGATGGCGTTTATGACCTGGAACAAACAGTATTCCGTAGGTGTCGCAACCATGGACGATCAGCACAGCGTGCTCTTCAGGATACTCAACGACCTCTATGACGCGATGAAGAAGGGCGAGGCGCAAACCGTGACCGGTCCGCTGCTGCGCAACCTGGTGGACTATACCCGCCGCCATTTCGCATCGGAAGAGGCAATCATGGCTACTGCTGCTTATCCGGGGCTGACTGCGCACCGCATCAAGCATCGCGAACTCATCAAGCAGGTCGATGCATTTGTCGCCCGCTTCGAGCGCGGCGATGTCACGCTGAGCATCGATTTGTTCAACTTCCTGCGCGATTGGCTCACCACGCACATTCAGAAGGAAGATAAGGAATACGGTCCCTGGCTCAGCCAGCACGGAGCGCATTGATCAGACCGCATTGATACGGCGTTACACTTCAAACCACAGCTGCCGGGTGCCCCATCCATCGAGCTTTGTTTTGCTCGATGGGTGGGAGACCACAAAGACAAACCATCGGACATCGGGTTTTTCCACAATCTGTTACCCCTCGAACGAAAGCTGCGCCGCCGCGAACAGCCCCGACACCGGCTTCGATTCCGAAGCCAGCTCGTACACCAGCCGCTCCAGCACCAGCCGCTTGTCCGGCGGTGACGACCGCAGCTCCATGTCCGCGCGCGCAATCAAGCGCAACGCCCGCGTCAACTCGCGGCGGCTCTTGTAACGTCTCGCCTGACGAATCAAATCGTCGGCGGCAAACGGCGGCATCCTGAAACCCTGCCACAGCGCCTGCCAGATAGCCCGCGAGTCGCGCACGTTCTTCTCCAGAATCACCAGCATCTGCCGAAACGTCCGCGCCAGCATATAAAGATGCCCGATCGCCGCATCCTCCCCTGCGTCCGAGCTGTTCAGCAGCCCGTGCAGCAGCGCCAGCGCGCGCGCCCGGTCGCGAGCGCTGATNNTGATCCGCCCGCGCCCCAGCGTATAAAGCAGCAGCTTCTCCAGTTCCGAGGCCACCATCATCATGTCCGCGCCCAGTGCATCCACAAGCTGGCGAGCCGCGTCGGGCTCCATGCGCGTGCCGGCCTCCTGCGCGGTTGCAACCGCCCAGCGCATCGCATCCTCTTCGCTCACCCGCGCCAGTTCCACCATGCCGCAGTGCTCGCCCAGTGTCTCCGTAAGCCGCTCGAAGCGGTTCTTGTCGTCCATCTCCATGCGCCGCGAATCCGAGGGAATGCGCAAAAAATCGGCCACGAAAATCAACAGCGCCTGCGGATTCGGCGAGCGGAAATAATGGTCCAGCGCCGCAAATTCATCTTTCTTCGCGCCGCGCGTATAAAGCTGCCGCACATTGCGCACAAAAATCACCTGGAACGGCGCCATCAACGACGGCGTCTGCGCCCGATCCAAGACTTCGAAGATTGAGTTTCCCGAAAGATCCAGGTCGGAGAGGCAAAAATCCTTCAGCTCCGGCGGCACAAATCCCCTCAGAACGGCTTGCCGGCAGCGCTCCAGCAGGAAAGTCTCGTCACCGGCCAGCACGTACCCCGGCCTCAACTGCCCGTTCCCGGCTGCGGCAGCCTCGATCTCCGCCACAAAGCGGCCTGCGGCGGCAAAGCCCGCGCCCCAGCGCGCGCCGCTCACGGGTTTCGCCTTCTGCTAACGGATGTGCGCATCATTCGGCTCCAGAATACCTTCCCCGGCAAAACGAGGCCAGCCCTAACCGCAAGGCTGAGCCAGACTAGAATCCTTCCAGCACATCCCCCACCAGTTGGCGCGCAAACGCCCGCGAAAGCCGCTCAATAGCCGCCGGATTCTCCTGAATGAAAGTTGGCAGGTCGGTAGTGGACTGGTACTGCTGCCTGAACACGTAGTTCTTGTTCTCGTAGAGAATCCTGCCGTCGCGTCCGGTGAGCGTCACCGAAGCCACAATGGTGATCAGGAAGCTCGAAGATTCCTGTGTCGAGGAGTTGTAGGTAAGCGGAGCAACCGCCTCTTTCAGAATCGTCCCCCGCAGCACCGCGTCCGCGTCCGGATCCGCATTCGGCGTCACCCGAAACCGCGTGCGCGCGGCAAACTCGCGAATCACCGCGTTGGTCATCACCGTCTCTGTGTGGTAGGCCTCAGTCTTCGAAGCAAACTCCGGCACCGAGAGCGTCCGTATCCCCGGCGGCAGATGCGTAGCCGCTCCCAGCGTGTGATATCCGCACCCAGACAATCCCAGCAAGACAACCGTAAGCGGCAACAGGACGGGCAAGCGCATAACTCATCTTAACGCGCACTCGCAATCTGGCCCCCGCTCGATCGTTGCGCAGTTTCCAAATTGCCGGTCATCCAAATGGAATACTGAACCTCGGCCCGAAACCGCTATTGTGAAGAATTCCGGCCAAGCGTAGGGTTGCCGATCGCAACGGTTCGGATTTGGCCGGCAATGCGATAATCTCGAAGGCATGGGGCTTGATGCGGTCGAAATCGTCCTCCGTGCAGAGGAGCTTTTCGTAATCGAAATTGGTGACGATGAAGCAGCGACGGTCCGAACCGTTGGAGATTTCTACCAATTGATCTGTGGAAAGCTCGGTGTCCCGCCATTACGGTCTCCAGTTACCTCTGAAGAACTCCCAGTAATTACCAGTCGGGAAAAGGCGTTTCTGTTCTTGAGTCGTCGTACTCCTTTGCCAGCCCCGGCAGAAGTGTTGCCGTGGTCACCGCAAAGTGTGTGGGACTGCGTGGTTGCCGTCTTTGTAGATCAGATGGGGCTAGAGCTGGAAGAGATCACCTACCATGCCCGGATTGCTCAGGATCTTGGCGTCGATTAACACAGGTCTGGCGGCATATTCGCAGCACCAAAATTAACATGCCACCGCATTGACATACCTCCAATCAAGTTGATATCAACATATGAGCCGGCTGAACGCCGACATCCTGGTCTATCCGCCAAAAGGAGAACTCGCAATGTTTACCCCCAAAGGAAAATTCGGCTGGTACGAACTTATGACCAGCGATACCAAAGCCGCCGGCAAGTTTTACTCGGACGTTGTGGGCTGGACGACCCAGGAGATGCCCGGTGGCGACGGTCCCCCGTACACCACCTTCAACATCGGTAATGTTGGCATGGCCGGCATGTTGAACATCCCCGGGCACGTCGCCTGGGTAGGTTACATTTCGGTCGATGACGTCGATGCTCACATCGAAAAGATTGTGGAAGCCGGCGGCAAGCTATGGAGACCTGCCACGGATGTTCCCGGAATGCTTCGTTTCGCCGTCATGTCCGATCCGCAGGGCGCTGCCATTGTGGTTTTCACTCCCAACCCCGCCATGCCTTCGCCGGAACGTCCCGTGCCACCGGCTTCAGGCACCATTGGCTGGAAAGAGCTCTACACATCCGACATCGAGGCCGGATTCGACTTCTACCACAATCTCTTCGGCTGGACCAAGCTCAGCGATATGGATATGGGGCCCATGGGCCTCTATCGCATCTTCGATGAAGGCGACCACAAAGAAATGGGCGACGGCGGGATCATGGCCAAAGCGCCGCACATACCCGTCTCATGCTGGAACTTCTACTTCTGCGTTGACTCCATCAAGGCGGCCATCCAACGTGTCGAATCCGGCGGTGGGAAGGTCTTGAACGGTCCGGTCCAGGTGCCCGGTGGCGGCTGGATCATCAACGGCCAGGACCCTCAGGGAGCCATGTTCTCTCTCGTCGGCAGCGAATAAATCGCAGCCGAGCAGAATTCGGAGAGTAGCGCGGGTCTCCAGACCCGCTGTACCGCGGACGTCCACGTCCGNNGTCCGATGGGTGGGAAAGCACAAAGGCAAACCATCGGCCATCGGGTCTTCCAAGCTGTTTCTGCTACACCCAGGCCGTAGCCAGCATCGCCAGCCCCACCGCGGAAAGCTTCAACCCATCCGCGCGGTCTTTGAAATAGCGCTCATTGATCTGCCCATAATCCAGTTGCTCAATGTAATTGAACCCCGCGCGCCGCAGCTCGGATTCCAGCTCTTCCGGCGTAAAAAAGAGCCGAAACGGCTCTCCGGCAGCGGCAACGCGCCCAGCCAGCGCCTCAAACGCGGTGCGCCCAGCCGCGCTCAGCGTCTCCGGTGGAAGCGCATAGTCGAACCCCACACCGCTCCCGGCCGGCAGTTGGCCGATCGTTTCCAGCGATGTCCGAAAGGCCTTCAGCGTCAGGTAGGGAATCACCCCCAACCAGCCGAAGAACGCGGGCAGCCCTTGATCCAGTCCCGCTTCTGCAAGTCCCTCTGCCAGCGTGTGGTGNNTTCCACTCCTGCGTAGCGGGAAAGTCCACTTCAAACACTCTTAGCCCGTCAAACGGGTTGCGCCATGCAAACGTGTCCAGTCCCGCCCCGAGCACCACGTACTGCGTCACGCCCCGCCCCACGGCAGCCGCAAGTTGGTCTTCCACATACCGGCTCCGCACCGCCATGAAGGCGCGAAAGTCCCGCCCCACCGGGTGCATCGCGCGCTCCATCTGCCGTGGGAAGCCCGAACCAACCAGCCGCACCGCAATGGGATCGTCCAGAATCCGCGGCTGCTCCATGATCTGGTGCGCCGCGCGGCGTATGGCCACACCGAGAGCTGTCTTGCTGGCGCGGCCTGTCTCCATATTTCTGTCTCCACAATCCGGAGTCTAAATCACCCTGAATTCCCACCCCTGCGCCGCGTACCATAATCTCCATGAGCTGGATTGGATGGGCACTTCTCTCCGCCGTCTTCGCCGCGGCCACTGCGCTCCTGGCCAAGGTGGGCGTGGCGCATGTCGACTCGAACCTCGCCACGGCGCTGCGCACCACCGTGGTCCTGGTCTTTGCCTGGGGCATCGCGCTGGCGCTCGGCAAACACGGCGAAATCCG
>PLPU01000216.1:14048-14518 GCA_003159975.1 Acidobacteriaceae bacterium
ATCACCGCCGGAGCAGCGGTTATGGTCCTCGGATAAGAACAGCTGGGTGTCCCTAGGCGAAAGGGGAAAATAATCCGAAAAACTCCCCACACTTTTGCCGATAATTAACCCCATTTGGCGCACAATCGTTTCATAGCACCAAATAGAAACCCAGGGCTACCGGGCAAACGCCCGTAACCCCTTTGCTGTCTATTATCTGCAAAGAACTCCATTGGAATCAACCGCTTACAGCGCACCCTGTGCCCTATCCCATTGAAAAACAAGGTACTTCTTTGCAGAGACGGGGGGGNNAGCACCGTCGGCCCCCTCCTCGCAGCCCGTCTCCGCTGGAGTTTTATCGACGCCGACGACGTCATCGAATCCGAAGCCGGCGTCACCATCGCCGAGATCTTCGCGCGCCACGGTGAACCCGCCTTCCGTCAGCGCGAGCATGAAACCATCGCCCGTCTGGCCGCCGGCGATCGACTGGT
>PLPU01000382.1:0-14947 GCA_003159975.1 Acidobacteriaceae bacterium
GCTCCGGGGCCGGTTGAGCCGTACTCGGCATAGAAAACTGTTTCGATGGAATGCGTTTCGCCGGGATGCCATTCGCGCCATCCTGCCGGATCGATCTTATCGTCCATCTCGGTATTGAGATAGACGACNNGAGTCTTCTTCGGGATAGTGCTTGGCCTGTGCGGTAATGTATCCACCGGCGTGGGGCGTGCTGTGGATTTCGCAATGATCGAACACCGCCTTACCGTCGCCAAAGATGAAGTCGACGTTTCCGGCGATGTAGCAGTCGGTGAAATACTGGCGCGCGGGAATGCAATTCTCTCCATCCGGAGTGCAGTTGCGGCTGCCGGCGTAGACGGTGTCCTGGTTGCCGAGGAGCCGCACGTTGCGAAAGACTGCGCGATCCCCGGTGACAAGGAGTGCGAGCGCCTGCGAACCCGCGAAAACCTGCGCGTGAGTCCGATTGAAATCGTTCTGGAAGGTGATGTTTTCTGCGAGGAAGTTGTCGGCTGTCACATTGACGGTGGCGGAGTGGAGCGTGCCGCCGTTCGCGCCGGCGCTGCGATCGTTAACCACCACCGTCTTGCTCGCATCGGTATCGGCGCTGCGGATCTGAATGTTCGGCTTGTCGACGGCGAGTACTTCACGATAGGTGCCGGGAGCGACCAGCACCAGTGCGCCGGTTTTTGGCGCCGCATCAAGCGCGCGCTGGATGGAATAGAAGTCGCCTGTGCCGTCGGCGGCAACGTAGAGGGTGTTGTCCTCCGGCGGAATTTTTCCAGCCATTTCAGGAGCCGTGGGAAGATCGGGGAAAGGAACAAAGCGCGCATCGCAGGCCAGCGGCGTGCCGGGCGATGAGCCGAGCGTCTGCTGCACGGTTACATCTTCGCCGGCAGGTTCAAGGTTGCCGCGCTTGACGCCGATGGCGATATCCGCATCCTTGGCCAGTGTTGTGGAGTGTGCCAGATCGTCGGCAAAAACATTGTCGAAGGTCAGCCCTAGCTTGTGCTCGGGGTCGAGTCCAAGAAACGTATAACTGCCCGCGGTG
Organism: Acidobacteriaceae bacterium; assembly: GCA_003159975.1. Classification (GTDB taxonomy): domain Bacteria; phylum Acidobacteriota; class Terriglobia; order Terriglobales; family Acidobacteriaceae; genus Telmatobacter. The sequence goes on from PLPU01000382.1 coordinate 1,028, forward strand.
AGAATGTGAACGTCCTGGAGCTTGATGTCGCGATAGATGGGGAGCTGGTCACCGCCGAAGGTGGTATAAAGCGGCGTGAACACGAGCGGGTTCTTGGTATCGCGAATGCAAACGTCGTGATAGACAAGGTCGTGGACCAACCCGCCCCGGCTGCGGTCGGACTTGATGCGAATGCCGTTGTCCGCGCCGTCGATGGTGAGGTCGTCGACCAGCATGTGATCGACGCCGCCGTTGGTTCCGCTGCCGATGGACATGCCATGGCCTGTATAAAAGTGGTTGTGCAGAATGGAGATGTTCGATGCCGGTCCGGCTTTGCTGGATTTGACTGCCACATCGTCGTCGCCGGTATGAATGGAGCAGTAAGCGATGGTTACGTTGCGCGAGGAACCGGGATCGATGCCGTCTGTATTGCGAGCGGTCTTCGGCGTCATGATCTTGACGCCCCATGCGGTGAAGCCGTCGGTGTTGTTGACCCCGACATGGAAGTTTGGAGAGTTGCGCAGGGTGATCTTGTAAAGCGTGAAGCCGTTGGAGCGATCGACAGAGATGAGCCGGGGAACACTCTGCTGCTTGTCTGTGATTTTCGCGGTGTGCGCGAGGTCCCACCAGGTCACATCCTGGTTGAGCAGTTTGGCTCCGCCACGGCCATCGATGGAGCCGTCGCCCATGATGCCGCTGTCGCGAGCGTCATCGACGGTGATCAGAGGCTTGCATCCATGTCCTTTTTCGCCGACGATGCCGCAACTGCCTGGAGTGAGATCGTAAATGCGTGGATCGCGCGAGGCAACCAGCGAGGTGTTGGCGTCTACGACCAGCGTCACGCCGGAGCGCAGCGCGATTGGGCCGGATAGAAATACATTCTTCTTGCCACGGGCGCGGAGAACAACGGCCTTGTTCGCCGCGCATTGGTCGATTGCGCTCTGAATGCGCGCGGTATCGAGCTTCCGCTCATCCTGAGGTGCGATCAAACCGTGCGTGGCGGCGATGGATGCTTCAAGCGTGGCACAGGCCGCGGGGATGTGCGGCTCGGTGACAGGTCGGGTGTCCTGTGCNNTGAACTCCTTTCGGTATTGCAAGCCGCGGCGGGATTCTTCCAAAAGAATTGACCGATGCACCAGACCCTAAGGCTGACGCGGAACTTGCGCGAGAATCCACCGGACAAGTTCCTTGCCGGCGGCGAAGTTATCGTACTCAGCGGGAAGCTTTCGGCCATCGGTGTATTCGTTGTAGAGCCAGGGATCGACAGTGGCGAAAACAGTTCCTTCACCGTACTTCGCCGTCGCCATCAGAATTCCCGCATCATCCTGAAACGCGACAACGGCCGGAGACTTCACTGAAATGTTGCAGACATCTTTCATGAACAACAGGTGCGCATGGTGAAACATGGGACCACCGCCGGGAACCTTTAGCTGACCGCTCTCGTGCGCGTCGCCAATCACGTGTTTACGCAGGACACTGTTGAAGTGAATGCCGAATTGGTCGGCGATCAGATTGAAGTGATCGAGGTCGGTATTCGCCGGATCGTTGGCGAGAATCACCAGCACGCCACCGGCTTTGACCCATTCGGCAATCTGCTCGCCGTCTCCCGGTTGCACAGTATGCGGGTTGGGGTTTTTAGCGAGCGTATCGGGAGAAGCGATGATGTAGACCTGAGCTCCGCGCAGCGCCGAGACGGTTGGAGCCGTCGACAGCGTTTCTGTCTCCGCGCCGAAGTTGCGCACGATGTGGCCCAGCAGCGAGTAACCGTCGTTGCTTTGGTCGTACCACTTGTAATGAAAGGAAACACGCTGGCCAAACGCATCGACACGCGTCTGGCTGTTGAACCAGGCATCCATGAGAACCGTGTCGCCGCGGCCCAGCTTTGCATTCTCCGCGTTCTCCATCTCCGCGCTGGCGAGAAGAAACGCTCCTACTCCCTTAGGGTCGTTTATGGCCGTCTTCTCGCCGATGTAGTACGCGTAGCTTCCGTCGCGGTATGGATCGCCGCCAAGGCCGGCAGCCTTCACGGTTCCGGCGAGAGACACCGCACCGTCCGCACCAGTCTCGATGAAGTGGCTGAGAATCCCCTTGTATCCGCGCTCGGCATTCGCGAGATATCGCTGGGGAAGATAACCTTCGCGCACCCCGCGGGCAAGCGCGTAGACAAACATGCAGGAGGCGGAGGATTCGAGGTAATTTCCTTTCGCTCCGGGTTTGTTGAGCACCTGAAACCACAGGCCGGTTGCGGCGTCCTGAAACCGCGCCACCGCCTCGGCATCCCGTTGCAGCGCAAGAATGAGCTGCTTTCGCCCGGTGTCTTCCCTGGGAAAATACTGAAGCGTGTCGACCAGCGCCATCATGTGCCAGCCCATGCCCCTGGCCCAGAACTCGGACGAAACGCCGGTTTGCTTATTGGCCCAGCGCTCTTGTTTCGACTCATCCCATCCGTGATAAAGCAGGCCGGTGGTTTCATCACGGGCATGCTCGTCGATCAACTCGAATTGCCAGGCGATGTCGCGGAATGCTTCCGGCCGATGAAACGTGGACGCATATTCCGCGTAGAAGGGCTCGGCCATATACAACCCATCGAGCCACATCTGGTTTGGATATTTCTGCTTGTGCCAAAACCCGCCGGAGTGGTTGCGCGGCTGGTGAACAAGCTGCTGGTAAACCAGCTCGGCCGCCCTGGCATAATGCGGATCCTGCGTAACGCCGTAAAGGAGCAGAAGCTGGCGGCCCAGCAAAATGTTATCGAGCTGATGTTCCTCGGGCTTCAGCGTCGGAATGGAGCCATCCGGATTAACTAACTGATCGACTGAACTCTTGATGTAGTTGTAATAGCGCGGGTCCGCCGTGTTCAGCCACACGGCATCCATGCCCTCCAGCAGCGTACCCAATTCGTAGTTCCAAGTCGAACGGGTGCTAGCGGGAACAAGGCGTCCCTGAGGCCAGCGGTCGATGGCCAAGCCGGCAACGCGCTCGGACCAGGGCTGCTCTGCCGCATTCGCACCAGAACATGCGCTGACGGTCACTGCAAGAAGCAAGAGCGATCCCGCAAGGCGAAAGACACTTTTCATCTGAACTCCGGATTCATTTCATGCAACGCATCAAGAGTATCGAATGAATTCCTAAAAAATAGAGGGACTGGATTGCCCAGTCCCTCTGAATGCATGAGACACAACAGTGTTTCAGAAGGTAATGTGCCCCGCCATTTGCCACTGACGCGGGCTGTTTGCCTGGCCGGAAATCACGCCCAGGCTGGGGTTGCCATTGACTGTTTTGCAACTTGGGCAATACTCTCCAGCGACCGACGAGCCGATCGAGCCGTCCGCGGTGCTTGCNNTTGCCAGGGCCGCGCAGGCCATACGGCGCGGTACGAGCGACATCGCCAAGCACCTCTCCTATGCAAGGGCTTGGCGTTCCGGTTGCCGTGCAGGTTGTGCTGTTGGTGAATGAGCCTGTCTGCACGAAGGCTGCCGGGTTGATGTATTGCATGGAGGACAGTTCGGTTGCAGCGTTGACAGTACCGGCAATACCGTTTCTGGTTGCTCCATGCCCCCATCCGCCGTTTTGGCGCGCGCCGCCGCTGAACGGGTAGAGCGAGTTGGCGCCGGTGTTGTATGCGGGCATGCAAGTACCCTGGCCACTCGTACCTGTGCAGGCGCTCGAGGTAATCGCCAGCGGATTGCCCGCGGCATAGGTAACGATGTCGGAGATGCGCCATCCGCCCACGATGTTACGCACAATGGGATTGCCGCCGCCGATGTGCCCTTTGCCAAAAGGCAGATCGTAGGTGCTGGTGACGACGAGGTTCTGCGGCTGATCCTGCGTGCTGCGCGACCGCTCGATGCGGTCGATGGGCCAGGCCTTGCCGCTGTTGGCGAGGATGCCCGTGGGAATGGCATAGCCGGTGCGGAAGGTTCCGATGTCGTCGATGGTCTTGCTGTAGGTGTAGTTCACCATGAACGTGATGCCGTGGCTGAGGCGCTGCACGATAGAGAGTTGTAGCGCATTGTAGTTGGCATTGCCGACCGAATCGACCTGGTCAGTGACGCCGCTATATTGCGGGAACGCCAACAACGCCTGACTGACCTTGTTGTTGAAGGTGGCATACGGCAAGCCACCCGGCACGTTGGTGGCTGTGGCCGTTGCGCCCAGGACCGCGCTGCCGAGGGACAGGTAGGCCGGATTCAACTGGTTACCCCAATAGCCGCGCGCGACGCCGGTCGGCAGCAGGAAGTGTCCCTGGTTGCCCACATAGCTCAAGGTCGCGGTGATGTCCTTGGTGAGGAGACGCTGGAAGCCGAAGGACCATCCCTCGAAGGTCGGTGTGCGGCCGCCATACTTGGGATCGAGATAGGACACCGTGGAGGAGATCTTATCCGGCGCGGTATACCCGGCCGCATTGGAGTAGTAGGTTGCGTAAGAAGCGTCGTAGATGGGCGGAGCAGAGACCGAATAACCGGTGCCGCCGAAGGCCGAATTGTTGAGGGTGCTGTTGTAGCCGCTGTTGTTCAGGTAGAAGGCAGGGAGCGAGTCACCGGGGCTGGGCGGATTTGGGACCGCCGAGAAGCCGAGTTCCATGCCGGAGGCCGGAAGCGAAGTTGCGCCGCCGGAGGTGCCGCCGCCATGCGCGTAGTAGATGCCGTAGGCCGCGCGAAGGACCGTCTTGCTGCCAATTGCATAGGCCGCGCCCAGGCGTGGGCCCCAGTCCTTGTAATACGTGTTCATGGGGGTTGCGCAGTTGCAACCGTCGGTCCCGCTGCCGGCAAACTGCAGCGCGCCCATATTGCCGGTGACGGGATTGGTCATGGCCGGGTTCATGAAGGAGAAGCGATTCTCCGATTCGCGGAAGGGAGGCATGACATCCCAGCGCAGTCCGGCGTTCACCGTCAGCTTGGGCGTCAGCTTGAAGTCGTCATTCACATACAACGCGAAGGGGTGGTAACGCGAACCGGTCTCCTGGGCGATCGGCGCGTACTCGGTGTAGCTTGACGAATCGACCGCACCCATCAGGAAGCTGGCGTAGGGCATCCCGGTGCCGCTTGTGGCGGCGGCCGATTTGCCGCTCACTGCGGCGGTTTCAGCCACAGCAAAGTTCAGCGTGAGCGGAGTGCTTGCTCCGTAGGCATAGAGATCGTTGAACTCGAGCCATTCGAACTGACCGCCGAAGGTCAGCACGTGCTTGCCGTGGACCCACTGAATGTTGTCCTTCAGGGAATCGGTGTTGGTGCTCTGGATATACTGACCCTGGTTGGGTCCCCACTGTGCCGGAGCGTCTGTTCCGGTGAACTTTACGATCGGGAAGCTGTTCGGCGCCTGTCCGGCCGCGGGTAGGTTGGAAATGCCGGCCTTGGTTGCCGCCCACGCCGGGTTCAGCAGGGTGATGTTGGAGTCGGGCGCATGGTATTGCCCTATTCCATAGTTGAACTGGTTTACCAGGCTCTGGGAGATCAGGTACGTATCGTTGAACAACACAACCCTGGTGATTGGAGCGTAGGTCTTCGAGTAAAGATAGGGCAGAGGACCCACTTGCGTGGTCTGGCTGCCCGCCGGGCCGATCAACCCCTGGCGGCCTGACGCACCGATGATCGAAAACTTGTGCTTGTCCGATAGGTTGACATCCAGGCGGTCCGTCGTCGACCAGTTGTTCAGGCCGTAGTTATACGATCCCTGATAGTTGTTGGTGAGATTCGAATTGAGATAATCCACCCCGGACCAGTACTGCTGGAGATACTTGGCGGTGGGAGACATTTCGCCCTGCGGAATCACATTCATTTTTACCGGACCGGTACCGCAGCCGGCAGAGGTATAGCTTGCACCGCTCAACGGCGTTCGAGAGTAACTGCCGCCGCTCGATACCTGCGACGTGGGATCGAAGATTTCGTTGGTGTAAACGCCTGTCGATCCGATTTCGGAACCAAGCGCGGCCGAGAAGTCGCCGCACAACTCCGCCTGTGTCGGAATGGTTTCAGTCTGCGGCGAGGTGAGGGCGGAGAACCTGAAGCCCATGTAGTTGGCGAAGAAAAAGACCTTGTTTTTCCAGATTGGCCCGCCGATGGTCACGCCGTATTCGTTCATGTGCTCCGGCGGTTTGTAGAACTGGCCTTGCTTCGCCGCGATGGCGTAGTTGCTTGGGTACTGGGCCGGGTTGAAGCCCGCTGAATCGAATGCCGTGTTGCGCATGATTTCGTAGAGCGAGCCGTGAAACTGGTTGGTGCCCGACTTGATGGTAAAGTTCTCCACGCCGAGGCCCTGATACTCAGCCGAGTAGGCAGTGGTCTTTACCTGGAACTGATCGACCGCTTCGACCGAAATCGCCGACCAGATGTAACGCGGATCGCCGGCGACCGAAGCGGACTCGAAGGGAAGGCCCTCGATGTACATTTCGCTGGAGCTCGCGTTACCGTTGATGACCATCGGCTCATCGGATTCGTTGTTCTTGACTTCGTTGTTGGTGACGCCGGGCATGAGCAAAGCGGAGTCGGTGGTCCTGCGCTGATCGGTGCTGATTCCATTCGCGCCGCCCATCTCAAGCGGGAGAGATTGATAAACCTGGTTTTCAATCACGGCGCCGAGTGTTGCTTCACCCGTTTCCAGCGCTGGAGGCGTGTCTGTCACGGTGACAGTCTGCGTGGCCGATCCTGGCTGCAACGTCATGTCGAGCGAAAGCACCTGCAAGCCGTCCAGATGGATGTTCTCGCGCACGAGTTTTTCAAAACTGGGAGCGACTACCGTGACGGTATAGTCGCCGGCATCGAGCGGAGCGAGAGTGTACAGGCCGCTCCTGGTAGTGGAACGAACCATCTCGGCCCCCGTTCCCACATTCCGGGCGGTCACCTTGGCGCCAACGACCAAGGCTCCTGTGGAGTCGATGACCGTTCCTTCGATGGTCCCGGTTCCTCCCAACTGAGCGCTTGATCTCATGGGCGCCAACAGGCCGATGACCAGGAATACAAGGCACGTCCACTCCGAGCAGCGAAGGAATCCCCCAGCCAGTCTCCCGGGCGCCTTCAAGAGATTCAAATACGTTCTTGCATCAAATTGCATCTTTGTTGCCTCCATAAAACTGCCTTGCTGCTTTGCCCCATGGATTCTTCGGTGCGGGCTTTCCGCTAAATCTGTCGATAGAGGTCAGACCTCTTTTGAAACCAAAACAGTGTGCTTGATGAATGCCAGGGTTGTCAATAGAGAAAAGAAATTGGCGGTTTATTCCTTAGAAGATAAGCAAAAGAAGCCATTTAGCCGATGAGAAGGAATTGTAGGTCGCGAAGCAAAGGTCAGACCTCATTGAGAGAGCCAGGTGTCAAGCTGTGGAAATCCTGTCGCGCAGATGCCCCAACCCGAACCGGGGCAAGTCCCGGCGCGAAGGCGATGCCTGCGGAAGAATCCGGGGCAATGTGCTCGGCCGATTGAAGAGACACCCTGAAAGGAGCTGCAGCCGTGAAACGCGGAGTTTGCGCGATGGAGAGCAGGCACAGGGGAAGGTCACGCAGCGGAAACGGGAGGCCACTCAGTGCATGGGGCCGCCAAGCGATGGGCGCAACTCATTATCCTGAATCGGGAGGCCGGACTTCCCGCGGGTGCTTCGGGGCTTGACCGCGCTCTTTGCCGTCTTCCGACCCACGGTGCGCTCCGAGCTCTGCGCGGTCTGTGCCATGCGCAAGTGCTTCTCCATGAGAATCCGCGCTTCCTCGGGTTTCCGCGCGCGGATGGCACGGTAGATCTCACGATGCATCTCAGCGGATTCGCGAAGATCTACCGAGTGTTCCACGGTCTTGCGCCGAAAGTCGTAGAGCGCCGAAGCGATGGTTTCCATGAGAACAGACAGAATCGGGTTTCCCGACGCCTGCGAAATAATGCGATGAAAGAGAACGTCGTGGATGAGGTAATCGGCGGGGGCATCGACGGCGGCAAACATCTCTCCAACCTCTTCGGCGAGCGCCGTGTGGTGCTCTTCCCTTCCGCGCTCGGCGGCGAATGCGGCGAGATGGCCTTCCAGAATCAAGCGCGCCTCAAACATCTGCCAGGACTGAAAACCGTGGAGCGCACCCATGAAACTCAGGTACGCCTTGCCGAATTCAGGCGGCCCGTCCGCGACGAAGGTACCGACGCCGTGCCGCACTTTCATGATGCCCATCGTCGCCATATACCCGATTCCTGCTCGAAGACTGGCGCGGCTTATCTTGAGAGTGCGCGCAAACTCGCGCTCCGGCGGTATTTTGTCGCCGGGCTTCAGCGTTCCATTCTCAATGAGCGAGCGGATGTGGTTAACCACGTCCATTGTCCGATGAGTGTCGGGTTGTTCCTGCCCCGTCTTGGTCATGTTGTGTCAACACCCTTTGTTTCCCTGAAAAGAGGGCCAAAATGAGGTTAGCACCGAACGGCTGTCCCTGCCTGGAAATTTCTCGCCCTTGAAATGACGGCTGCACGTCCCGTGTGTATACTTGTGGTCTGACCTCTCTGGAGGCCGGTCTGCCGACTCTCAGTGAAAGGGGTAGAGTATAAGCCATGCTGATCCATGAAGATCGCCTGTTCCCTGCCGATCCGGGTACTCGAAGGATAGCCAAAGCGCTTTATGAGCAAGTACGGGCGTTGCCCATTGTGAGCCCGCACGGGCATACGCAAGCGTCCTGGTTTGCGAAGAACGAGCCCTTCCCCGATCCTGCAAAGCTACTGGTGCAGCCCGATCACTACATCTACCGAATGCTTCTGAGCCAGGGAGTTTCCCTCGAAGACCTCGAAATCGGGGAAGTGGAATTGAAGGACGCGCGCAAGGTCTGGCGCATCTTCGCCAAGCACTACTATCTGTTTCGTGGAACGCCGACGCGGATGTGGCTGGATTTCGCCTTCCAGGAGCTTTTTGGATTGGAGGAACGGTTATCGGAGAAAACCGCCGATGTCTACTTCGACACGATCTCTGAAAAGCTGCGGACGCCGGAGTTCCTGCCCCGCGCACTCTACGAGCGCTTCAATCTGGAAGTGCTGGCAACGACCGATTCCCCGATTGACTCGCTGGAAGATCATCGGGCGATTATTGCGTCGGGCTGGAAGGCGAGGATTCTGCCGAACTTCCGTCCCGATCCGGTTGTCGATCCGGAGTTCATGGGATTCCGGGAGAACATCGCAACGCTGGGCGAGCAGACTGGCGAGGACACCTCGACGTGGCCCGGCTACCTGAACGCATTGCGCAAGGCGCGCGCTCGTTTTCAAGAACTCGGCTGCACGGCAACGGATCACGGGCATCCCACGGCGCAGACCGCGGACCTGGATGCGACCGAAGCCTCGGAACTTTTCAGCAAAGTGCTCGGCGGCAACGCGGATGGTTTGGAGCAGGAACTGTTTCGCGCCCAGATGCTGACTGAGATGGCGCGGATGAGCCTGGAAGATGGGCTGGTCATGCAGATTCATCCCGGATCTGTGCGCAACCACAATCGCAAGATCTATGAGCGCTACGGCAGGGACGTGGGCGCCGACATCCCAAGGGCGGTCAATTACGTGGATGCGCTGCATCCGCTGCTGGATCGATTCGGCAACGAGAATTCACTCACGATCATTCTGTTTACGCTCGACGAGTCGACGTATAGCCGGGAGCTGGCGCCGCTCGCCGGGCATTATCCGTGTTTGCGCCTTGGCCCTCCGTGGTGGTTTAACGATAGCCCGGAGGGAATGACGCGCTTCCGTGAACAGGCAACGGAGACGGCAGGCTTCTACAATACGGTTGGATTCAACGACGATACGCGCGCCTTCTTATCCATTCCGGCGCGGCACGATGGGTCGCGACGCATGGACTGCGCATTCCTCGCCAAGCTGGTGGTTGAACACCGACTGGAGGAAGATGAAGCATTCGAAGTGGCAACGGATCTGACCTACAAGTTAGTGAAACAGGCGTATCGGCTGTAAGGGTGGGTTTACCGTATGAGTCTTTTTTGTGCCACGGGCGGTGTTGAGGCCGATGTAACTGCGCCGCAGTTGAAGGAACTGCTCGCGGAGAGTCTGGCCGGGCTTGGCCCGCGGAACCGCGTGCTTGCCGTGCCGCCCGATCAGAGCAGGATGCACTCGCGCGCGGGCGATCTGACTCGCTACGCGTGGGAATACTACGGCGACCGGCTAAAGGCGATTTTGCCCGCGCTGGGAACGCATACGCCGATGCAGCCGGCGCAGTTGACACACATGTTCGGCGAGACACCGCACCATCTCTTCCAAGTTCATAACTGGCGGACGGATGTGGAGACGCTGGGCGAGGTCCCGGCGGAGTTTATTCGCGAGCAATCGGAGGGCAAGCTGAACTATCCGTGGCCGGCGCAGGTGAACCGGCTGATCTCGCAGGGCGGGTTCGATCTGATTCTCTCCATTGGCCAGGTGGTGCCGCATGAAGTCATCGGCATGGCGAATTACAACAAGAACATCCTGGTGGGCACGGGTGGGCGCGAGGGAATCAACCGCAGTCATTATCTGGGCGCGGTCTACGGGATGGAACGGATCATGGGGCGCGCGGACAATCCCGTGCGGCGTGTTCTCAATTACGCGTCCGATCGTTTCCTCAAGCATCTGCCGATTGTGTACGTGCTCACGGTAGTTGGACGCGCGGCGGATGGCGGGCTGGCCGTGCGCGGACTCTTTATCGGCGACGATGCGGAATGCTTTGAGTTAGCGGCCGCACTTAGTTTGAAAGTGAACTTCGAGATACTCGACGAGCCAATCCACAAAGCGGTTGTGTATCTTGATCCGGATGAGTTTCATTCGACATGGCTGGGCAACAAGGCCGTCTATCGCACGCGCATGGCGCTGGCGGACGGAGCGGAGTTGATCGTCCTTGCGCCGGGCGTGAGAGAGTTCGGCGAAGACAAGGCGATTGACGGACTGATTCGCAAATACGGCTATCGCGGGACACCGGCGACCCTGGAAGCAGTGAAGACCAATGCGGACCTGGCCGGCGATTTGAGCGCGGCCGCGCATCTGATCCATGGTTCTTCCGAAGGAAGATTCAGGATTACGTGGTGCCCGGGAAAGCTCAGCAAAGAAGAGGTGGAGGGCGTCGGGTTTGCGTATGGCGATCTGGATAAGATGCTAAGTCGCTATGATCCCGAGAAACTGAGTCACGGGTATAACACGGTCGATGGCGAGGATGTGTTTTTTATTTCAAACCCAGGCCTTGGACTGTGGGCGCATCGCAGCAAACTCGAAGTTGGGAGAGGACATGAGGAATCACCCGTTGAAGCTTAGTAAATACTCGGTTGGGACCGGGGACCGGTTTGCGCACCAGGCGAAGGCGCAATTACAAGCATGCGTTCAGGCGCTGGCGAAGGGGATCGAAGTCGTTCCGGTGTGGAACAAGTCGAACCGCGAGCACACGATTATCGGGTCCGAGCCCGCATCGGCACGGCAAGCCGCGGACGCCGCGGTCAAGGCGCTCGGCTGGACGCGTCCGTACTTCGTTGACGCCGATCACATCACGCTGGAGACGGTGGACCGGTTTCTCGATCCGTGCGATTTCTATACCATCGATGTCGCGGACTTCATCGGCCAGGCCGCGCAGGAAGCCGACATCGATCGCTTTGTGAAGCGGCATCCGGAGTTATTGGGACGCCTTCAACTTGAAGGCACGGACGACGCTCTCGAAATCTCGGCGGAGGACCTCAGGGAGTCCGCACACAAGTTTCTTGTCGCCGTAAAGAAAGCCGGCGAAGTCTACCGCAAAATTGAACAGGCCAAAGGTGAAGGCAACTTCATTTCAGAAGTCTCGATGGACGAGACCGACCGCGCGCAGAGCCCCATCGAATTGCTGATTATTCTGGCAGCAATCGCGGACGAAGGCATTCCCATCCAGACCATTGCACCCAAGTTCAGCGGCCGGTTTAACAAAGGCGTGGATTATGTGGGCGACGTGGCGCAGTTTGAGCGCGAGATGGCGCTCGATATCGCCGCAATCTCCTACGCGGTTAGTCACTACGGCTTGCCGGAGAATCTCAAGCTAAGCGTGCACTCGGGCAGCGACAAGTTCTCAATCTATCCGGCGATTCACACCGTCATGAAGAGGCTTGACGCTGGCGTGCACTTGAAGACTGCCGGGACCACGTGGCTCGAAGAGCTGATAGGACTGGCGGAATCAGGGGGCGACGGGCTGGCGCTGGCGAAGGAGATTTACGCTGAAGCTTATGCGCATCGCGATGAGTTATGCGCGCCGTATGCTACGGTCATCGACATCGACCCAGCCAAACTGCCTTCTCCGGACGAGGTTTCTGGATGGTCCCCGGAACAGTACACTTCGGCATTGCGCCACGTTGAAGGCGCAGCGGCATACAACAGCAGCCTGCGCCAGTTGTTGCATGTGGGCTTCAAGGTTGCGGCGAAGATGGGACAGCGCTATCTGGACCTGCTCGAAGCAAATGAAGCAGTGATTGCGAAGAACGTAACGGAGAACCTCTACGACCGGCACATCGCACCGGTTTTTCTTGGGGCTGCCAGCTGATTTTTGTTTTGGTTTGAAAAACCGCAAAATGCGGCGAGGAAAGCAAGGAGTGAACGGCTAATGAGTGATGGGTTGAACATCCGCAAAGATGCGGAACTGGATTTTCTTTCGCTGGGCGCATTGGTTCACAGGCTCGATCCGGGGATTATCCCATTTCGCAAAGCGACGGAATGTCGCATTCACGTCAGCGGTGGCGAGTTCAATGTGGCCGCCAACCTGGCAGATTGTTTTGGGTTGAAGTCGGCAATCGCTTCGGCGATGTCGGACTATCCAATCGGCGACCTTATCGCGGAGCGCGTGCGAGCCATGGGCGTTAAGCCGTTTTACAAGCACTTCAAGCACAATGGNNAGCCGGGAGATTTCGACTGGGATGCGATCTTTGCCGGGGGCGTGCGCTGGGTGCATTGCGGCGGTATTTTTGCTGCGCTCTCGCCAACCACGGCGCCGCTGGCCGCGGAGATGATGAAGGCCGCCAAGGCCGCGGGCGCAGTCACTTCTTTCGATCTGAATTTTCGCGAGAAGCTGTGGAAGATTCACGGCGGCAACGAGCGTGCCGTCGAGACCATTGGGACGATCGTGGAGAATGTGGATGTGCTGGTCGGCAACGAAGAGGACCTGCAACATGGTCTCGGCATTCCGGGGCCGGCTGTCGCGGCTAAATCGAAACTCGACCCGAGCGTATTCTTCGGGATGATTGACGAGGTGGTGAAGAAGCACAAGCATGTGAAGGTGGTNNCGCGAGGTGCACTCAACCAACCGGCATAGCTGGAGCGCGGTAACGTGGATCGACGGCAAGACATTCAGCGCGCCGACGGCGGAACTCGAGGTTTACGATCGCGTGGGAGGCGGAGATGGATTCGCGGCGGGCTTCATCTATGGCCTGCTGTCGGGCGAGGAGCCGGAAGCGGCTCTCAAACTGGGATGGGCGCACGGAGCGCTACTGACCACATTTCCCGGCGACACAACTATGGCGACACTGGACCAGGTGCGGGCGTTTGCAGGGGGCGGATCGGCGCGCATTCAGCGATAGCAGGCAACTGGTAAGCTTGGACTGTTTGGGCGACTGCATGGGTCGGGCCTGCTCATAACCGGAATGGAGAAAGCATGAGTTCGAAGCTTTTTAGTCTCGAAGGCAAAGTTGCAGTTGTCACCGGAGGCACATCCGGAATTGGGCGCGCACTGAGCCTCGGCCTCGCGGACGCGGGCGCCGATGTGATTGCTACGGCGCGGCGCCAGCAGCAGGTGGACGATACGGCCGGCGAGATTGAGGCGCGCGGGCGCAGGACACTGCGCATTGCTTCAGATGTGTGCGACCGCGCATCGTTGGAGGCTTTATTGACAGCCACGATCAATGACTTTGGCAAAGTCGATATCCTGGTCAACTGCGCGGGAAAAATCAAGCGCACGCCGACGCTGACGGTGTCGGAAGAAGAGTGGACGGATATTCTGAACACCAACCTGACTGGAAC
>PLPU01000382.1:15046-15419 GCA_003159975.1 Acidobacteriaceae bacterium
TTCGGAAAAACCGAAGAGCTGGTCGGAGCCGCGATTTATCTTGCCTCCGACGCGGCGTCGTTTGTGACCGGACAGACGCTGGTGGTCGATGGCGGTTTTCTTGCGAGCGGCGTTAACCAATAGGCCGGGCAAAGAAATAGAAAAACACCGCACAGCGCGGCCATTTGCGGCTGGAGCCTTGGCCCTAGCGCAGCGAGACTTTTGCTCCCGCGAGTTGCTTAATCGGCTGACCTTCGCTGGCCTTCACTTCCACGTGATCGCCTGACACCTCGGCAAAACTGATGGTCAGTCCGCTCTGCGCGTCGATCTTCACATTGTGCAGCACCAGGCCGGTGATAGGAGCCTCCGGCAAGCCCGCAATGGCTCCGGCCGA
>PLPU01000616.1:0-560 GCA_003159975.1 Acidobacteriaceae bacterium
ACGTAATCCGTGCCGTAAATGCGTGCATTCACTAGGTGCGGCGAAAGCATCGGCTCAATCACAACCACAAACCTGCGCCCGCCTTCGGTCGAAGCCGGCATCTTGAGATAAAGATTCGTCGCGACAATCATGCTCGAAAGCGGATCGTGCAGCCGGTCCGTCTCCCGCTCGTACAGCGGTCGCACCGCCAGCCAGATCCCGTGCAGGTCCACCGCAGCCACAAAATCCTTGAGCAGCGGCACAATCTCCACCACCTGCGTCGAGTCGGGCGGCATCTCCGTCAAATCGGCCGAAGTCTCCATGTCCGGAGGTGGTGTCAGATACAGCGCCAGCGAAATGTACTGGGAAATGTCCTTTTCCCCGCCCGTCATACGATGCTGCGCGATGAACAGGCACACCTTGTCCCGCTTGTCGCGCGCGTCCTCGCTCTTGGCCAGTGCATCGTTGATCTCGTCGCGCACATGCTTGCGCACCGGCGCGCTCTCGTCGAGCCCCTCGTCATACCCGCAGGCATTCAGCGCCGAGGCCATTAGAAATACCGGCTCCGAACTGATCAGCGA
>PLPU01000616.1:700-3762 GCA_003159975.1 Acidobacteriaceae bacterium
AAAACGTCATAATCTAACCCTGCCTGCAAGTCTAGTTAGACGCACCGGCAGGGTCAAACGGGAGGTATTTCAATCTGGTTTCTGTGCCCATCCAGGCACCGCGCAAAACAACGCCCCGCCAGGAAAACTCCCAGCAGGGCACTGTTTTTCACTGACAACTGATCACTGACAACTGACCACTGTTCTACCCCTTTACCGAAACCCCCGAGAAAGAAATCACAGCCAGCCCGCGCACCGGCTGGCCGAAAAACCGTGCCGGCTCAAACACGCTGGTCAGCAGCAGGTTCTCCACCTGGGAGCGGGTCGCCTCGTCTGTCGGCCCGGAGACGATCCGGTAGTCGTACATCTGTCCCGCGCCGTTGATGTAAACCTCCACCACCACCGGACCGGACAGGTCTCCGATCTCGTTGTTGCCGGCGCCGGTCGACAAGCTCACCAGCCGCGGAGCTGTTGGATTTCCCAGCGGCTCATCTTTGCTGGCCTGCGCCGTCTCCGGCTGCGCAAACATGGTCAACAGGACAATCACCGTCCCCAGCAGCAGCACCGCGCTGGCAAAGCCTGCCGAGGCTTGCAGCAGAAACGGCCCCACTGTGTTCTTCCATGCCATGTTCCAGCCCTGAAACAATCCCTGCCGCCTGCGTGCCCGCTCCTGACTTACCGCCACGCGAATCCGCAGCAGCAGATCTTCGGGCTCCGGCAAAGCACCCAGTTCGGCCAGCGCCGCCTGCGCCTGCCGCAATGATTCCCAATCCTGGGAGCAATTCCTGCATTTCTCAAGGTGGGCGGCGATGTGCTGCATCTCTCGTCCGTTCAGCCAACCATCCAGATATTCCGTAAATCTCGCCTGCACTGCTTCGCAGCCGTTCATCGCGCCTCCTCTCCCAGAGGTAATTCAAATCCTGACTCCGCCGGCGTTCGCTTCTCACTGGCTTGCGCCGTCAGCAGGGTCTTCAAACTGGCCCGCCCGCGCACCAGCCGCGACTTCACCGTCCCCAGGTTCACGCCCTGGATCTCCGCCACTTCCTCGTAAACAAATCCCTCGATGTCGCGCAGAATCAGCGTCGTGCGGAACGGCTCCGGCACCTGGGCTAACGCCGCTTCCACGCGCGCCTTGGTCTCCCTGTGCACCGCAATTTCATACGGCCCCTCGGCGGGATCCACCAGCATCTCCTTCAGACGCACCGGCGTTCCGCTTTCCCCCTCGGTCATTTCCTGCTCAATGGGGATCTCCTGCTGCTTGTGCCGCATCCACCAGCGCCGCTGGTTTGAAGCCTCGCGCAGCGCAATACGGTAGATCCACGTCCGCAAGGACGACTCGCCATGGAAGTTTCCCACACCGCGGAATACCTTCACAAAGACTTCCTGGGTCAGGTCGGCGGCGTCGGCGCGGTCCTGCACCGTACGCGCCAGCAGCGAGAAAATCGGCTGGTGGTAGCGGGTGATCAACCACGCAAAGGCTTCCTCCGAACCGGCCCGCAGTTCCGCAATCAGAGCCGCTTCGTCGGATTGGAGCGTCAGCGCGCTGGCAACATTGCCCATGGTGAGGTCCGCCATCAAACCGTTACCTCCCACCTTACCGCAAATCGGCCATGCTTGGCACCCGCCCAATCGATTTCAGGCGCCGATGCCGCCTACCGGCTGCGATCACTCCATCCACCCTCCGTCAGGTTCGGCATCAGGCTGCTGATACTTCCGTGGAGTGCGCGGGAAACGGAACCCTGGATCACCCAACCTGGAATCACCCAAAGTCCGCTCCTCTATTCTCTTAGACACCGGCACCCCCCTAAAGTGTTCCCGGTCACGGAAGTGAGCTTTTGAATGGTCGGAGGGAGCCTGGGGTTTCAACCCCGGGAAAAAGACAACTAGCTGACGTGGGGTTCAGCCCCGGACGCCCCCTCTTGAACGCATCGAAAACCGCACCATCGAATCCGGCTTTTCTCAAATTCCCCCTATACCGTAAAGACGATCCTGCGCCCCTTTTCCACACGGTTCCATGCCGACTCCACCCCCGCCAGCGGCACCGCGTCGACTGCAATCTTCAGCTTGCCCGCAGCCGTCATCGCAAACAGTTGCGGAATCGCCGCCAGGATTGTCTCGATCTTCGCAGCGCCGAACCCGCTACCCGTCAGCATCAAGTCGACGCTCCGCAAAACCGCGCCCGGCAGGTTGATCGTCTTCCCCGCGCTCTCGCCCACCTCCACCAGCCGCGTCCGGTGCGTCGCAGTGGCACGAAATCCCTTGCCCAGCGCCTCCAGCAGCAGTTCCGTCGGCCGTCCCCACAAATAATCGATCACCACATCGATTCCCCGGGCTGCCTCCGCGGCAAACGCATCCCGCACCGCATCCTCTTTGTCTCCCAGGGCAATCACCGCGTCCACATCCGCGGCCGCAATCGCATCCACGTTTCTGCCCACCCCAACCACGCGTTTCGCGCCCAGCATCCGCGCCGTCTGAATGGCAAGCTGCCCGGCCACACCCGTTGCGCCCAGTATCAAGACCGTTTCCCCGGCAACCAGTCCCGCTCGTTCCTTGATCGAAACCCACGCGGACATTCCCGGATTGGCGATCGCCGCCGCCTGCACATCGTCGATCCCATCCGGCAGTGGAATCGTCATCTTCCGCGGCGCCACCGTCCGCTCAGCCATCGATCCATACGGCGCACGCGAAAATCCAAAGAAAACGCGGATCCCATCCTCCAGCGTGCCCACCCCGTCCACACCCGGCACCATCGGAACCACTCCATCGCTCGAGTAGTGCGCCCCGCTCGCCCTTGCCTTCACAATCGGGTGCAACCCCGCTGCACGCACCTTGATCAGCGCCTCGCCCTCCTGCGCAACCGGATCGGGAAATGATTGATACTGTGGCGCCTGACCCAGAACATTCACCACCGCTGCCTGCATAACTCCGCCTCCTCCCGATTTAGAGACATTCCACTTGGTTGGCGCTTCAAAACACTTGAACCCGGCGTGCTGCGTACCACCCCACCCCTGGTTTGACATGCCCCGCCCCAGCGGAGACAATAGGAGAGTTGCACCCCGCAGTGTGGGCCTGTGGCGCAGCTG
>PLPU01000038.1:0-4084 GCA_003159975.1 Acidobacteriaceae bacterium
CCACGCCATTTGCAGCCGTGTTCAGCCACAAACAGAATTGCGTTGACTACGGTGAGGTTCTGAAGCTTTACATTCCCGCGCTGAATCGGCAGGCTGTCCTTGATCTTTTCGAACTGCTTCTCGGTGATCTCCATCGGTTTCAATTATAACAGGATTAGTGTTAACACGCCCTAGTTGATCTGGAGTATCTGGAAACTGACTTGTTCGTCTGACTGTCGCTCTGTCGTGCTGACACGCGAGATTGGCGGCAGAAATTAGTTGACAAAACATTCAGCTCGCCGTAAAAGTTTCTTGTAGTGGACAAGCATTGTTTTCTGTGGCGCTTCCTCATTCACTTTCTGTAGTTCCATGCGTCTAGAGTTTCAGGCTAACGCGGCGTGGAGTCTGCCGGCTGTCCTTGCTGGGCAATTCCTGCGTCCAGGAGAAGGAACGATGCGATTTTCCTCTAGATTTTCTTGCCTTGTTCTCGCGATCGTCGCGACAGGCTGCATGGCCCAGGATCCCACTTGCCCGGTCGGCACTCTGTATCAGCCCGGAACTCCATTTCCCGGCGCGGATGTGGCGTTCTACCACAACGCGGGGGTGCAATACGTCAATAACGGTTGTCCGGTGCAGGCCCGGAAAGCCTTTCAGCAGGAGTTGGCGGCTTCAAAGTCTCTCGAAGGCAACACGGCTCAGGTCTACGCGGCCATGATCGGGACGCTCTTCGATCTCACCTCCGCCATGGATGCCTGGGAAGCCCGCGACTATCCCACCGCCACGAAGTTCTTCGCTGAAACCTCAAGTGCACGGATGCCGCAGGCAACGCAGGCAGTGGCCATACCACTTTTCTCGCGGTTTATGCTGGCGCATTTTGACGCTGCAAGCTGGCCGGGGCTGAAAAGTCAACTCGAATTCTGGGACACGGAAAACTTTGTGCTGGCGCGCTATTACCTCACCTTTGTTGGCCTGAGTCCGGCGAACGCAGTGAGCAGAATTGCCGAGTTGCAGGAACTGCTCCAGAAAAATCTTCCCGAAGAGATGCGTCTGGATGACGAGATGATCCTGGCCGATTTGCTCTTGCATGTGAACCGAGTGCCAGAAGCAGACCTGTTGGCACGCAGTATTGAAAAAGATGTAGGGGACGAGGTCTGGAACAACGACATACGACTCTACTACCTGGATGTTTGTGCCCGCATCGCCACCGTGCAGGCACAAAGTGGAAACCCGCAATATGCCGCGCGGGCAGCGGCTTATACCAATGCCGTGAGGACTTTCAATGTTCCTAACCCTTAGCCGCAAGATTCAAGCGCGCCCGTTCTCCGTTTTCTTTGGCGTATTGGCGCTTGCACTCATTCTTTCAACGCAACTCTATTACCGTTCTCAGTTCGCGAGTGGACATAAACCCCTAATTGGGGACGAGATAACGGACCGCCACAAGGCGTTGTTAGGCGAGGAACAGGAGATGTCCAAATGGCTTCTGAGCATCAGCAGCGGAGCGCTTGCGGCCACTTTGCTGACGCGACTGTTCTCTGGCAAGCAGGCGGTCGAGGGCGAAAAGGAACGTGTTTCCAAAGTGGTTGCGTGGGCGTGCCTAATCGTGAGCATCTATGGCGGATTCCTGTCGTTCCAAATGCAGTTAAGTGTTCTGCAACGCGGCCCGATGGACTTGGTGTACGAGCAGGCATTCCTGGTACCGACCACGATTCAAATGTACTTCCTGCTTCTGGGGTTGCTGGCCCTTGGGTGGGGCGTCTTTCGTCAAAAGAAAATAGCCGCCGTTGCATTGATGTTGCTTTGCCTGGGCTTCACCGGGCGCAACGCGAAGGCGCAGAACCTTGCTCAGGACGGGCAGAAGCCGGATCACAGGCCGGCGCAAAACCAGGACCAGAAGACCTGCATCAAGATCTGGTATGCCGATCGCGAGCATGCTCCTGATTTCAACCTAACCGTGGCAGACCATTTCCTAACTTCGCTTGCAAATAAAGCTGCGCGCCAGCCACTCGACCTGCAGTCTGATTCGCAAGCTCCCGCATCAGTAAGCGCTGAAAACACATGCGGCGTCGTGAACCGGACGCTGGATCGAGTGAGGCTGCAACTGATTCATGACACCGGACAACCGGAGACAGCGGATACGTTCACAGCGTACCTTCAAGGCTTTCTCAAAGAACTTGACCAGCCAGGTGCCTCTGTTGGGGACTCTGTGGCGAGATTTATGGAAGCCCTGATGCCGTGGGGCGCACCGTTCGGGGTTCTTGGGTTTCACGTTCTTCCCGACGCGAAGACGAACCCAGTTTACAGCGTCATCCTGGATAACCTGCAAGTTGGCTATACGCCGCTATATCTGCGAGTGAGACCGGGCTCCCACAAAATCCTCGTGATGCCGCTCATTGGGTATGACCCTGTATTTCAGTCCAACAACTACGTCATTAGCGATGGGGATAACAAGTTGATTGCTCTGCCGGAGAAGCCATGACAATCAAAATTCTGTTGTGTGGAGTTGCGTTTTCTCTTCTGTTCGGCCACGCAGCTGTTGCGCAGCCATCGTGCCCCGATCAAAAAAATGCGCTGCAGTCAGAGATAAAGAATCATCCTCAGTCGGACCCGAACGGCCAGTTCATGAGCGCCTTTACACAGAAGGAGATGACCTACTTTACGCAATGCGTTCTATGGAATCCTGGCATTCACCAGCAACTTGCGGCGTACGAAACGGATTCGCCTCCAACGATCCGAGTAGAGAGCGTCGCCACAGGTCTGCAAACGCCGCACATCGACGGCGACAGCATTGTCTTCCCTTACGAGTTTTCGATCTACCTATCATCAATCGGGACATTCCTTGGGCACGACGGCGCTTTGAGCAGCGGGCCGAGTCTCCATTTGCCCTATCCCTTGATGACGACACCTTACCGGCGAACGCTGCTGGCTCCACTATTCGAACCTTTCGGCAGCTTTATGGACTGGGATCACTTTGCTTCGCTGAAACCGTATCTCGATTGTCCGCAAGGTGACGTGGCGTGCGCGGCGGCAGAAGAGTATGGAATCGAAGCTCCCATTCTCTTTGTCCTGCTGCATGAGAATGCTCACCAGCGACTGCATCATGTCAACGTGGACGGCCTAGATCCCGCGCAGGAGATGGCGGCTGACGCTTCTGCCCTTGCCGCCATGAAGATTCTGGGCGACGGAATGAACGAGGGCCTTGGGCCGCTGCTGGGTAGGAAAGTGCGGTGGATGTTCCAGCGCGCTCCAGCGCTCTGGCTACTAGCCGATGTTCAACGCGAGAAACCGCCAGTAAATGCAGTTGCCTCCCAGCGGTTGCAAGCTGTGCTAAATGCCGATTCCACTTTGACCAAGCTGCTGAAGAACTACATCACGGCAAAGCATAGCGGCAACAACCTGACTGTGCTCGACCTCTCATTTCAGCATCCGGTGCAACTCTATTTTGTGGACGGCGTGGCTCTCGCTCCAGCACAGGTGCCTGCTGGCGGATTGATTGTGTCCAATGACATGCATACCGTGGTTGCAATCTGTTCTGACGGAATCGCGGTCAGCCGAAACTTCGGAACGGTGGACTACACGTTCACAGCAACGGGAGATGTTTCCGCAGCACAGTTGCAACAAGATGAAAGCGACAAGAAATGGGAGCAGTTACTGGCGGAGACCTCTACCGCGAATCTGTCGCCGAAATCCGACGCTGTGCTCTGGTACCAGACGGAGGCGTTGGCTGAACTCAATTTGGAAAACCTCATTTCCCCGAATGCGCTAACTCAACTCACGGGCGATCAGCTAGATGACGCGAGAGAGTGGGCGGCGGACATCGTTCCACTCCAGACGTGGGGATACGCCAAAGATCGCGTCCGCTAATATCGGATGGCAATGCCAGCCACGGTCGTCGTGGCATTAAAGCGCGTCCCGGTGCCAGATGGCCATTCAGCTCACATAGAGGAAGGCGGCTCCGAAGAGCCGCCTCCAGGTTGCGCGAATGCTACTTGGCCTTTTTGGCGGGCTTGGCCGCCTTGCTGTCGCTGGCTTCGTTCGGTGTCGAGTAGTCGATTTTGCGGATGTAGTCGGCCTTGACCGAAAAAGTCTTGTGCTCCACGCCGTCAGC
>PLPU01000217.1:0-867 GCA_003159975.1 Acidobacteriaceae bacterium
ACTGACGATTGAAAACTCAGTACTTGACGATTGCTCTTATGAGTGCGCATACTCACCAACTGAGCCCAGCGTGGCGTAGTTTAGTCACGGCCAGCGGGAGTTGGTCTTTATGGATATCGTTCTGGTTCGTCTTCTTTTTGTGGCCCTACTTGCCGGGGTCTGTTATTTCCTTCATCCCTTCGGCATGACAGGATGGGTGAGTGCGGGCGCGGGCGGTGCGGCAGCCGGCGCGGTGATTGTATTTGAGCTGCGAGTGCGGGCGCTGAGCCTGCGGCGGCTGATCGGCGCTGTTGCGGGCAGCATCCTGGGCATTTTGGGCGCCGCGCTGTTTTGCCTGGTGCTGCGCTCGGCGCCGTTGAATGGGGGCACCTCCGCGGTGCTGCAAATCTTTGTGCTGCTGCTGATGACCTATGTGGGACTTCTGGTGGGGGCCAACAAGGGCGACCTGCTGAATCCCGCGGCGCTGGGCACGATTTTTTCCGGCGAGAAGCCTACACGCCGGACCGCCAAGGTGCTGGACACCAGCGTCATCATCGACGGGCGCATTGCGGACATCGCAGAGGCGGGGTTCATCGACGGCACGATGGTGGTGCCGGAGTTCGTGCTGCGCGAGCTGCAGATTGTGGCCGACTCGACGGATGGGTCAAAGAGGCAGCGGGGGCGGCGCGGCCTGGATATGCTGCAGCGCATGCAGTCGAACGCCAACATCCAGGTGCAGATTGTTCCCGACGACTTTCCGTCGATTCGGGAGGTGGATTTGAAGCTGCTGGAACTGGCCAAGAAGTGGGAAGCCAAGGTGGTGACCAACGACTTCAACCTGAACAAGGTGGCGCATCTGCATCACGTGGAAGTGCTGAACATCAACGA
>PLPU01000217.1:883-7646 GCA_003159975.1 Acidobacteriaceae bacterium
GGCAAGAGCGTGGATATTTCAGTGACCAGCGTGCTGCAAACCGCCAGCGGGAAGATGATCTTCGGGAAGATGGAAGAGAACGGCAAGGGCGGCGAGACAGCGCGGCCCGGACCGGTGGAGGTTGCGCATTAGGCGTGAGTCTTTCATAGGCCCGGCGGGGATGCCCGGGACCGGCAGAATCAAGCCGCTTTGACGGCAATGCGGGCGGAGCGCGAACTGGGCTTGGCTTTCACAAGGATTTCGACGTCGTGCCCGAGCGCAACGAGGAAGTGCATCAGACGCTCGACTGAGAAGCCTTCCAGCTTGTAATTGAGGAGCGCGGAGACCTTTGGCTGGTTGATGCCGAGGGTAACGGCGACAGCCGACTGGGTTAACCGCTGGCGTTCCACAATCCTGTTGAGAGCGGCGCAAAGACGGGCTTTGGTCTGAAGCTCCGCCGCGTCGGGTAGGCCGAGGTCGGCGAAGACGTTGCCGCTGCTGCGGATTGTCTGATCGGTCGCGGCCTTAGCCAAAATTCTCCCAGCAGGTTTGCTACTCGAAGCAAAGCCAAACCTCTTCGAGATCGAGGACGAACCCCTCGACCGGGCCGGAGCCGGCTACGCGGATTCCAGTCTGGATGCGGGGCGCGGCGTCTGGCTCGTAGATGTGAACCACTTTTGCGTAAGGGTCAACCAGCCAGCCGAGTTCGACGCCGTTGGCAATCCACGCTTCCATCTTCTTCGCCGCCTCCGCGGGGCTGTCGCTGAGCGACAAGAGCTCAATCACAAAGGCCGGTGCGAGGCGCAGAAAATGGGCCAGATCGTCGCGCGTGAGCGCCGTCAGTTGCTCGGCGGTCACATAAGCGGCATCCGGGTTGAGACTTGAGCCGTCGGGCAGAAAGAAGCCCGCGCAGGAGTCGTACACGCGCCCGCGCCGATGCTGCTTCCACCAAGCGCGAAGTTGCTGGTTAATCTCACTATTGCCGTCGCTGGTCATGCCTCCCGCGGGGGCGTTCACGATGATCGTTCCTTCCCTGGTCCGTTCGACAGAACCAAATTCGCAGCTCTCGCACAGCCTCTCGAACTCCTTATCGCTCAGAGGAGGATGCAGGACGATGCTGCGCGGGGGCAGTGCCGGGATTTCGAGGAATGCGCTCATGCCGCTGGTGGCTCCGGTCCGTGTCAGTATTTTTGCACAGATGGATCGATTTCGTCGGACCAGGCTAGGATGCCGCCGGCGAGGTTGACGACTTTGGGGTAGCCGGCCTGCACAAGGAACTCGGCGATGCGCTGTGAGCGGGCGCCCGAGCGGCAGTGGACGACGACTTCACGATCGCGGTCGATTTCGGCCAGACGGTTGGGAACATCGTTTTGCGGGATCAGCTTTCCGCCGATTTGTGCGATCTGGTACTCGTAGGGCTCGCGCACATCGATTAACTGCACGTTTTCGCCGGCGTCGATGCGGGCCTTGAGTTCCTTGACGGTGATTTGCGGAATTCCATTCTTCACGATTCTTCCTTCGCTTGTTGCCGGGGTTTCGGGCACGATGCCGCAGAAATGCTGGTAGTCGATGAGCACGGTGACGGTGGGGTTCTCGCCGCAGACCGGGCACTCGGGATTCTTGCGCAGCTTGAGTTCGCGGAAGCGCATGTTGAGCGCATCGACGAGCAGCAGGCGGCCGATGAGAGGTTCACCTTTGCCCAGGATCAACTTGATGACTTCAGTGGCCTGGATGACGCCGACCAGGCCGGGGAGAATGCCGAGGACTCCGCCCTCGGCGCAACTGGGGACGAGGCCCGGCGGCGGCGGCTCGGGATAGAGGCAGCGGTAGCAGGGGCCGGTCTCGGTGGCAAAGACGCTGGCCTGGCCCTCAAAGCGGAAGATGGAACCGTAGGCGTTGGGCTTGCCGAGCAGGACGCAGGCGTCGTTGACCAGGTAGCGGGTGGGAAAGTTGTCGGTGCCGTCGGCTACGATGTCGTAATCCTTGATGATGTCGAGGGCGTTGGCGCTCGAGAGCATGCAGTCGTGCTTGACGATGTTGATGGCCGGATTGAGAGCTTTCAGCTTCTCTTCGGCGGAGTCCAGCTTTTTGCGGCCGATGTCCTTGGTGGAGTGAATGATCTGGCGCTGCAGGTTGCTCGAGTCGACTACGTCGAAGTCCACCAGGCCGAGGGTGCCGATGCCGGCCGCGGTCAGATAAAGAGCCAACGGCGAGCCGAGGCCGCCGGTGCCCACGCAGAGAACGCGCGCGGCCTTGAGCTTCCGCTGGCCCTCCATGCCCACCTCGGGCAGGATCAGGTGGCGAGAGTAGCGTGAGAGGTCGTCGGTGGTGAGTTCGGGCAGCGGGGCTGGTTCAGTGATGGTCGGCATGGGTCCTTCTTCAGTTGACAGTTTTAAGCTTTAAGTTGTCAGTTGTCAGTGCCCGAACAGCGTGCGGCGGATGAATCAACTTTGCTCAGCCCCGAACGGTGTTGCCTGAGGCTACTGCGCCAAAGGCGCGCCCGCCTGGACGGCTAGTTTCCCCCGGCGATGGAGGGGATGATGGAGAGGGAGTCGGCGGCGGTGACGGCGGTTTCCTCTTTTGCGGGAAGGTAGCGCACGTCTTCGTCGTTCAGATACAGGTTAACAAAAGCCCGCAACTTGCCCTCGGCGGTGAACAGATGCTTGCGCAGATCGGGATGCGCTTCGGTGAGTGACTGAAGGACGGCGGCGATGGTTGCAGCCTGGACTTCGACGACGTCGTTGCCGGCCGCATAGGGCCGTAAAGGTGTTGGAATAAAGACGGTCATGCGTTTGGTTTTCCTCGCATTTGTCGATTTGATTCAATTGATTCCGGATTCGATGCGATTTGACGTGGGCCGTGTGGGATTCAACAGCGTTCCGGGACGATGTTCTCATCTTCTACCAGAATCGTATCCTGTTCAAAGCGCTTGTGTTCCTCGGTGTCGCCGGTGAGACGGAAGGAATTGGTCACGGTGGCCTGGCCTTGGGCGACGGCGGTAATGACGTAGGAGCAGCCCAGCCAGTGGGCTTCAGCAAAGTCGGTAGGCGACCATTGCGCAGGGTGGTCGGGGTGGGAGTGGTAGAAGCCGGCGATTGCAAGGCCCTGGCGCCGCGCTTCGCGCTCGATTTTGACCAGTTCGACCGGGGCGATGCTGTAGCGGTTGTGGGCGGAGTCGGTGCGGGTGTTGCCGGCGCGCACCGCAGCCTCCACCTGCAAGCCGCCGGGGGTGGAACGGCCGAGAAGTGCGCCGCAGCACTCGTGCGGGTAGGTCTCTTCGCCATGGGCACGGAGGGCGGTGTAGACGGCGCTGGTTATATGGAGTATGCCCATCCGTCCTCCTCCCAGAATCGTTCAGACAGGTACTTGTCGGCGGAGTCGGGCAGCACAGTGACGATCATAGCCTGGCGCCCGGCCGCGTTTTCCTCGGCGGCAATTTTTGCGGAGGCGACGACAGCCGCGCCGGCCGAAATGCCGACCAGCAAGCCTTCTTCGCGGGCCAGGCGCTTGACCATGGCGTAGGCGGCCTCGGTTTCGACTTCGAGGGAGCGGTCGGCCAGATGGGGATTGTAAATGGCAGGCACTAAGGATGTGCCCATGTGTTTGAGGCCTTCGAGGCCGTGGAAGGGCGAATCCGGCTGGAAGCTGATGGCCTGAATGGCGGGGTTGAACTCTTTGAGGCGGCGGGTAACGCCCATGAAGGTGCCGCTGGTTCCAAGGCCGGCTACAAAGTGGGTGATCTGGCCGGCGGACTGCTGCCAGATCTCAGGGCCGGTGGTACGGTAGTGGGCGAGCCAGTTGGCGTCGTTCGAGTACTGGTCCGCGTAGTAGAAGCGATCGGGATCGTTGCCGGCCAACTCACGGGCCCGGCGTATGGCTCCATCGGAACCCAGGTCCGGGTTGGTCCAGTCGACCATGGCACCGTAAGCCCTGAGCATGCGCTTCCGCTCCGGCGATACATTGGCAGGCATGGCGAGCTGAACTGGGAATCCGAGAGCCGCCCCGAGCATGGCAAAGGCGATGCCGGTGTTTCCGCTGGAGGCGTCAAGCACGGTTTTGCCGGGAACCAGCAGGCCGCGGCCGCGCGCATCCTGAATCATGGAAGCGGCGGCGCGATCTTTGACGCTGCCGCCGGGGTTGGCCCATTCAGCTTTGCCCAGCAGCGTGATGCCAACGAGACCGCGGACGGGCGCCTCGAGACGGACGAGTGGCGTGGAGCCGATGCGCTCGGGCAGGGACAGGCCGGGTTTGGCGGTTATCTGCTTTGTATCCATTGAGAATTGCAGCGAGTGTTCCGGATATGCGAGATTGGAGGTGCGGGAGGTTGCAATCCAACTCTATTTCAACATCCTCGCAGACTGGAACGCGAACATGACCGGAAAATCCCGTAATTCGAACTTCGATCAAACGCTGGAGACATTGCGCGCCCATTCATTCGATGTCGAACCGTGCGCGGGAGTCGCAGGGGGAGTGCTGGTGAGCAAGCACGGTGCCGGGGCGGTGCTGGTACCCGCGGGGCCAGCTCGGACGAGCGCCGGTTCAGTGAGCGCGGATGGGAGCGGGGCCGGAGACGAGGCGGGACTTTCCGCGGCGGCGTTTGCGGAGCGGCCGGGAGCGATGGTGAACGGGGAAGTGGCGCGTTTGCTGGACCGGGGCTACCAGAAGTTCATTAAGACTTCCAAATTTGAACTGCCCGCGTCGGCCCGCCAATTGCAGGGAATCCACCTGTTCAGCGAGGAACTGACGCAACTGACGGGCGGAATCAGCCTCTACAACGAGTCGCTGGGGACGACGAGCGACCTGTATGAGTACGACCGGCTGAAGGGCCGGGAAGCTGCGCAGGCGGCGCCTGTGCAGCCTTGGGAGCTGACAGCGGGGCACTGAATCCGTCAGGGATTCTGGTGGAAGTGGGATGGACGCGGAAGAAAGTCCGGAAGTCGCGGAAAGGTTGGGATCCGAGCGCCGCGTATACGCCCGATTCGAAGTCGAGGAAGACGCTTCGTTGCTGTTGGTGAGCCATGAATCGTGGCACCCCTGCAAGGTAGTGGACCTGAGCCTGGAAGGGTGCCAGGTTTCGACCGGGGCGCGGTTTCAGGCAGGCACTCAGAAACGCGTTGAAATCAAATTCAAGATCAACGGAATTGTCTTTCGTCTGAGTGGTGTCACCCAATGGACGGACAATGCGCATGCGGTGGGCATCCACTTTTGCTATCCGACCCCGCGGCGCAGAGAGGAACTGGCAGAAGTGCTTGGCGAGGTGGAGGCGGCGCAGGCAGCCAAGGCGCAAAGAGAAGCCGAGGAAGCGTTGGCGCAACAGCCGATGGAGATGCCCCAATGCGGGCCATGAGGCCACAGAGGAGGGTGATTGAGTCGAGCCGGCAGACAGGAGGAAGAGCGTTTGAGCGAGGGCGTTTGAGCGCGGCTGAGGCACACAGCCGGGCGGCGACGAGCGGCCGCCCGCGCCAGGTCACAGGCCGCGGCGTCCGCTGATCAGGTTGAAGATGAGGACGATGACGGCTAATACGATCAGGATGTGGATGAACGCGCCGGCGATATGGAAGCTGAAGCCGAGCAGCCACAGGACCAGCAAAATCACGAAGAGTGTCCAAAGCATAGAAGACCTCGATTAGATTTGATGGCGCCCGGAAACCTGGGTAGTTGCCGGGCGCTCGGTTGGTTAAAAAGGTTTGTTAGTTGGAAGCAATGGCCTGCGCTTTTGCGTCGCGGACCGCGTCGAGGAAGGCATGAGCCACATCCGGCACAGGAACTTCGCCGGTCAGGATGCGGCGCGTGGAGGCGTCATGACCGTAGATGGCCTCGGTGGAGTCGTTGTCGCGGCGAATGGCGGCGCCGGTCAAGGTGAGGCCGGCAAAGAGGCCTTTGGCGCGCGAGTAGGTGAGGACTTCGGTATTCAGTTTCCAGTCGGTATCGGCGGAGGCGTGACGCCCAACCGGGCCGGCTGCCGCTGAAGCGTCGCCGCCCAGCTCAAAGTTGCTGTTGATGAGGTGCTTCATGCCGTTTTCGTTCTGGATGACCATGACCAGGTCGATGCCTTCGATGCCGATCTGCAATCCCCAGCTTCCGCCGGTGATGGTAAAGAACGCGGGAGCGCTCCATCCATTGGCAGTGCGGCAGGTGGCAACGCCACGGCCGTTTTCAGCGCCAAATACGAAGCCGCCCTTGAGCAGGTGGGGCACGACGGCGATGCACTTTGCGTGTTCCAGAACCTCTTCGGGAATGCCCCTATCGGGAGCGGACATGATTTCGTGCAGGACTGCGCCCGCATGATCAAGACGGTCGACGGTTGCTTCGCGGCCAGATCCCGCCCAAGCGATGCTCGTCATGCTGAGAATTGCCGCTAACGTCACAAGTTTCTTCATTGAATTTCACCTTTTTCTACCCATGCGCAGCGTCAACTGCTGTATGCGCATTTTCTGGCGCACAAGGTAATTCCAACGGTAGCCGGATGGCTGGACGCAGTCTGAGCAATATCGCTCGTGATCGGAGGTCAGCTCTCAGCTTTCAGCTATCAGCCTGGGTTTCAGGGGAGCGGGCTTCCTGCCTTTAGCTATCCGTTTTCAACTTCCGAGGTCCGAAAATCCGGATCGTTCGACCAGACTCAGGGCAGGCTCCGGGGCGCGCGGCGAGTAAGGTCCGCAGATTCACGGAAACAGCGATTCCGTGATTCTGCGGGATTTCATCTTGCAAATCGATGATTCTGCCTGGCTTGATCAAGGCTCCACAGTTTCACAGCATAGAAAGAAACAAACCTCCGTTACGCTGC
>PLPU01000177.1:0-7994 GCA_003159975.1 Acidobacteriaceae bacterium
GCGGTTGTGCTGGGGCTTTGGGCTAATGCGGCGGATGCGCAAACGAATGAAACGGCAAAAGACTTCAGGAACAAATGCACACTGACCTCCGGGAATGCCAAGTTATTTCGCCTGAAAAAGCGATTTACTCTGGGCGACCATGATAAACCTTATGCCATGAACTTTGCACTGAAGATCCGCGCGGTTGCGGTGATGTTCCTGGGTCTGGCTTGTGTTGGGGTGCGCGCCAATGCGCAGGCAAAGCCGGAAGTGTGGGTTGCGAGCTGGGGCGCTTCGCAACAGGTTCCGGAGCCGCAGAATGCGATGGCGGCGGACGATTTGCGCGATGCGACGGTGCGGCAGATTTTCCATCTGAGTGTGGGCGGGACGGCGCTGCGGGTTCATTTATCGAATGCGTTTGGGTCGGAGGCGTTGCACTTTACTTCGGTGCATGTTGCGCGGGCGGTTTCTGCCGGCTCTGCTGCTATCGATCCGGCAACGGACCGGGCATTGACATTTGCGGGGAGCAGCGATGTGATGGTGCCGCCGGGGGCGGAGTTTGTGTCGGATGCGGTCGATGGTCCGGTGGCCGCGCTTTCGGATATTGCGGTGACGTTTCATTTGGATGCGCCGCCATTGAGGCAGACGGGACATCCTGGGTCGAGGGCGACTTCATATTTCGTGCATGGGGATTTTGTGGCGGCGCGAGATCTGCCGGATGCAAAGCATGTGGACCACTGGTATCAGGTGTCGGGAATCGATGTGCTGGCTGCGGCTGGGGCAGCGTCGGTTGTGGCGCTGGGGGACTCGACCACGGACGGGCACGGTGCGACTACCAATGGAAACGATCGCTGGACGGATTTGATAGCGGCGCGGCTGCAGGCTTCGAAGCGTACGCGAGGCATTGGTGTTTCAAACCAGGGGATTGGCGGGAACCATCTGCTGACCGATGGATTGGGTCCGAATGCGTTGGCGCGCTTCGATCGGGATGTGCTGGCTCCGGCGGGCGTGCGGTGGGTGATTGTGTTTGAGGGCGTGAACGATCTGGGAGGGCTGGCGCGGACCGGTGAGGTGACACCGGCGGAGCATGCTGCGCGGGTGACGCATGTGCTGGCGGCGTATGAGCAGATGATTTTGCGTGCGCATGCGCATGGGTTGCGCGTGATCGGCGCGACGATTACGCCGTATGTGGGGTCGGACTATTATCATCCCGGTCCGCTGAGCGAGGAGGACCGGCAGGCGGTGAACGCCTGGATTCGCGCGGCGGGGCACTTTGACGCGGTGGTGGATTTCGATGGCGTGGTGCGCGATCCGGAGCATCCAGAACGGCTGCTGCCTGGGTTCGATTGCGGGGATCATTTGCATCCTTCACCGGCGGGATATAAGGCGATGGGCGAGGCGGTGGCGTTGAGTTTGTTTGGGCGATAGGCGAATGACCTGATTGAACTGCGTCGGGGGGGGGGCACGATTTGAGGTGTGAGGCGATGACCCTGCGTGCAGTAGAATCGCCTCATTCATGCGTAGGATTCTTCCAGCTTTACTCCTGTGCCTGGGGGGCGCGGCTTGGGGACAGGCCAGTATCGAAGCCTTTCCATCGGGGGCGGTCCTGCTGAGCGATGGCTGGCGCTATCAGCCCGGCGACAATCCCGCATGGGCGAGCCCGCAACTGGACGACAGCGGCTGGCAGCAGCTGAATCCGCAACCGCAGAGCGACATGTGCCCAACTTCGTGCTGGTACCGGTTGCGCGTCCAGCTTCCGGCGCATCCAGGTGCGCTGACGATTCTGCTGATCGCGCAGGGTGGTGTCACCGAAGCGTACATTGACGGGGCGCGCGCGGGGACAGAGCACTTTGAGCCGACGTGGACGGTGCGTGAGCAGGTGGAGGATCTGCTGGAGGTGCCGGCGGAGAAGGAATCGGTGGTGCTGGCCGTGCGCATTCATCCGCCGCGGGTTGCGTTTGACGCGAATGAGGCGGTGAACCTTTCCGCGTGGATTGGTTCGCCGGATGCGGTGAAGCGGGTGGCCGAACTGCACCGGTCGAAACGGCTGCTGCGGTTCGTGGGCTCGGGCGCGATCAACCTCGTGATTCTGCTGGCGGGGATCGGTAGCCTGCTTCTGTTTTTTTCGCAAAGGGCATTTCGCGAATACCTGTGGCTGGGAATTTATCTGGTGGTGGTGGGAACCGGAGGCGGGTTGTCGACGGCCGCGATTTACGCGTTTGCGCCGGGGATCCTGAACGACCTTTACTCAGACCCCGCGATCTACCTGACGATCGTGGCGCAGATTGAGTTCACCTATGCCTTCATTCGCAAGCGGCCGAACCGAATGTGGCGGGTGTACGAGGCCGCGCTGCTTGTCTGCCCGCTTGTTGCGTTGCTTTGCGCGTTGGGAATCGTACACAACGGCGCGTATTTTCTTCTGGAGTCGGCGGTGACGCTGCCGGCCGCGTTGCTGCTGCCGCTGGTGCTGCTCTACTGGCACCGGCGGGGCAACGCGGAGGCGCGCTGGCTGATTTTGCCCAGCGTGGGGCCGGCGATCGCTGTGATGCTGATGAATGCTTCGGAAATTGGCAGCGTCTTCAGCTGGAACCTGGAAGCGCTGGAGCGGCCGATCTTGCTGTGGCACGAGGTGCCGCTCTTCTACAACGACCTGGCGGACGGGATTTTTCTGCTGGCGATCGGGGTGGTGATGTACTTCCGGTTTACGCGGCTTAGCCGGGAGCAGGCGCGCGCGGCGGGAGAGCTGGAGGCTGCGCGGGAGATTCAGCGACAACCGGTTCCAGCCACGCTGCCGGAGTTGGCGGGTTGCCGGCTTGAGTCCGCTTACATTCCTGCCTCTGAAGTGGGTGGGGATTTTTACCAGGTGCTGCCGCAGCCGAATGGTGCGTGGCTGTTTGTGGTGGGCGATGTGAGCGGCAAGGGATTGAAGGCGGCAATGACGGGCGCGCTGGCGATTGGCGCTATCCGCACGCTTGCGGCGGAGGATCTTCAACCGGGCGCGCTGATGACGCGCCTCAACCGGCAGGTGGTTGCGGCGCGGAGCGGGGGCTTCATTACTTGTCTGTGTGCGGTGCTCGCGTTAGATGGAACGCTCACCCTTGCCAATGCAGGTCACCTGGCTCCATACCGCAACGGCGAAGAAGTTGAACTGGAATTCGGGTTGCCGCTGGGACTTACAGATGTCCCAGAGTACGAGCAGACCACACTCGAGTTGCAGATCGGCGATCGAATCACTCTGATGACCGATGGCGTGGTCGAAGCGCAGTCGGAAAGTGGCGAGCTGTTCGGATTCGATCGCACCAAGGCGATCAGTCGTCAATCGGCAGAACAGATTGCGAATGCGGCGCAGGCGTTTGGGCAGGAAGACGATATAACGGTGCTGGCAATTACGTTTGCACGCGGCGAAGCTAACTCGATTTCTCGGTGAGTTCGGCCCAGCGGGCGTAGAGGGCGTCGTTTTCGTGCTGGGCGGCGTCGAGTTCCTTTAGTGCTTCCTGAAGTGCGACGGAGTTGGTGGCTACGTCGGGGTGTTCGACGCGGTCGCGGGCGGCGGCGAGACGGGCGTCGGACTCTTCTACGCGGTGTTCGATGGCGGCGAACTCGCGGGCTTCCAGATAGGAAAGCTTTTTCTTAGGCGAGTTAGCGTTGTTAGCGGAGTTAGCACCGGTTGGCTGCGGGGCGCCTGAGCCGTCGGAGCGGCGGCCGGATTTGTCCTGCTTCTGGCCGTCCTGCTCGATGTTGTCCTGTTCAATGAGCCAGTCTTCCCACTGGGCGTAGTCGGCGAACTGGCCGGTGTGTCCGCGGCCGTCGAGACCGAGGACCGTGGAGGCGACGCGGTTGAGCAGGTAGCGGTCGTGGGTGACGAGGACGAGCGCGCCGGGGAAGTCGAGGAGATTTTCTTCGAGGATTTCAAGGGTGGGGATGTCGAGGTCGTTGGTGGGCTCGTCGAGGAGGAGGACGTCGGCGGGTTCGAGCATGAGCTTGGCGATGAGGACGCGGGCTCTTTCACCGCCGGAAAGATTGCGGACGGGCTGGTTGAGTTGCTCGCTGGTGAAGAGGAAGCGCGCGGCCCAGCTGGCGACATGCGTTGTGCGGCCCTGGTAGATGACGGCGTCGGATTCAGGGGCGAGAGCGCGGCGGAGGGTGAGGCTGTCGTCGAGCTCGCGCATCTGGCTGAAGTAGACGAGGCGCAGGGATTCGGCGCGGCGGATGGAGCCGGCGGACGGCTCGATTTCTCCGCGAAGGAGGCGGAGGAGGGTGGTTTTGCCGCTGCCGTTGGGGCCGACGAGGCCGACTTTCATGCCGGCGGTGAGGATGAAGTTCAGGCCGGTGAAGAGGGGGCGCGTTTCCGGGGCTAAAGCCCGCGTTGTCTCTGTGGCTTCAATGCGGGGATTGAAACCCCCGCCTCCCTCCGTACGGACTGCGTCCGCGCCGCTTGCCTCCGCATGAACTGCTTCCTGCTCAGTCGGGCTAGCGGGGATGGTGCAGGATACGTTTTTGAATTCTACGAGGCGCTTGGTTTTGCGCTGGCTGGCTTCGAAGTCGATGCCGGCGGAGTTGACGGTGGTGCGGGCGTCCATGGCCTTGAGCTGGCCGATCATCTCGTTGGCGGAATCGATGCGGGCTTTGGACTTGGTGGTGCGGGCTTTGGGGCCGCGGCGGAGCCACTCGATCTCGGTGCGGACCTGGTTGCGGAGGCTTTCCTGCTGGCGGCTTTGCGATTCGAGATANNAAGTAGCGATCGTGGCTGACGGTGACGGCGGCGAAGGAGGAGGCGCGGAGCAACTCTTCAAGCCACTCAATACCGGCCAGGTCGAGGTGGTTGGTGGGCTCGTCGAGGAGCATGACTTCAGGTTCGATGACCATGGCCTCGGTGATGGCGAGCCGCTTGCGCCAACCGCCGGAGAGCGAGGCTGCTTCAGCGTTGAGGTCGGTAAAGCCGGCGCGGCCGGTGAGCTCACGAAGGCGGCCTTCGCGTTCGGTGTCGGGGACATGGGCTGCGGCGAGGGACTTTTCAAGTATTTGGCGGATGGTGAGGCCGGGGGCGAAGCGGGAATCCTGGGGGACGTAGGCGGCGCGGGCGCGCTTGCGGACGGCTAGTTCGCCGAAGTCAGGCTCGACCTGGCCGGCGAGGATGGCGAGCAGGGTGGATTTACCGGCGCCGTTGGGACCGATGAGGCCGATGCGATCGCCATCTTCAACGGTGAGCGAGATGTTGCGAAAGAGGGGAGTGGCGCCGAATTGTTTGGTGACGGACTGAGCATTTAGAATCGGAGGCATCTCTTCAAGAGTACTGTGTCGCGGGACGGCGGNNCGGAGCCGGAATCGTACCCCAAAAGAGGTATCGCCGAAACCGGCCGCCCGGTTCGAATATGATTAAGGAGGAAGGAGTTGTTTTGACAACGATTACGCTCTACAAGCCCAATGGAGATCCGATCACGTACATGGAACCGACCAATGTGAACGTGGAGAACGGCACATTGACGTTTTACTGGACGAAAGAGATCTCGGGAAAGGCGCAGAAGATCATTACCAACCTGCCTTTCCTCATCCAGCACGATATAAAGGGCGGATGACGGGGAAGTACGCGGGTCACTCCGGTCACGTAAGCCCACGCCAAGCCATCAATCGATGCACCATTTGAATCCCGGTCGATACCCGAGGTTCTTCAACGCGCGCCCGTTCAAGTCCGAATCCGCTCTTGCCAGATTCGGAGCTGAGACGCTAGTTTGCTTTCAACCGAATCTCACAAACAGAGAAGCCTCCCGAAAATCGGGGGGCTTCTTTGCGTGCGGGAATCGGGGGAATCGGCAGCCGCGAGCGGGCCGGTCGCGATGGTGCAGGGTGAAAGGGACAGGCACTAAACTGGAATCATGTTGGATTATGAGATTTCTCCGGGCGAGGCCGCGGCGCTTTTGAGCGAGGGCAAGGCAAGGCTGATCGATGTGCGGGAGCCGTGGGAGTTTATGATGGCGCACATCGAGAAAAGCGTGGCGATGCCCATGGGCGAGGTGGCGGCGCGAGCGCACCAGGAACTTGATCCCGACGAGCGGTTTGTGGTGTTGTGTCACCACGGGATGCGGTCAATGAATGTGACAGTGTGGCTGCGCAACCAGGGGTTTGAGCTGGCGCAGAGCGTGCGGGGCGGGATCGATGCCTGGTCGGCTGAAGTGGATCAAGGTGTTCCGCGCTACTAGGGACCGTTAACACGGCTGGAGCGGATGGCGTTGCGAGAGAGAACCCGGTTAGACTCAGGACTTGAGGAGCGGCATCCATGTTGATCCGTGCGCGCGCGCCGTTGCGGCTTGGCTTCGCCGGTGGCGGCACCGACGTTGCGCCCTACTGCGATCTGTTTGGCGGCGCGGTTCTCAATGCGACCATCGACCTCTATGCCTATTGCACGATTGAGCCCTCGCAGGATGGCAGGATTCATTTTGTTGCTTCCGATGTGGGCGAGCGAGTGGAGTACGATCTCAGTGCCGCTGTTGCAACAGACGGACTGCTCGCGCTGCATAGCGGGGTGTATAACCGCATCATCGCGCAGTATAACGAGGGCAAGCCTCTGGCGCTGACGGTGACCACTGCCTGCGATGCGCCGCCGGGGTCTGGGCTTGGTTCTTCATCCACATTGGTTGTGGCCATGGTGCAGGCGTTTGGAGAGGTGCTGAGCCTGCCGCTCGGTGAATACGACATTGCCTCACTCGCCTACCAGATTGAGCGCGTCGACCTTGGATTGCGCGGTGGCCGTCAGGATCAATACGCGGCGGCATTCGGCGGCTTCAACTTCATGGAGTTCAACAGCAACGACCATGTGCTGGTGAATCCGCTGCGCGTGAAGGATTGGATTGTATCGGAGTTGGAGAGCTCGCTGATCCTGCTCTACACCGGCAAGTCGCGCGATTCCGCAGCCATCATCGCCGAGCAATCGCACAACGTGGAAAGCAATAATCAGAAGGCGATCGAGGCAATGCACCGCACCAAGAACGACGCCATCAACATGAAGGAGTGTTTGCTGCGCGGCGATATTCGCAAACTGGGAACGGCGATGGAGTCGGCCTGGCAGACCAAGAAGGAGATGGCCGGCAGTATCTCGAACGAGCGCATCGAGCGCTTCTACAGTGTGGCCAAGGCCGCGGGCGCGTACTGCGGCAAGGTTTCAGGGGCGGGCGGCGGTGGTTTCATGATGTTCCTGGTGGACATCAAGGACAAGCTGCGGGTGATCGATGCGCTCACTGCGACGCGCGAAGGAAGCGTGGTGGGCTGCCACTTCACGGCCAACGGGGTTGAGTCGTGGAGGCTGCCGTGAGCTGCGCCTGTCAATCAGGTTGGGTGCGCTGACTATGGAAGCCATCGTTCTGGCCGGCGGTCGCGGCACGCGTCTTGCTTCAGTGATCCAGGGCATCCCGAAGGTGCTTGCGCCGGTGGGTGATCGGACCTTCCTCGAACTGCTTCTGCAACGGCTTAGACAAAAGGGCATGCGGCGCGTGGTTTTGTCGGTGGGCTACATGGCGAGCAGCATCCGCGACCGTTTTGGCGATGACTTCGAGGGATTGGAACTTGCCTATGCGGTCGAAGAAGAACCATTGGGCACGGGAGGCGCGACTATGATGGCGCTCACCCGGGCCTCGACAGATTCCGTATTCGTTTTGAACGGCGACACATTCGTTGATCTCGAGTATGCGGACATGCTCGCTCGCCATGTCGATGCCGGTGTGACGGCTTCGATTGCGGTCGCGCAGGTTCCCGATTGCACACGGTTTGGCCGCGTGTTGATTGAGCACGACCGCGTCGCAGGCTACACGGAGAAGGGCTACGCAGGTCCTGGGCTGATCAGCGCCGGCACCTATGTCATGAACCGCGATGTGTTCGCGCCGTACGATCTGCCTGCCGTGTTTTCGCTGGAGACGGATTTCTTTGTGCCTCATATCAAGCAGCTTCGCCCGCTTGCCTTCGTAACAGCGGGTTACTTTATTGACATTGGAATTCCCGAGGACCTTGCGCGCGCGCAAACTGAA
>PLPU01000449.1:0-2637 GCA_003159975.1 Acidobacteriaceae bacterium
TCGAACCCATGCAGGCTTTGCGTACCGAATAGATTTCCCCGAGGTGATCCAGGAATGAACACGCTGCTTCAAGACATTCGCTACGCGCTTCGCCAACTGCGCAAGTCCCCAGCCTTCACGCTCACCGTGATCGTTACGCTGGCGCTTGGCATCGGCGCCAATGCCGCCATCTTTACGCTCTTCGACCAGGTGCTTTTGCGCATGTTACCCGTCGAACGGCCGCAAGAACTCGTCCGCTTCGAGTGGACAGGCAGCTTCTCCGGTTCGGCGAGCAGTTTTGGCGGCGACCCGCATAACTATTTCTCCTATCCCATGTATAAGGACCTGCGCGATCACAATCAGGTCTTTTCCGATGTGATCGCGGCCGACCGCGCCCAAACCGGCGTAAGCTGGCACAACCAGGCCGAGAACAAAGAGACTGAGATCGTTTCTGGCAATTACTTCCAGATGTTCGGACTCAAGCCCGCTGTCGGCAGGCTTTTAACCCCGCAGGACGACACCGCCAGGAATGCCAACCCGGTAGCGGTTCTCAGCTACGACTATTGGAAAGCGCGCTTCGCCGCTTCGCCCGATGTGGTCGGTCAGACCCTGCTCATCAATGGCCATCCGTTCACCATCCTCGGCGTAGCGCCAAAGAACTTCAGTTCAGCCATCGGCGGCTATCGCCCCGGCGTGTTCATTCCCATCAGCATGGTGGATGTTGCCATTCCCTGGGCTGTTACGGGCCACAGGCTCGATAATCACCAAAGCATCTGGCTCACGCTCGTAGCGCGTCTCAAACCCGGCGTTCCCATCTCGCAGGCGGAAGCGAGTCTCGGCCCCTTGTGGCATTCGCTGCGGGCGTATGAACTGACGCTTTACAAGTCGAGATCGGAACGTTTCAAGAAGGGTTTTCTCGACAATTCGCAGCTCAAGGTCAAGGACGATTCCACCGGTTTTTCCCCCGGCCGTATGCAGTTGAAGACGCCCCTCGTTATTCTCATGAGCATGGCCGGTTTGCTCGTTGCTCTGTGCGCCATCAATGTGGCCACACTGTTGCTCCTGCGCGCCTCGGGACGTGCGCGTGAGATGTCAATGCGCTATGCGCTCGGAGCAAAGCGTTCGCGCATCATCTCGCAACTGCTGGTTGAAGGCGGCCTGCTCGGTATCGCCGGTGCAGCCGCGGGCCTTGCCCTTGCGCCGGTGGTGGCAACCACGCTGGTGCGCTGGATGACCAATGCCGACCCGGGCAACGAGCCTTATTCCACCTCGATGGATGCGCGTGTCCTCCTGTTCACGCTGGGGCTTTCGATTCTCGCCAGCCTGCTTTTCGGCATTGCGCCAGTGCTCCACTTCATGCGGCCCGATCTCGCCGCTTCGCTGCGCCAGAACTCGGGCACGGCATCCAAGCAATCGCAGCGCTTCCGCAAGATCGCCGTCGGCGCACAAATCACCCTCAGTGTCTTATTGCTCGGCGGCGCAGGCCTATTCGTCCGCACCCTCGACAATCTTCGCCATCAGCCGGTCGGCTTCGAGACCGCAAAGCTCGCCACCTTCAACCTTGATCCCACCAGTTCCGGTTACGGTGAAGACCGCACGCCTCAAATCGTCACCAGCGCGCTTGAAGCCGTCTCCCGTATTCCCGGCGTCGTCCAGGCCGCGGGCAACACCGATCCCGACCTGACCGGCAACGGAAACGCTTCAAACTTCACGGTCGAAGGCCACAAAGCCACCGAAGACGAAGACATGGATTTCCAAACGCCGTTTGTCACGCCGGGCTTCTTCGCCACCATGAAGCAGCCTCTGCTCGTGGGCCGTGAATTTACGGCCGCGGATACAAAAGGCGCCCCTAAGGTCGCGGTGATCAATCTGACCACGGCCAAACGCTTCTACGGTTCAGCACAGAATGCGTTGGGCCGCCTGATTGCCGAGGGCGGTGGCGACAGCATCAAGCTCGATACCACCGTTGTCGGCGTGGTTGGCGATGTGAAGCACCAGGACCTGCGCACCGACATGGGGCCTGCAGCCTATCGTCCGTATGCGCAAATGGAACATCCTATTGGCGTGCAGATTTACGCGCGCTCCGAAGGTCCGCCGGAGACGATTGAGCCCGCCATTCGCGTAGCGATGCATCAACTCGATTCCACGCTGGTCGTCGACGGCCTTCGCACCATGGAGGCGCAGGTGGATTCAAGCGCTGCCGACGAGCGCGCGCTTGCGTTCCTTGCCGTTGGCTTCTCGGTGCTGGCCATGGTGCTGGCGGCCGTTGGGCTTTACGGAGTGCTGGCCTACTCCACCGAGCAGCGGACTCGCGAGATTGGCGTGCGCCTGGCGCTCGGCTCGCAACGCTCCAGCGTCGTCCTGTTGGTGGTGCGCGAGATGGCCGTCATCGCCGCCATCGCCACTGCCATCGCGCTCCCATCCGTCGTAGCATTGGCGCGGCTTTTCCGCAGCCAGCTCTACGGCGTTACCACGTTTGACCCAGTAACGCTTGCCGGGGCCGTGGTTCTGACCATTGGGATGGTTGCAATCGCAGCCGCCCTGCCCGCGCGCCGCGCTGCAACGGTCGAACCCATGCAGGCCCTGAGAACCGAATAGGATTTGTACGTTGGAATCATTTTAAAGGGAGGACACATACGATGCCATCGATTCTTCAGG
>PLPU01000430.1:0-10274 GCA_003159975.1 Acidobacteriaceae bacterium
GTTTCTGTCGGCGTAAGCAGCGGCACGAACGGGCTCACCGGGGACGATCTTCTGTTGACGTCGAACGTGGCAAACGGCACCACAATCACCTCCGTCTCCTCCGCCGGCAGCCTGCAGGACACGCTGGGGAACGCGGCCGCGACCGCAAACCTGGGCAGCTTTGCCAGCGCCAGCGACATTGTGTCCGGGAATGTGGACTACACGTATGGCACCAACGAAATGAACCTCGGGACCATTGCGGCAAATAAGGACGTCACGCAGTTGGTGAACTTCATCAACACGGGTTCCTACGGCTCCGCGACAACGCTTAGCACCGGGCCGGACGTCAACCACGTCCATGCCTCGCTGGCGAGCGGCGCCAACGGCTATCAGACAATCAACCTGACCTCGGACGTCTATGGCTCCAGCGGTGACCTCACCAACGGTGGAACCACGGGGACGTCACTCACTGACCACCCGACTGCTGCAACACTGACCTACTTTTCCAACAACCCGTACAACGTTGGCGTCTCCAACGTGGCGACCAGCGGAGTCTACGATTCTTCAATCGCTTCGGAGTCGCATCCGGCCGGCACCAGCGCTGCCTACGCCAGTCTTTCGGCTAGCAGGGGCACCTCGGCCGGCATCGCGACCATCAGCTACTCCGACGGCGCAGGCCAATCCCTCAGCGCAACCGATCTGTCCAACCAGACAGACGCGGAAACATCCCTGACAGCCCTTAACAAGTCCATTACCGATGTCGCCGCCCAGGATGGCTACATCGGCGCCCAGATCAACACGCTGAACGCGGTCAGCTCCGTGCTCAGCACACAGCAGGAGAACGTCGTCTCGGCGCAGAATGCGGTGCAGGCCACCGACTATGCTTCCGCAACCTCCAACATGTCCAAGTACGAAATCCTCAGCCAGACCGGCATCTCCGCCCTGGCCCAGGCCAACAGCATGTCGCAGGAAGTTACCAAGCTGCTCCAGTAATCCCGGGGCCCCCGGCGACGGGTCTTTGTCGCTCGGGTGGAGTAACCTCGGCGTTAAGCCGCTCACCAAAGAAGGGCGTCCACACGGGCGCCCTTCTTTGCGATTCGGCAAGACATTTGCCGCATTCGCCATGAAGTTTTTCCAATCCATCCGGCCTCCGGCTGGCTTTCCGGCTGCTTCAATTCCCACGGGAGCGTGCAATGGGTACTGTAGGACTGAATTTCGGCTCGCCAACCAGCGGCGCCGGGTTCGACGTCAGCTCGACCGTCGCCTCGATCGTCAGTAACCTCCAAAACGTGGAGACGCCCTGGAAGACCCAACTGACCTCCTTGCAGAGCCAGGATACGGTCATCTCCAGCATCGGGACGCTGTTCTCAAAACTATCCAATGACATGAGCTCCCTCACCGACCTCGAAGGCATCCTGTCCGAGAAGGAGGGCTCGAGTTCCGACCTTAACGTGCTCTCGCTCACCGCGGCCGACTCAACCGCCATTGCGGGAACCCACACGGTCGAGGTAAAGAGCCTGGCCACAACCTCCTCAGGCTACCTGGCCGAGATTGCCGACGCCTCCGACACCTTGTCCGGTTCTATTACGCTCCAGGTCGGCGGCGGCGCGGCCCTCCCCATCAGCGTGCCGGCGAGCGGCAGCGGGAACAACAATCTCGCAGGTCTTGCCAGCGCCATCAACTCATCCGCTGTCGGCGTTACGGCCAGCGTCCTGACCGATGCGACGGGTTCCCGGCTGAGCCTGGTTTCCGGTACCTCGGGCGCGGATGGCAACATCGCCGTCAGCTCCAATTCCATCGTCGACACCACCAACAATCTCGCCTACACCGGCACGCCCGGCACCAGCTCCGCCAACTCAACCGGCACGCTTACCGGAATCGCCGAAAACGACACGCTCGCCGGCTCCATCACCATCCAGGTGGGCGGCGGCACGGCGCTGACTGTACCCGTGGGCACGTCCAGCAACACCCTGTCCACGTTGGCCGAGGCCATCAACAACACCGCCAAGATCGGCGTCAACGCTTTGGTTGTCCAGAACAGCGATAACACCTACAGCCTTTCGCTGACATCCAGCACCCCTGGAACCGCCGGCACGCTCAACGTCACTTCCAGCATCGTCGACACCGCAACCCCCGCCAGCACATCGCTCGGCTATACCTCGCCGGTCACCGGCGCAAATGCCCAACTGACCGTCGATGGCGTCAGCCTCACCAGCGCCTCCAACACGGTGGCCAACCTGATCCCCGGCGTGACCTTCCAGTTGCTGGCTCCCAGTGCGACGGAATCGGATAACTCGCTGGAACAGGTGCAGGTGGTCATCGGCAACGACAACACCGACGTCGAGAGCACGGTGAATCAATTCGTCTCCGACTACAACTCCCTGATCGGCGCCATGAATACGCAGGAAGGCGACGACACTTCGGGAAATCCCGAGCCCCTTTTTGGCTCTCCGACGCTTTCATTGCTCCAGCAGCAGTTGCTCGACGGCCTCAACGCGCAAAACCCGAACGGCTATCTCACGCCGGTTACCAACAACCTCAACACCACGCTGTCCGGTTCCATCACCCTCCAAATGGGCAGCGGCACTCCGGCAAACTTCATCGTAAGCTCGTCCGACAACACGCTCTCCGGGTTGGCCGGCGTCATCAATCTGGCCAACATGGGCGTCAGTGCAACTGTCGTCGAAAACAGCGATGGCACGTCCGATCTGGCGTTCCAGTCGCAAACCGCAGGATCCAGCGGAGCGCTGTCAGTCACTTCCAATTTGCAAGCAATCAGCGGCACAATGCTCACCTATGGGAATACCGATCCATTTACCACCACCACCCCGGATGAAGGACTGATCGGCGGAGGCCCGGGAAGTGATGTTCTCACCGGTTCGTTGACCGTTCAAGTGGGAAGCGGAACAGCGGCCACTATTGCGGTTCCCTCGGGGGATGCCACGCTGGCAGGCCTGGCCGGCGCAATCAACGACGCCAACCTGGGCGTGACAGCTACTCCGGTCGAGAGTAGCAATGGAGCCTGGTCGATCTCGCTGGTTTCCGGCGTCGTCGGCTCCGCCGGAGCACTGTCGATCACATCGAACATTCTCGACACCACCAACACCACTACGACCAACCTGAATTACACCAGTTCATCCGACATCGGCAGCCTGACCGGGCTGGGAATCAGCGTGAACAACGATGGCTCGGTGACCTTCGACGCCACCTCTCTTGATTCGGTCCTGAATGCCGATTATTCCAGTGTGGTGGGCTTCTTTCAAAACTCGAACGGCTGGGGCCAGGCTTTCTCCGCCATGCTGACCAACGCCGGCACTGGGTCCGCTACCGGCATTCTTTCACTGGCCTCCGGTTCGAACAGCAACATCGAATCCACTCTGAATGCCGACATCTCCAAAGAGAACAGCCTGATTTCCGCGCAACAAACGAGCCTGACAGCGGAACTGAACAGCGCCAACGAGATCATGCAGGAGCTGCCCTCGCAAATTCAGGGAGTCAACGAACTCTACTCGGCAATCACCGGCTACAACCAGAATACCAACGGCTAAGGAGCCGTCCCGCAGATGGGAAGTTATCAGCAGCACGCATTGGACAGCGCTTCGGCAGTGGATCTGGTCGTTGCGCTCTATGATGGCATTCTCCGCTTTCTCTACGCCGCCAGTGCGGCTGTCGAACGCGGCGACCAGGAAGGCCGTCGCGCCGCCGTCAAGCGGGCCCTGGACATCATCATTCACCTGCAGGCACGCCTGCGCATGGATGTGGGCGGCCGGCCGGCGCAGGCGCTCAGCGAATTCTACGCATCCGTCTTCGCGCAGATTCTTCAGGCTTCCCAATCGGCCTCAGTGCAGAAATTCGACCACGCGATCGATTGCGTGAAAAACGTGCGCGACGCCTGGCGCCAGGTGGCCAAAGATCCCGAGGTTAATCCCGCTCCGCTTCAGGTCGCCTCAAAGGTCTCACAAAGGAACCAGTCCGAATTCCAAGCCGACGAATACAGTTCCGCGGGCCACTCCAATTGGAATGCCTGAACCGGTGCGCCCCCTGGGCACAACATTTTTGTTCCTGTCGCCAGCATAGGACGGAAGAAGCCGGGTACCCCAGGTCTCGCTTTTGAGACCTGGGAAAGCATAAACTGCATGTCCGGTGCCCTATCCTTGCGCCTTTTTCCTGGCGCAAGGGCAACCAAGCCCGTGCGCGCGAATAGCGAGCTCCCGCCCCACCGCGGGTGGCCCGCCCCCACGGCAAGTGGTGGTCAGCTCGCCACTGTCAATTCTTCTTCCAGCTGCTGCTTTTGGTAGAGGCTGGCGTAGTACCCGTCGAGCGCCAGCAATTCGTCGTGGCGGCCCAACTCCACCA
The DNA here is from genome assembly GCA_003159975.1 of Acidobacteriaceae bacterium. Classification (GTDB taxonomy): domain Bacteria; phylum Acidobacteriota; class Terriglobia; order Terriglobales; family Acidobacteriaceae; genus Telmatobacter. Next base: position 4,336 of record PLPU01000430.1, read on the forward strand.
CCCGGCCATCCACCAGCACGGCAATCTGGTCGGCGTTGCGCACCGTTGACACCCGGTGAGAGATCAGGATGGTGGTGGAGGCGGACGTATAGCTCCGCAACCCTCCCAGAATTCGTTCCTCGGTATAGGTGTCCACGCTGGCCAATGCGTCGTCGAGAATTAGAATCGCCGGCCGGCGCAGCAGTGCGCGGGCAATGGCGGCGCGCTGTTTCTGCCCGCCCGAAAGCGTCGTCCCCCGCTCCCCCACCATGGTCTCAAAGCCCTTGGGAAACTCCTCAAACTCCTGGCGAATATGCGCAGTCTCCGCTGCCTCCAGCAGTTCATCCGTGCTGGCACACGGCGCGCCGAAGGCAAGGTTTTCCCGGATCGTGTCGCTGAACAAAACGGTCTCCTGGGGCACCATGCCGATGTTGTGCCGCAGTACCGCCAGCGGATACTCGCGCACCTGCCGCCCATCCACCAGCAGCGACCCCTCCGGCGCCTCAAAGAGCCGCGGAATCAAATTCGCCAATGTCGACTTGCCCGAGCCGGTCGGACCAACGATCGCCAGGCTCGATCCGGCCGGAATCTTGAGCGAAATGTCCCGCAGAACCGCAGTCTCTCCATAGCTGAAGTTCAGGTTCCGGAACTCGATTTCCCCGCTCAACACAGCATCGGCCTTGATCGCCGGGTCGGCCAGGCTGTCATCAATGGCAGGTTCAGCCTGCAACAACTCATCGATGCGCTGCACAGACGCTGTGCCCCGCTGAAAGAGATTCACCACCCAGCCCACGGCGATGATCGGCCATGTGAGCAGGATCATGTAGGTGTAGAACGCAAAAAAACCGCCTGGGGAAATCTGCTTTGCGAGGACTTCGTGCCCGCCTACCAGCAGCGTGATCACCATCGAGACGCCCAGAATGAACTCCAGCGTCGGCCACAGCATGCCCATCAGTTGAACCAGCCGAAGCGACCGTGCGATGTAGAGCCGGTTGAGCTTCTCAAACAGCCCGATCTGCGACTCCTCTCGCGCAAAGGCGCGAATCAGCCGCGCTCCGGAGTAGTTTTCCTGGGCCTGCGAAGAGATTTCGGAGAAGCTGGCCTGAATTCGCTCGAACCGGTCGTGAATTCGGTGGCCCAGATACTGCACCACAATGCTGGCCAGCGGCATCGGAGCGAGAGCGACCAGCGTCAGCCATGGGCTCAGGTGCAGCAGGAAATACAACGCGAAAATAGTGAAGAAGACGGTATTTGCGCTGTACATCAGCGCCGGCCCCAGTAGCATGCGGACGGCATTCAGGTCGTTGGTCATGCGCGCCATCACGTCGCCGGTGCGATAGTGCTGGTAGAAGCCCGAGTCCTGCTTTTCAAGATGCCGGAACAGGTCGTTGCGGATGTCGAACTCAATCTCCCGCGAGATGCCGATCAGAATCCACCGCTGCGCGTAGAGAAAAATGCCCTTCGTGATCGAGATCGCAACCAGTAGCGCCGCGAATCCCAGAATCGCCTTGTGGTCGGCCAGATGCCTTTGCAATCTGTCGACCGCCAGCCCCAGCACCCTGGGAAACTGCACCGACGCCGCATTGGTAGCGATACAGGAGAGGGTCCCCCAAACGTATCCCCAGCGGTAGCGTCGCATGTAGACGAAGAGGGGCCGCAGTTCGCGAAGCATAGCCCTATTGTAAGGGGCAAGGCGTGCGAAAGGCGCGGACCCCGAGTATTAGAAATGCGCTGTCATCCTGAGCGGAGTTTGACGCGCTGTGGCGTCAAACGGAGTCGAAAGCCCGCCCTGAGCGTAGTCGAAGGGGACCTGCGGTTGCGCTGCGGCGTTTCTACTAAGAACTTTAGGGACAGGTCGCCTACGTCGGCGTTCTCAGCAGCAAATACCCGCCGGTCAGTCCGAACAGAATATCCGGCGACCATGCCGCCAGCGCCGCGGGCAGATAGTTGTGGTTGCCCATCGCCCCAAAAAGGCTATCGGCCACAAAGTAGGTGAGCGCCACAAAAATCGCCACCGCAATCCCGGTCAGCGAGCCGCGACGGCCCATGGAGAGCGCGAAGGGAATCGCCAGCACCGCCATCACAATCGCGATCAGCGGGTAAGCCAGCTTGTGCCACAGCGCCACGCGCAGCACCATCGTGTCAAACCCGCTCTGGCGCAGGTCGCTGATGTAGTGATCGAGCTGGCCGAAGTTCATCTCCTGCGATTGCAGGCTTTCCTTCTTGAAGTAGCCAGGTTCCTCGTGCAACTCGGCGAATGAAGTCCTTTCAAATTCGTGATAGCCATCCGGTTTCACGGCTCCGCCTTCAAAATCCCGCTCCCAGCCGTCCCGGAAAACCCACGAGTTCGATCTTTCATTCCAGACGGCGCGCGAAGCAAAAATCCGCCGCGAAAGCGCAAACGTGGCCGGATCGAATTCAAATACCGACAGATTCGCGAATTCGTCGCGGACGGGATCGAAAAACTCATAGTAGAAAATGCGCCCCGGCTCACCGGCGCGCGGCTGGCCGAAGATCCAGTTGTGCTCCGGGTGCAGCACCGTCTGCGGCGGCCGGCCCTTGATGATATTGCGCAGCGCCTCCTGCTTGCGATTGGCCTGGGGAAGGTAGTACTCGTCGAAGAGGAACAGGCTCACCGACAAAATCGCGGCAATCGCGACGACCGGAACCACCAGTCGGTATAAGCTGATGCCGGTGGCCTTCATGGCGATCAGCTCGCTGTTGCGGTTGAGCACGCCAAAGGTCACCAGCACCGCAATCAAGACCGCCAGTGGCGCAATCTGGTAGAGCATGTCGGGCGTCAGGTTGACCAGGTATTCACCGACCGTTGAAAGCGGAATATGGTTCTTCAGGATGTCGCTTACCAGGTCGAAGAAGGTGAAGACCAGCATCAGCACCACAAACCCGATCAGCACCAGCAGGAACATCTTCAGGAACTCGAGCACCACGTACTCGTCCAGAATGCGCGGAAACGCGTTCCGCGCCTTGGCGCGCTGGGGGTGCGGCTGCAACCGGCTCATCCATCTCGCAAGCGGCCCTTTACTCAGCTTGACCGCAACAGCGGCCTCGGATTTGGGAGCCCGCGACGCCCAACTCGTAATCGCATTCAGAACCCGCCCGCCGCTGGCCATCTGCCACAGCAGAAATGCGCCGGCTGTGGCAAACAATATGTTGGCCAGCCAGATCGCCAGAAAGACCGGGATTTTGTCCTGCCGCCCCAGCGCGGTCCCGATCAGCGAAAGCGAGTAATAGACCACCACCAGCGCAATCGTAAATACCCACGCCGCGCTTTTTCCGCCGCGCCGCGAAGCTACACCCAGCGGAACGCCCACCAGCATCAGCACCAGGCACGCCGCGGGGTAGGCGAACCGGTTATTCAATTCAATCAGGAACCGCTTCGGATCGGGACCGCGTGTGCGCTCGATCAACGCAGCCATCGGCAATGCATAGATCGACGTGTCCATCCGCCCCAGTTGAATCGAGCTCTGCTGGCTGAGGGCCAGGGGCAGGTCGGTGGTCTCAAAATTTGAGATGTTGTACTGCAGAGGCTGGCCGGCCACGGTCTCATGCCGTGACCCGTTGCGCAGCCGCATCAGCAGCTCCTGCGAGCTGTCGTTCACCACCGTCGCCGAGGCCGCCGTCGTGATCTGCGGGTTCGATGGGTCCGTGACGTCGGCCATGAACACCTGCCGCCAGTTCGATGCGCCCGATCCCGCGCGCACGTCCTGCACGTAGAGAACAATATTCTTGAACTCCTCGTAGAACACGCCGCGCTGAATCTCATACGAGGCCTGCGAGGTTTCCAGCTCCTGCTGCATCTCCAGGATCGCCTGGTTGGCGCGCGGCGCCACGTAGATCGAGTTGCCCAGCCCAATCAGCGTGCCGCCCACCGCCACAATCGAAGACACGCGCACAAAGTAGCCGATCCCCAGCCCCGAAGCGCGCATGGCGATGATCTCGCTGTCCGAAGCCAACCGGCTCAGCCCCAGCAACACCCCCACCAGCACCGCCATCGGAATGGTGACCTTGAAGGTGTTGGGCAGCGTGAACAGCAGAATCTCCATCACATTCGTAAAGGTGGAGCTGTTGCGCACCACCACATCCAGAATGTGTGGCATGTCGTGCATGAAGAGAATGAAGGTGAAGAGCGCGCACCCAATGAGCGTGTGGGAAAGAATTTCGCCGAGAATGTATCGGGTCAGGATGCGCACAGAATAGCTCTAGCGATAGTCTACCGTTTCCGCGCCAACTGTGCGGAACCAAGCTCTAGTAGCGTGACGATCAAAGTAAACCTGTGGCGTGGAACAAAGGCGGGTGCCCCATCCTTGCGCTTTTTTCCTGGCGCAAGGGTGGGAAGGAACAAAGCTGGTTTAGGGATACCCGGGTCCCGCTCGTGGGGCGAGGGAAAACATGAACTAAATCGGCTGCCATCCACGCAATCTCAAACTATTCCCCAGCACGCACACCGAACTAAGCGCCATCGCCGCTGCCGCCAGCCACGGCGTCAGCAAAATATGAAACGCCGGATACAGCAGCCCCGCCGCCAGCGGAATCCCAAGCACGTTATACCCCACGGCCCAAGCCAGGTTCTGCCGCATCACCCGCAGTGTCGCCCGCGCCAGTTCGAGTGCCGCCGGAATCGCCGCAGGCTGCGCCCTCAGCAGCAGCACATCCCCAGCTTCCTGCGCCAGGTCCGCGCCCGTGCCCATCGCAATCCCCGCGTCCGCCTGCGCCAGCGCGGCAGCGTCGTTGATGCCATCGCCCACCATCGCTACCTTGAGCCCGGTCTGCTGCAACGAGCGAATACGCTCCAGCTTCCCAGCAGGATCGAGCCCAGCCTGCACTTCGTCAATGCCCGCCTGCCGCGCAATCGGCATCGCCGCCACCNNTCGCGCGCATCGAAGTAGCCAACCGGCAGATGATTCAACGCCATCCACAGCCGCGTCACCCCTGGCTCTGAAGGCGCAACGTCCTTCGGCACCGGAATATAAAACTCATGAAACAGCGCCTCGTTCCCCAGCACGCAATCGTAACCATCAACCTTCGCCGTCAATCCGCGTCCGGGCAGATTCTGCACATCCTCAGCAGCTCCCAACGTCAGCCCAAGCGCCTGCGCCTTGTCCACAATGGCATGCGCCAAAGGATGATTCGACCGCACTTCCACTGCCGCCGCCATCCGCAGCAGTTCGTTTTCCTCATGCCCCATCAGCGGATGAATCCCCATCAGCACCGGCCGTCCCACGGTCAGCGTGCCAGTCTTGTCCATCACCACCACATCCAGATGCGCCAGCCGCTCCAGCGCCTCGCCGCCTTTGAACAGCACTCCAAGNNGCCAGCGCCAGGGTGAGCGAATGACCGACAATAAGCCACACAACAAAAGTGAGCGCAGCAAGCCCCAGCACCACCGGAACAAAGATGGCGCTGGCGCGATCGGCCAGCCGCTCCATCGGTGCCCGCGAGCTCTGCGCCTGCTCCACCATCCGCGTAATCTGCGCCAGCACTGTCGCCTCGCCCAGCGACTCGGCCTTGCAAGTGACCGCGCCGTCGTAATTGAGCGATCCGGCCAAAACCTTTCCACCCACCTCGCGCGGCAGCGGCGTCGGTTCGCCGGTCAGCATCGACTCGTCCACCGTGGTGCGCCCTTCCGTAATCGTCGCGTCCACCGGGAACCGTTCGCCCGGCAGCACCAGAATGCCGTCGCCCGGCCGAATCTCCTCAAGCGCCACAACCGCCTCAACTCCATCTCGAACCCGCCGCGCTGTCGCCGGCCGCAGCCGCGAAAGGGAATCGAGCGCCGCCAGTGCACGCCGTTTCGCGCGCGCCTCAAGCGCCTTGCCCATCAGCAGAAATCCAATAATCAGCAGCACCGCGTCGAAATAAACCTGGCGCCCAATCCCCGGCCAGATCGTCGCATACGCTGAATAGGCAAACGCCACGCCCGTTCCCAGGCTCACCAGCGT
>PLPU01000430.1:10312-23377 GCA_003159975.1 Acidobacteriaceae bacterium
CCATCGCGCCCATCTCGGCGCCCAGCGGCATCGCCAGCAGCATCGCCAAAGCTCCGGCGGCCAGCGTCACCCACGCCCTCCGCTCCGATTCACCACCATGTTCTTCGCTGTGCTTTTCTGAATCGCCCGCTCTCGGCAGCACCGCATCGTAGCCCGCTCCGCGAATCGCATCGACCAGCGCTTGCGGCCCTGCAATCGCCGGGTCGAAGACCACGCTCGCCCGATGCGCCATCAAATCCACGTGCGCCGATTCCACGCCCGCCGTCGCCTGCAGAGCTTCCTCCACGTGATGCTGGCACGACGCGCACGTCATCCCCAGCACCGGCAGCGTCAGCGATTCTGTTTGCGGCGTTAGCGGCTTTGCCTCAGTAGTAGCCACTTACTGCTCCAGCCGCGCGTTATAGCCTGCCTTCGCCAGCGCTGCAATCGCGATATCGACCTGCGCCGACTGCTCAATGCGGTTGTCGTAACTGATCCGCGCCGCGCCCAGCCGCACTTCCTCCACCTTCGCGCCTTCTACTGAGGCCAGAGCCTGGCCGACGCGCTTGACACACGAGCCGCAGTGCATTCCATCGATCCGCAATGTGAATTCCGCCATAATTGTTCACCCGGTAGTATTCGATGATAGCCCGCGCTCTAAGGATGCGGATGCCGCGTTTTAAACATCAAAGCTCACGGATGCCTTGCGCGCCCGCCCGGTCAACGCATTATCGTAAAGGTGCTTGCAACTCAGGGAGAACCATGCAGCGAGAATATCCAGAAACACCGCTGGTCGGCGTCGGAGCCGTGGTGGTCGACGCCGGCCGCGTTCTTCTCGTGCGCCGCGGAACCGAACCGCTTCGTGGCGAGTGGTCGCTGCCCGGCGGCTTGCTTGAGGTGGGCGAGCCGCTCACTGCCGGCGTAATCCGCGAAGTGCGTGAAGAGACCGGCCTGATCGTCGAGCCCCTCGAGTTGATCGAACTTCTCGACCGCATTCACCGCGTGGCAGACCGCGTCCGCTACCATTACGTCATCGCGGATTATCTCTGCCGCGTCACCGGTGGCGAATTGCTTGCAGCTTCTGATGCGGATGCCGTCCGCTGGGTCGAGCGAGCCGAGTGGAACAGCCACAGCGCGCTTAAACTGGATCCCGTAACAGTCCGTGTGATTGAAACAGCCTGGCAGCGTGCGAAAACTCTGCTATCCGAAAGGCAGGTCCCCCGATGACGCTCGTTCGAAAGCTGCTCTGGATAGGCGGCACGCTGGCATGGATTGTGCTGCTTGCCGTTGCCGGCTTCTGGTTTCGTCCAGTCAGCTACTTCAATGAAGGGGCGTACTTCCACGAGTGCCTCACAGGCGTCGCGAGCCACTCAATCACCCTCGCCGGCCATCGCGTTCACTACCTCGTGGAAGGCCCTTCCGGCGGCCCCGTCGTCGTCCTCGTCCACGGCCTCGGCGGCAGCGCGGAAGATTGGCGCAGCCTCGCTCCATATCTCGTCAAAGCCGGCTTCCGCGTCTACATTCCCGATCTGCCAGGCTATGGACGCAGCGAAAAGCCTGCGGATTTTTCCTATTCCATCCCCGATCAGGCCGCCATTGTGGTCGGCTTCCTCGACGCGCTGGGCTTGAAACAGGTCGACCTCGGCGGCTGGTCCATGGGCGGCTGGATCGTGCAGCGCGTCGCCTTTGACCATCCAGACCGCGTCCGTCGCCTCATGCTGTTTGACAGCGCCGGCATCTACGAGAAACCCGCCTGGGATACAAACCTTTTCACGCCCAAAACACCGGCGGAACTCGACCAGCTCAACGCGCTGCTGACGCCGCATCCCCAGCCGATCCCCGCCTTCGTCGCTCGCGACATTCTCCGCCGCTCCGACCAGCGCGCCTGGGTCATCCATCGTGCACTCGACTCCATGCTCACCGGCCGCGACTCGACCGACGCGCTCTTGCCGCAATTGAAGATGCCGGTCCTGCTCGTCTGGGGCTCTGAGGACCGCGCCACTCCGCTCCAACAGGGCGAAAAAATCCATCGCCTGGTCCCGCAGTCACAGCTCGATGTCATTCCCGGTTGCGGACATCTGGCAGCTCTCCAGTGCGCTCCAAACGTCGCCCCCACCGTAGTCGGCTTTTTGAAGCAATGATCCGAATCGGATCTCAAAGGCCTTGTTTCAGTCGTCCACCGGCTTCGCCCACCCACGGGCGATGAAACTGCGGGTGCCCCATCCATCGGACGTCGTTGTTCTTGTCCGATGGGTGGGAGACCACAAAGGCAAACCATCGGCCATCGGGTCTTTCCACCATCCTATTTCCTATCAGGGCATGACTTCAGTCGTGCCGATAGAGCCCGCAAAAGTGAGTCGGGCTTTCGCCCCTGAGGGATGGTTTCTCTGGACCCTTGAACTCAACCACAGCCTGCAAACAACGCTTCACCGCACCGGATGAACCGCCAGAGCCCGGCGGCCTGCGCTCACAGCGGCTTTCTCCGCGCCACGCAGAGCCGGGCCGGCCTCACGTTGAAGATCTCCACATCTGCGTCCTTCAGTCCCGCGGCGCGGCAAAGGCTTCGCCATTCTTCCGGCACAAACGACCGTGCGATCGAAATCGGCGCGTCCTTCTGTACGAATGGATGCAGCCATGCCAGCTTCGCAAACACCTTGATGAAACGGTACGCAAATTCACTGCGCGAAAGATCGTTGATGAACCATCCAATCTCGGCCCGCTTCTCCATCCATTGCAGGAATCGAACCACATCGAGGTCGGAGAGATGATGCGCCACCAGGGAACTGATCACCACGTGAATCGGCTTTTGCGGCCGGTAAGCAAAGACATTGCCGTGAAAATAGCGGATCCTGCTCCAATAAGGCCGGGCCTCTGTCGCCAGCGCCGCCGCATCCAGATTCAAATCGATCCCCACCAGGTCCACCGCAACACCCAGCCTCATGGCCCATTGCTCTATCCGCCGCAATCCGTCTCCATCCCCGCAGCCCACGTCGAGAATCGAAAGCGGCTGTCCCAGGAGTGGAGCAGAGCTTCTCACTCCGTTGAGCCAGTTCATTGTCGCCAGATTGGCAAGCGTCCAGCGGTTCAGCTTGCCAATGTCGCGCAGGCAGGCGCGCATCTCATCGCGCGTACACGGCTCATCCATCCGTTCGGTAAGCTGCGCGCGCTTGCTGAAATCTATCTCGTGAGGGCCTGACATTTAACTCCCAGGGTGCAGCGTTGCGTGCGAAAATCCGGCCAGACGAAGCCGAGCCCGAAGGCTGTGGCGGGTCCACCGTCGAGGGCGAGAATGAAGTATGGCCGGATTTTCGCCGCAACCCGAAGGGCCGGGGCCAATTTTCCCGATTTCTGCGTCAATCGTCGCTAGCAGACACCCGGTATGCGTCACTCCTCACTCCTTGAACTCGAAAAAATTGGCTCCCGGCGCTGCACCCTGGGAATTAGATGGCAGGCCCTAGGCGGCATGGAACACCATGGTCTCGGCCGTCAGGCCAGGCCCAAACGACATCGCGCAACCTTGCTGCCCGGCCTGCGCGCGTTCCATGATCTGCTGCAACACAAACATCACGGTCGCGGAGGACATGTTACCGTATTGCGCCAGAACACTACGGGAAGAACGCAGCGCATCCGCCGGCAGTTCGAGGCTCTTCTCCACGGCATCCAGAATGGTCCGGCCTCCGGGATGAACCGCCCACAGATCAATCGACTGGGGATCGCGCCCGCGCGTAACCTGGCGGCCGACTTCCCTCAAGGCGCGCCCAATCTCCCCCGGAACCTTCCCCGAAAGCTGCATGTCGAATCCAAGCTCCCCAATTCGCCATGTGATCAGGGGCCTTGTTTCTGGAATAGTGACTGCCAGAAAGCTGTCGATGCCCAGCCCCACCGCATCCGCGCTCACCAGGCTCGCCGCGCAGCCATCCGCGAACACCAGGAACGAGAGCACCTGCTCAAGATTCTCGGTCTCCTGAAAATGCAGAGAGCAGAGTTCCAGGTTAAGCACCAGGACCCTCGCATCCGGAACCGAGCGAACGATGTGATGCGCCGATTTCAATGCGTTGATGGCGGCGTAGCAGCCCATGAAGCCGATCATGGTCCGCTCCACCGAGGTATTCAGCCCCAGATGATTTACCACTTCAAAGTCCAGGCCCGGCGCATAAAGCCCGGTGCACGAAGTCACGATCACATGCGTGATGCTGCGCCGTTCTTCTTCTGTCAATGCCAGCCCGTCCAGCGCGCGATGCGCCAACTGCGGCGCGAACCGCTCAAAGCACTGCATGCGCCGCCCTGTTGTCGGAAACGCGCCCGGCACATAGATCCGCTCCGCATCCTGCCACATGCCATCCGCCGATTCAATCGGCTGCACAAAGGAGTAGCGATGCTCAATCCCCGATAACCGAGCCATGCGGCGAAAAAGATTCCGGACCGTTCCTTCGGGAAGCAGGTTGGCGGCAAAATCGATAAACGCTCGGTGAACATCGTGTTGCGGAACTGCCGTAGCGATGCGATTGATATACGCCGTCGTCATCCAGGTTCCTTTTCTGGCGATAGGCTCGATTACACCTATAAGCCCAAGCAGCTTACACTGCGAAATCTCTTCTAATCCCTATTCCCTAATCCCTATTCCCTACTTGTACCGCCGCGTAGCCTTCACCACCATCGAGAACACCCCCGACTCGTCGCGCGCCACCAGCAGCGAAACATGCCGATTGATCGCCACTTCCGCCTGAATCAACTGCTGTCCGGTGGTATCCACGTCGGTTGCGTAGGTGAGGGTGAGATTTCTGCCCAATTGTTCCTCCACAATGATCCGTGAAGTGGAGTTGCCCAGCGCGCCAATGTAGTTGGGGTCTACCTTCACTGAACCGGCGCCAAACAGCTTCTGCACACGGCTGCTGACGGTGGCGTTCAGCGCGGCGCCAAGCAGCGCATCGGTTGTGGGGCTTGCGATCGACTGCTCCTGCTGCTGCGTGTAGAGCCGCTCCTGATTCCCCGTGCGCCCCAGTGCCAGCAGGGCCACCACGTCCGCCTCCGGAAGCGGAGGATCGCTGCGATAGCTAACGGCCAGCTTTTCCGGGGTTCCATTCAGGCTCAGCGTAATGTCGTAGTCCTCCACCCGCGCTGTTGCGTTCAGGTCGATGGTGGGCTCAATGCGCACCGGGTTATTAAATGAGATTTCACCGCGCTGCAAATCGTAGCGGGTTCCGGCGATGTTTGCGGAGCCCTCCGTAATTGAGATCCGGCCGCGCAGCGATGGCGAAGCCACCGTGCCGCGCAGGCGCAGATCCACGTCGCCGGCCAGCTTGGCGTAAGCGTTCTGGAAGTTCAACTGCGGCGAGGAGACAATGTGCACGTCCATTCGTATGTGGTTCGACGGCGCATCCGGAGGCGCAATGGTCTGCACAGCGTTGGCCTGTGCAGCCAGCGCCGCGATATCCAGATCCGGGCTCACCGAGAAGCGCGTGATCGTCACGTCGCCTGAAAGCTGCAGATTGTTTTGCGATCCCTGCAGCTTCAGCGTCGCGTCGGCCAGCGAACTGACCCCCGGCGGATAGCGAATGCGGATCCCTTTGCCGCTGACCGAGAGATCGGCGAAGATGCCGCGCTGGTACGCCAGGTAGCCGCCCACGCTCAGCAGGCCGCCTCCACTCATCGCGGTCAGCGACTTCACTTCAAGCCGGTTCTGATTGAACTCGAGAGTCCCATGCAACTGGCTCAGGCCGTTCGGTATGTCTTCTAAAGAAAGCGCACCGTTCTGAAAGTCGATCCTCCCCTGCAGCCCTGGGTCCTTCAAAGGGCCGTGCGCTTCCACCTGGAAGGTTGTGGTTCCGCTCGCCGTCAGGTCGGGATCGAGCGTCTCGGCCAGCTTCAAATTGATTGACCCGCTGGCGGCAAGATCCAGTTGCTGCTTGTCTCTGAGACTCAGGCTGCCCTGTGCGTGCAGATCGGTCTCTTCACCTGTCACATGCAAAGGGTCCAGGTCGATGCGGCCATTGGCCAAGGTCGCGTGCACCCCGCCCTGGCTCTCGAGCCGGACACCGGCCACCGTCACCACCAGTTCCTTCAGGCTCGCTTCGCCTCGAACCTCTTCGGGTTTCGCCAGCGGACCCTCCAGCGTAACCGTGCCGGCCAGCGCCGATTCGCCTTGAATGCTCTCGATATGCGCCATCTTGAGCAGGGCGCCAATATTGAATTGCGAAAACTCGAGCTTCGCCTGGGTCGCGTAGTCACCGTCAAGCGCGGTTTGCCCGTGCAGATTAAGCTCGGCCGTCTCCAGCCGCGTGGTTGCATCGTAGGTGGCCGAACGGTTCGCTGTGTGAGCCACAAATTCCAGCGTCCCAACCGATTCTCCGCCCAGCGTCAACGAAGTCAGCGTGGCGCGTGCCTCAAGCCGAGGGTCATCGACGGTGCCCGATCCCGCAACCTGGAATCCCAGCTTGCCTGTCGCCTCCACACCCGCGCGACTCAGCCAGCCGATCCTCGATACATCGATGCCCGACCCGTGTGTGTCTATCTGGAAATGCCGCGTCTTCACATCGAAGCTTCCCGTGGCCGCAACCTTCCCTGCGGCCTCATTCACCGTCAGTGAAGCCAGCTTCACCACCTGGTTGGCCATCGTTCCCTGGGCCCGTATGCGCGCAATCGGCTCGCCATAAACAGTGCCTCCGTCCAGCTCAACCCAACCTGAGCCGCCCAGCGTGTTGATGGCTCCATTTACCTGAACCTGCGCATTGATCGTGCCGCTAAGAGGCAGGCTCCGCCCCGTGAACGGCAGCAGATCGTCAACGCCGACGTTGCTTGCCCGCAAGTGCATTTGCAGTGGTGAATTCGTATCGAACGTCGGCGTCCGGCTTCCCGCCGCATCGAGCGTGCCGTCCAGGTCGATCTCCTCCTTTCCGCGCCGCAGCATTCCATGTTCAATCGTGATGCGCTCCGCCGCGTAGCTGCCCGTGGCCTCCACCGTGTCCCATTTGACCAGCCTGGGCTGTTCGATTTGCGGATGCGCCGCCTTCGCAACCGGCGTGGGCTGGACGGGCAGCATCTCAATCGACAATTGCGTCGCCTTCAGCGTGCCCGCAATGCGTGGGGCAACCAGCGAACCGGCCCATGTCCCATGAAGAAAATCAAGCTGACCGCCCAGCGACACCGGCAACGCCGCCGCTCCCGTCTTTCCGTACCGATTCAATCCAAGGTCGCGCAGCACCGCGTCGAATTCGTTCAGGTTATGCGAATGAAAATCGACGGTCAGGGCCGTGGGGGCGGTCAGCGGATAAGCGCCCAGATGGCCGCGCACCTCCAACTCGCTGGCCGGCGTTTCGAGCTCGAGCTTGCGCAGGTCGACGGTGCCGTCGCGCTGCGTATACGTCGCTTCCACCACGCCGCTCGCCGGTGCCTCGCCGGCCACAGTCTGCCCTGAAGGACTCATGTTGAATGTTGCGTCGACGGCAACCGTCCCCGCGTCGCCATGCGACCATGTCGCGACCGCGGGCCCGTTCAGTCGCGTGTCCAGTCCCAGTCGTTGAAATGGCGCCTGACTCACCATGTCCAGCACCGAGTCCAGCGCAACATCCTTGAAATGCGCCGTTACCTTCCCATTCATCGGAATGGTGCTTGGCCCCGGATGCCAGACGGGAATGTTTCGATTCTCGGTTCCGTGCGGCGCTTCGATGGTCGAAACCTTCAGTCGCGCGCCTCCCGGCAGCCACGGGCTCAACGCGACCTCGCCCTCCACCTGTCCCCCCTGCCGAAGGTGCGCAGCAATCGACGTGATCAGCAACTGCCTGGGATCGGCATGAACACGCGCATCCATTCGAATGCCTGTCGCAACAACCCCGGTTCCAATGTACGACCCGCCGTCCACATGAACGCTGCCGTCGGTGCGAAACTCCCCGGCCTCGCCCGCGCTGTCGAGATCCAGCGTGGCTATTCCTTCTGGCGCAAAAGGATAGCCGAAGATCGGGTCCAGCATCTTCATATCCAGATCGCCCGCTACCCTGGCCTGCCAGTGTGGATGCGCAAAGTCCTCAAGCGTCCCCGAAACCTCAAGCGTATGTTCTCTGCTTCGATGATCCTTCGTGTCTCTCACCTCGGAGGTGATCCGCATCGAGCGCAGGGTTGCCGCCGACCGTGTCAGGTCAACCGTTGCCTGCATGAACCCGTGTACCGGCTGCGCTTTGCCCCGCGCCAGATTCAAATCGGCAGCCCCAGCCTCGATGCGATAGCTCTCCTCGCTCCCCGAAATCGAAGACCCATTCGCAGGTGTCGCGGCATTCGCAGTTCCAGCCGGAACATAGCGCAGAAGCAGCGAAACATCCTTTGCGTCGAAGTCGAGCGAGGTGAACCGGTTCTGAAAATCGAACGATGCGGCTCGGTTGTCGTAGTCCAGCACGCCCTCTTCCACGGAAACACGCCCCGCTTTGAGATCGAACAGCGTATCGATTGCGGATTTGCCGGTTCTGGTCTTTTTGGCCGGATGCGGCTGGTTCGTTGAGCCGTCTGGGTACACGATGAAGTGCAATGCCGGCCGTGAGATTTCAAGTTCGCTCAGCAGAATGCGCGGGCTCAGGATATCCAGCACGCTGAACCGCGCCCGCATCTGGTCGACGACCGCCAATGGCGCATCCTCCGGCGATTCCAGCCCGTGAAGCACCAGCCCGCCTGCGTCCGCCTCCAGATCGAGCAGATGCCAGTGAAACGTTGCAATCTCCACCCGGCCTCCGGTTGCGGCGTCCAGCTTGGCGATCAGCTGCCTGCGGACGTACCCCTCAAAAACAGCGGAGCTTGCCCAGAAGTAAAGCCCGATGACCGCAACCGCCAATACAACCAACACACCCGCGATGGAAAGAGGAAGGTGGCGCAGAAAGAACCGTCGCAGCCTGCTCGGCTTCTTGGGTTGTGCCGGCTCCGAAGAAACCGGTTCCGGAGAAACGGGAAGCGTGGATTCNNTGCTGCTGCAACAGGATCTCCTGAATACGCGGAGACACCGCGTCCAGCGACGGGGTCGTTTCCCCCTGCGCGTATTGCGGCAGCAGCGTGTTCCGATAATACGTTTCAATCTCCTGCGGAGTGATGCGAATTCCCTGGCGAAAGCGCTGCTCGATGAAGCGCAGAATCTCAAGCCGGTAACGCAGATAGCTGTCCACCCGCTCCGCCTTCAGGCCATGCGTTGTCAGAAATGCCTTCCAACCGGCCTCCGACGCGCAGTTCTGCCGCACGCATGCCGGCAGTTCCTTGCGAATTTCCGATAGCCGCGCATCCACCTCTGCCTGCGATGGTTCAGCGGCCGTCTCGTCCTCCTGCCGAATCTGCTGCTGGATCAGCACGCGCGCAATCAGTTGCTCCAGCGCTTGCTGCCGCGTCAACACGCCAAGCCCGCCTCTCCCTGGGTCCAGAACCGAAAGCCGGATCTCGTCGTCCAGGTCGCTCGCAAGAATGGCATGCTTGTTCACCACCGCAACCACCCGGTCAAGCACCACCGGGGACGTGGAAGTCTGCGCCGGCTCCTGCGCCACGCCTGTAGCCACGCACATCGCGAGTGCGCCAGCGCAAACCAGCCCGTGCACATGCCCGCATAGATGTGTGAAAGTGCACGACCTCACCTTGCCCTCCAGCGGCAGGTCTTCGTCGACGGGGTCAGGCTTCAGTCGCGCCGCAAGTTGAAAAAGTCCACCCTGACGTAGATGTGCGAAAGGGCACGACTTCAGTCGTGCCGACAAAACCCATAGATTGAAACGGGCTTTAGCCCCTGCGGCAACGTTGGTTCCACTGAACCATTTGCTCAGCCTCTTCGCGTTCCGGGTTGAAACACCGCTGCTCATCAAAAGCTCTGTCCCAGACTAAAGAAAAAATTGAAGTGGCTGGCCTCGCCCACATGCGGGTCCGACGCCGAATTCGCCAGCGAATAGTTGTAAATCACAGGAAAAATCGGAGGATTCAGGTTATAGCTGAAATCCAGCCGCAGCGGCCCGATCGGTGTGTGGTAGCGCAAGCCAACCCCCGGCGCGTGTGAGAAGTAGTTGAAGCTGCATCCGCCCTGCCACCCGGTCGAATTCACCGTGGGGGGCGGCGTGGTCGGGTTTGCCGGTGCGGTCGTGTTCTTGCACATGTCGCGGTCCGGCTGGCGCGTCCGCGGAAAGCTGGCCCACGCATCCGACGCGTTGCTGAACACGTTGCCCATGTCGTGGAACAGCACCAGGCTAACCGAGTTGCCGAAAAAGGGAAGCGTCGGCGGCGGCAAGCGAATCTCGGTGCTGTTGGCCAGCGCGCCCGCTCCGCCGATCGGATAACCCGTCTCCGGATCGCGCGGTCCGGCCGCATTGATTGAAAAGCCCCGCAGCGACGTGGCTCCGCCCGCGTAAAGACGCTCGGGCAGGGGAATCAGCTCTTCGAACCCAGTCCCGAAAGCCCGCTCCTGCCCGTAGCGCGTATTGCGTGCGATTACGAACCGGCCCTTGTCCAGGCTGTAATAGCTCGAATTCGTCAGGTCGAGGCGGTTAAAGTTGGCCTCCGCGCCAAACGCCTTTTCCGACAGAAACTCCTGAAAACTGGTGTAGGTCCCATGGTGCGCATCCAATGGCGAGTCGCGTGTGTCGCGCAGCCAGGTGATTGCCGGCCCGCCCACACGCACCGCCGTGGACTCCTGCGCAATCTCCCCCGGCGAAACCTGCAGACTGCTGGCCTGCACCTTTACGCGGCGAAAGTTGAATTCATAAATGAACGTGTTCGCCTTGGAGAAAAACGAGCCAGGCGTATTGAAGTGCTCCGTCATGCGCATGCCGCCCTGAAGCCGCGATGCCACATACGTGCTCACATCCAGGCTGTTCGCATAGCCTCCTGAAAAGTTGAATCCCAGGTTCTTGCTTCCCGCCAGGTGCGGGTCCTGAAACAGCACATCGATCTTCTGCTCCAGCAAGCCGTACGTGCCCTGGATCGAAGCCGAAAGCTCTCGCCCAAAGAGATTGTTGCGGGTCAGGTCGGCAAGCACGCGGGGGCTCACGCTCGTTCTCAAATCTGGATTGCAGGTTGCCCCGGTAATCTCAATCAACCCGCAGTTGTAGTGCGGCGTTCCGGTCTGAGCCTCAAATCCTCCGCCGTAGGTCAGCACCCACCGCCGCGCCTCTTGCAACTGCAGCAGAACCGTCTTGTCGGTCTCGCCGCCGTTGGGATTCTCTGACGCCGTGTTGACCTCGTTGAAGAGCGCCAGGTCGTAGAGGTTCCGCTGCGTATCCGCCAGTGCCGTCTCATTCAGCGGATCACCCGCATGCAGTGTGATCGCCTTCGCCACCGTCTCCGGCCGCGTATAGTGCAAGCCTGTGATCAGCACCTTGCGTACAAAAATCTGCGGCCCCTCCGTGATGTGAAAAACCACATCCATCTTGCTTGCGTCCGTCGCCTCGAACCGCTGCGTTACATCCACCTTCACCTGGTCAAATCCCCGGCTCATGTAGTCCGTCAGCAGCGTGTCCCGGTCCCCGGCAAGGTTCTGCGGCGAAAGCAACTGGCCCGCCGCGGTATTCAGCAACGGAGTCAGCTTTGCCGCGTCCACCTGCACCGCGCCTTCGAGCTGAACCGAGCCCACCCGCAGTTGCGGCCCTTCCTCTATCCTGTACACCAGCTTCAATGGCGCCGTTCCCGTTCGGCTTCCTGCCACCACCGTGTCGCCCGTCGCGCCGCCATCGGTCTCCTCCGTCGCCTTCACCTTGGTAAATCCGTTGTTCTGGTAAACCGCCTGCAACGCGCTGATGTCCGCCGCAACCAGCGCCTGGCTGTAAACGCCATGGCGGTCTGTCGAGTCGGCCGCATGAACACTCAGCAGATCCTTCAGCGTCGCCGTGTCGAAATACTTGTTCCCCGTCACCGACACATGTTCCACCCGCCGCCTCGGGCCCAGCGTGACCCTGAAAACAATAACCACCTGTTCCGCGCTTGTGGTCTGCTGCTCGTGATCCACTTTTGCGTCAAAGTACCCCTGCCGCTGGTAGTAGTCGCGCAGGTTGCGATTGCCTTCGTTCAGCAGGTCATCGTCCACGCTGCCTTCTTCAAACACCGGAACCAGCCGCTTCACCTTCTCCGCGCTCATGCTCGCGCCTTCCACCACCACCTTCACCCGCGGACCGCGATTCGCTGAAAATCCGAAATTCGTCCTCTTCGACGCCGGCTGGTACTTCTGCGACTCGAGCTTGATCTCGGCCTCCAGCCGCTCGTCTTTCTGGTAGTGCCTCAGAACCCGCGACAAGGCGCGGTTTCCCGTCTCGTGATCGACCTTCGCGCCGGCCTTCATCCCCGTGTCGCGCTTGAACTGCTCCGCGCTCATCCCCGGGTCGCCTGTCACCGCCACCGCTCCCACGCGCGCCTGCGGCCCGCTCACCACCTGAAATGCAACATCCACCAGCTGATCTTCCTTGTGTTCGGTCAGCGTATAGGTAATCGACGGTGCATTGAACCCGTTATCGGCCAGCGTCCTGCGCATCTGTTCCAGCGCCTGGCTCAGCTTTGCCTGGGTAAAACGTGTGCCCGGCAAAAGCTGCGTTGCCCTCTCCAATTGCGTATTGATTGTTGCTCCCTTGGCCCCATCCACGCCGACCGTCCCGATGAACCTGCGCGGTGTTCCATGAAAAACTAAATCCACACCGTCCCCATCGCGCGCCGCCTCCACCTCGACCGTCTCAAACAACCCGGTTGAAAAAAGCTGCCGCAGGCTCCTGGCCACATTTTCCCGGTTCAGCGGCGCTCCCTCCGCCTGGGCCAGATGGCCGGGCAGAGGCGCAATCCTGTCGGCCGGCACTCCTTCAAAGGAGATGCGCCGCACCGGCAAGCCTTCCCATGACGGAATCGAATTCGCCGCAACAGAATCCGCAGCGGCCTCCCTCGCCGCCTGTGTCTCCTTAACTGAAATGCCCTCGGAAGCCGTCGCGCTCCGGGTTCCTTCGTGTCCGCTTCCGTCCTGGGCCAGGCTTCCAGTCTGGCTCCAGCCGTCGATTCCAGAAAACACCGCGAAGACCAGCATGCATACGGCTAAACAGACTGCGGGACAACTCGGTCCAGCGTTATATTTCCAGGGCTTTGAATCAGCCATCCACCGGCGAAGCC
>PLPU01000430.1:23443-33382 GCA_003159975.1 Acidobacteriaceae bacterium
CCCGCGCGATGTCTTTTCGGAACCTCGTCCAGATTCCGGCCGTCGTCCGCACCCCGTAAACCCCCTCTTTGCAACGCGCCGCCGCGCGGGCTTTGCCCGCCTCGCTTCGCCGAGAGAATGCCGGAGCCCCGCCCAAGTCGTTGCGGGCCCTCTTGATCGCCGCGGATTACAGTCGGCCTTGTCCCAAACGCCATCGCTCACCCAGAAATGCGGGGAACTGTGCCCCGTTGCGCAAAATGGAATGCCTCAAAATAAGTATGTACATCGCGCCCGCCCCGGTCTTCTCACGCCGAAGTGCGGCTAACTCAACTGCTTCCCTTATACTAACGATGAAACAAGCCCGGTGCGGCAGCACTTGGTCCCCAGAACGATTCGGAAAGCGATTCAGCAGGGAAGCGCATTTCCCATTCGAGGTCCGCAATGCAGCCCCCCGATCCCGCCAACGGGCCGGTTCCCACCGAAGCGCCACCCCGCGTCGCAGCTTCCCGCGCCCTCGCTCCCATCCCGTCCGGGGACACGCCGCCTCAAGCTTCCGCGCCGTTTTCGCGGGTCGCTGTACCCAATCCCGTAGAGGCCGAAGCGCTGGCCCGCGCCCAGGCTGGCGACCATCAGGCCTTCGCCCAACTCTACTCCCTCCACAAAAGACGCATCTATTCCTTATGTCTGCGCATGGTGAGCAATATTGCCGAAGCCGAAGACCTCACTCAAGACGCTTTTCTCCAGCTTCATCGCAAAATTGCCACCTTCCGCGGCGACTCGGCCTTTTCCACCTGGCTCCACAGGCTCGCCATCAATGTCGTGCTCATGCACCTGCGCAGAAAAGGTCTGTCCGTGATCTCCCTCGATGAGGCGATGGAACCCACCCCCGATGACAGCCCCGGACGCAGCTTTGGCGCCACCGACCTCACACTGGCAGGCTCCATCGACCGGCTGGCGCTGGAGCAGGCCATTGCCGACCTCCCGGCCGGTTACCGCCTCATCTTCGTGCTCCACGATATCGAGGGCTATGAGCATAATGAGATTGCCGCCATGCTCGACTGCTCCATCGGAAACAGCAAATCCCAGTTGCACAAGGCCCGTTTGAAATTGCGCGATGCCCTGCACAGGTTTCCACGGCAGGAGGCACGGAAATGACCAATGACCCCAGAACCATGAGTTGTCAGGAGTTTCAGGCCCACCTCCCGGAGTTGATCGGCAGCGGCGAAAATGCCGCCAACCACCCTCACGTGCAAAACTGCGAACTGTGCCGCGCCCTGCTCGCCGACCTCGAAACCATTGCCGAGGCCGCGCGCCAGTTGTTCCCCGTCGAGGAACCGCCAGACGAACTCTGGAACCAGATCGAATCCGCCATCCAAAAAGAAAACGCCGGCCCCGAACCCGCCTGATCCAGGGGGTGCAGACCGTAAACGCCGGGGAGATTCCTCCCCGGCCGCCCCTTCCCCTCACATTCCCCCTGCTTTAGCCGATACACACTTCGGGGTGATGTGCATCCAACTCATCAACAGGTTTAGGGATTCTTGTGCCGCCTGCGCTGGAATGAATGAACCAATGGCAATCGGCGTTCAACCCGGCATGGGAACCCCGTCCCCCGTCCCACCGTACTCCATGGGTGACCGAACTAAAGGACGTGCTCGCATTGAGCAAGCAAGGAAGGATCACCGGAAATTCGAGATTCCTGAAACTTTTCAAAGCCTGCGTTGTCTAATTAAGGAAAGTTGATACGAGGACACTCAATGTCAAATCAGCCCCCCGTCCCGCCCGCTCCCAGAAATACTTCCTCCAGGGACACCGCCGGAATCCGTAGAATCCCCGTCCTTCCCGTTCGGGACACCGTCCTGTTTCCCCACGCCGTTCTGCCCCTGACCGTGGGCCGCGAAAGCTCCATTCAGCTCATCGAGTCGCTGGGAGATGAACGATCCATTGTAGTTGCGGCCCAATTGGACCCCCGGCTCGACTCCCCCAAGCCCGCTGACCTGCACGCGGTGGGAACCCTGGCCACGGTTCACAAGGTGGTGCGCATGCCCAACCAGAGCCGCTTCGTCTTTACGGAGGGCACATCGCGCGTTCGGCTCCTCCGCTACACCCAGACGGAACCCTTTTTGGTGGCCGAGGTCGAAATCCTCGCCGACATTGAGCCGGCAGCCTCCTCCGGCTCTGCGTCCTCCGGTATTGAAGCGCTGGTGCGCAACGTGATCGGCCAGTTCCAGCAGATTGTTTCCGAGTCTCCGACTTTGTCCGACGAGCTCCGCACCATCGCCGCCAACATTGACGACCCCAGCCGTCTGGTCGACTTTGTCGCCTCCTCTTTGCCCTTCCTCACCACCGACGACAAGCAGCAACTGCTCGAAACGGCCCTCATCGCCGAGCGTCTCGAACTGTTGAACAAGCACCTCGCCAAGGAAATCGAAGTGCAGCAGTTGCGCAACAAGATCCAGACCGAGGTCCAGGACCAGGTCCAGCAGTCGCAGCGCGACTACTACCTCCGCGAGCAGCTCAAAGCCATTCAGAAGGAGCTCGGCGAGCAGGACGATGGCCAGCGCGAGACCGACGAACTGCGCAAGAAAATCGACGAAGCCGGCATGCCCGAAGACGTGAAGAAGGAGGCCCTCAAGGAACTCGCGCGCCTCTCCCGCATGTCTCCCATGGCCGCCGACTACTCGCTCACCCGCAACTACATCGAGTGGCTCGCCCTCCTTCCCTGGGCCAAAAGCTCAGGCGAGAAGATCGACATCAACAAGGCCCGCGAAATCCTNNGAGCTCAAGCCGGACATGAAGGGGCCGATCCTCTGTTTCGTAGGCCCTCCCGGAGTGGGCAAAACCAGCCTGGGCCGCTCCATCGCCCGCGCCCTGGGCCGCAAGTTCCAACGCGTCTCCCTGGGTGGCATGCACGACGAGGCCGAGATTCGCGGCCATCGCCGCACCTATATCGGAGCTATGCCCGGCCAGATCATCCAGAGCATCCGCCGCGCCGACTCCAACGATCCCGTCATCATGCTCGACGAGATCGACAAGCTGGGCCGCGACTTCCGCGGCGACCCCGCCTCGGCCCTGCTCGAAACCCTCGATCCGGAGCAGAACAACACCTTCCGCGACAACTACCTCGACGTGCCGTTCGATCTGTCCAAGGTGCTGTTCATCTGCACCGCCAACATGCTCGATCCAGTTCCCCCGCCGCTGCTTGATCGCATGGAGCTGATCTTCCTCCAGGGCTACAGCGAAGAGGAAAAGGTGCACATCGCCATTCGCTATCTCGTTCCCCGCCAGATCAAGGAGAACGGCATCACCGCGGATCAGATCGAGTTTCCCATGGATGCGTTGCGCCACATCGTGCGCCACTATACGCGCGAAGCCGGCGTCCGCAAGCTCGAACAGGTCATCGGCACTGTCTGCCGCAAGCAGGCGCGCCGCGTCGTTGAGGGCAACAAGGAAAAACTGGTTGTCAACCGCGAAATCCTCAAGGAATTCCTCGGCGGCATTCAGGTGCGCGTCGAAACCGAAGTCGCCGAGCGCGTCAAGCGTCCCGGCGTGGCCGTCGGCCTGGCCTGGACGCCGGCCGGTGGCGACATCCTCTTCATCGAGGCCAACAAGATGAAGGGCAAGGGNNATGCAGGCCGCGCTCACCTGGGTGCGTTCCAACGCAGCCAGTCTTGGCCTTTCCGAGGACTTCACAAAGGAGATCGACCTGCACATTCACGTGCCGGCCGGCGCAATTCCCAAGGACGGTCCCTCGGCCGGTGTCACCATGGCCACCGTGCTGGCGTCGCTGCTCACCGATACGCCGGTGCGCAAGCTGACCGCCATGACCGGCGAGATCACCCTCAGCGGCAATGTGCTGCCGGTCGGCGGCATCAAGGAGAAGTTCCTGGCCGCGCGCCGGGCCGGGATTGAAACCATCATTCTGCCCGCCGAAAATCGCCAGGACGTGGAAGAAGACCTCACTCCGGAGCTGATCGGCAACGTCACCATCCACTACGCCAGCCGCATTGAAGATGTGTTGCGCGTAGCATTGCCGCAGCTCAGGATCGAACCGGCCACTCAGTCCGCTGTGACCGAAATCTCGGTGAGCTCCGCGGCATAAGCAAACTTCAGCGTATCCAATGCACAGAAGGCCGGCCAACCCGCCGGCCTTCTTCTTTTCTGTACCAAAAAACAGCAACTTTCGCGCTCATCCCCTGCTGAAAACGCGCGGCTAGCCGATAAAAACGACAGAGTCCAGCGCAACAGCGCGGAATGCGGTGACCATGGCGACCAGTGCGGTAAACAATAAGCTGATTGTTCCGTTGCACCTCTCCGGCAACACGACAGATCAACAGAACCGCCTGCTCCAGGAGTTTCTTGGCCAGGCCGCGCAGGACGCCTATAAGGCCGCCATCGACAGGCTCGACCGGCACAGCGCGCAGATTGTCCTCGACATGGATCTGAAGCTCAAGTCGGAGGTGGCCGACGTAGTCGTCGAAGTCATCAGCCGTCACACCGTGAGCGACAAATACAAGGACGAAGAGGTAACCTCCAATCGCGTCTACCCTCCCACCTATCGCGTTCGCCCGGTTGAGGCCCAGGTCACGGAGTTGCGCAAGCTCTTTCCCANNCCGCGCTGGCAGGCGCTCGCCCCCACCTACAGCGAGGCGGTTGAACTGGTTCTCGCCGTACTGGCCGCGCGGCGCCGGGTCTCCAACCGCATCATCGGCCGCCTCGGACCCACCTACCTGCGCCAAAGTGAACGCTCCATCCTGGCCGAGAAGATCCTGGCCGATCAGCAGCAGGGCTGCGACCTCCTCGTCGTCGCCGCGCAGGCCGGCATCCTCCACCGCGGCTGCTCCGCCCGCCGCACCCGCGTCGCCATGGCCGGCAATGAGTATGGCCTCGGCGTCTTTGCCTTCGCCTGCATGCTCCTCACCCATCCCGAGCGCCTCTCCACCGGCGATACCCTCATGATCGACTGCGGCGGCGATGAGTACTCCGTCCGCGGCGACTATACCTTCGACCGCGTCCCCCTCTTCGACTACGACATCGGCGGCATCGAGTTCAGCATCTTCTACGAGGACCGAGCCCGCAACCTCTGGGGAACCCCAACCGCCTTCCTCTACAAGATGGTCTAACCCCGCGCCACAGACCCTTCGCCCGCCTGCCGCGTCTAACCGGCAGGCGGTATTCTGTTCTCCAATGATCCAGGTGCGAGTTCTCCCCTTCGGCGTACTGAAAGACTGGCTTGGCGCAGCCCCGACGACGGTCGAATTGCCGGAAGGCGCAACAGTTGCGGCCTTGCTTGACCATCTCCACGCCTCCAAAATCGCGCCTTCCTTTCAAGGCATCGCCGTCAGCGTCAATGCTGAATACGTCTCCGCATCCCACACCCTCTACGAAGGCGACGAAATCGGCCTCCTCCCCCCCGTCTCCGGCGGAAGCACCACGCAGCCTCCGCAAGAAGCCAACCCCGGCTCAGTCGCCCTCACCCGTGACCCCATTGACGCCTCATCCCTCGTCGCCGCCTCCAAGCAAGGCGAAGACGGCGCAGTCGTGGTCTTCGACGGCATCGTCCGCAACCACTCCCGCAACCGCCAGACCCTCCATCTCGACTATGAAGCCTATGAAGAGATGGCCCTCAACCAAATGCGGACCCTCGCCGCCCAGGCCCGTGAAAAATACGGCGTCCGCCATGTGACCATGATCCATCGCCTTGGCCGTCTCCAGATCGGTGAAACCAGCGTCCTCATCGTCGTCGCCTCGGCCCACCGCGCGCAGGCCTTTGAAGCCTCCCGCTGGCTCATCGACACCCTAAAGAAGACCGTCCCCATCTGGAAAAAGGAGACATTCGTCGACGGGGCAGTATGGGCCGCCGGCGAACCATTCCCCGAAAGCCTGGCCATTGCCCCCGCGGAGGCCGCGCATGACGCGTAGCCGTCGAGTCACGCAGGTCTGTGCAGCGGTGCGAAAGGGCACGACTTCATCGGGGTCCCCAGCGACAGGTCTTCGTCGCCGGGGTGGGGCTTCAGTCGTGCCGCAACCTCAAAAACTCTGTCCTAACGTAGATGTGCGAAAGGGCACGACTTCAGTCGTGCCGCAAGTTGCACTAAATGAGAGAAATGGGGCTTTAGCCCCTGCGGGCTGTCTTCGGAACGGGCACCGCGCCAATCATTTCCGCTTCTTGACGCGCGCTCTCCCTTTTGTCCTTCTCCTTTTCGTCCCATCCCTCCCCGCCCAGGACGCCACCTTCCACATCGACGCCAAACTGGTCAGCGTCTTCGTCAATGTCACTGACCGCAACGGCGCCATCGTCGGCGCCCTCACCCGCGACGACTTCACCATCACTGAAGACGGCCGCCCCCAGCAGATCGCCATCTTCGAGCGCCAGTCTGAACTACCCCTCAACCTCACCCTGGCCATCGACACCAGCGGAAGCGTCCGCAAGGACATGACCGAAGAAGCCGATGCCGCCCGCCGCTTCGTCCATGCCATCCTCCGCCCCCAGGACCAGATGTCTGTCCTGCAGTTCGCCACTGAAGTGAGCGAACTCACGCCCTTCACCAACAAAATCGCCGTCATCGATCGCAGCCTGGCCCGCCTCCACGGCGACTTCGCCACCGCCCTCTACGACGCCATCTATCTCGGCTCGGAGCGCCTCGGCCCCAAAAAGGGCCGCAAAGTCCTCATCGTTGTCTCCGACGGCGACGACACCGCCAAAAGCACCACCTACGCCCAGGCCCTCGAGCAGGCCCTGCGCAACGAAGTCATGATCTACACCATCATCGATGTGCCCATCGAGGCCAGCGCCGGCCGCGACCTNNCACCAGGAGCCCGGCCGCAACTTCCATCGCCTCCAGGTCACCGTCCCCCGCGCCGCCTCGCAAGACTTCAACATCCGCCACAAAACCGGCTACTACGCCGACTCCCCCGTCAAAGCAAACTGAAAGGCGAGGGGCGTCCTGTTTCAGCGCGAAAGGTTAGATTGCGGATCGATTGCACATATGCCATCATGTGTGAATTCAGCGCTTTCCCTGTTTGGCCCCCCTCCAAACACTGCAAGACTCAGGTTCGGTCACAGTGGAGCACTACAGCATGAAGCCACGCAGCATCCTCATCTGCGCCATCCTCGGCGTCTGCCTCGGCGCGGCCCAGGCCCAGCCCGTGCCCACTTACGACTCCCTCATCCAGCAGGGCAAAGTGCAGCTTCAGGCCGGCAACTCGGCCCAGGCATTGGCCTCCGGCCAGCGTGCCATCCAGCTCGACGCCACCCGCTGGGAAGCTTACGCGTTGGCGGGCGGCGCGCTCATGAACCTCAAGCGCTACGAAGAAGCAGAAGACCAGTTCAGCCATGCCATCGATCACGCCCCAGCCTCCAAGCAGGAAGGTCTTCGCAATCTCCGCAAGCAATGCGTTCTGGCCGAGACAGGAGCAACGCCCGCGCCAGCCCAACCCGCTGCACCTGCCCAACCGGCAACCACCACCCAAGCCGAAATCGTCCTTTGGAAGACCATCGAGAACAGCCAGAATTCGGACGACTTCAACGGCTACCTCACCCAGTACCCAGATGGTGCGTTCGTCATCCTCGCAAAGAATCACCTCAGCGATCTCGAAGCCGCCAGGCAAGCTCAGCTTCAGCAACAACAGAGGCTCGTCGAACAAAGCGATCAGGACGCAAAGGAGGGCGTTTGGACCGACCCGGCCACGCATTTAATGTGGGAAAAAGATGGCGGCAAAGCGGTTGGCTCGAAAAACGCTCCAGACTATTGCAGCAACCTGCGGCTTGCTGTTCATAATGATTGGCGGCTGCCGACTCTTGACGAGTTGCAAGGGGTTTACGACCCAGATGTCAGCCGATCAATAGAGCGGAGCGTTCACATGAAGGGCGGCCTCAATACAGGGTTCTTCTATGTTTGGGGAACCAATGATTGGTATTTCGACTTTCGCAGAGGCTTGCGTACCGAGTACGCTCGCGCTAGGCCAGACAAAGTACTTGCGATCTGCGTGCGCAACGGCAGCGGTTGACTGCCGCTCTTCCATTCAAATTAAGAGATCGGGGCACCATATGAAAATGCGTGCAGTCTTGTTGTTCTCGACGTTGGGTGTTTGCTTGTGCATGGGCCATGCCCAAACCGGCGCGAGCTATGACGCCCTCATCCAGCAAGGCAAAACCGAGCTTCAGGCCGGCAACTCGGCCCAGGCGCTCGCCAGCGGCCAGCAAGCCGTCCAGCTCGACGCCGCCCGCTGGGAAGCCTACGCCCTCGCCGGCGGCGCGCTCATGAACCTCAAGCGCTACGAAGAAGCCGCCGATGCTCTGAGCGAATCAATCAAGCACGCCCCACCGGAAAAACAGGACGGCCTCCGCGCCCTCCGCAAACAATGCGCGCTTGCCGAAGCCGGTGTAACTCCGACTCCCCAACAGCACGCCGCTCCACCCCAACCCGCCGCCACCTCCCAGGCCGAAGTCGTCCTCTGGAAAACCATCGAGACCAGCACTAGCCCGGACGACTTTAACGGCTACCTGACCCAATACCCGAACGGCGCGTTTGTGGTTCTGGCCAGGAAACACCTCAGCGACTTGCAACAGTTGCAGATGGCCCGGGAAGCAGCCGAAAGGGCCAAGCTGCCGGTCGAGACGCCAGCCCTTGGCGGGACCTTGATCCGATATCAGGGTCAGATGTTTCTCGTCTTCTCCAATCCTCAAGTCAGCGTGCCAATGTTCTTTGCTCAGTCCGGGGGCGAGCGTTGCGTGCTGGTCTTTGGGACCTATAGTTACAACGGTGATGCTCGCGGATTCGTTGCATTCTTCCGCGATCATGTCATGATGAGCCTGCATGGCGTCACCGTGACACACTCCTATTCAGACTTCGCAGCCAAGGAGGCCGGGAACCAAACCCTGGTGACGATCAGACTGGTAAACAAGGAGAATCTGTTTCCAAAGCACAAGGATTTCGAGGTTGACCTTGCGATTGACTCGAAAGGAATTTTTCGGTTAATCGAAAATCTGCAAAGCAACGCGGAGGACACGCTGCATTCGATCCCCGGCCTCTCCACGCGGACAGCCCTCCCTGACGTGCAATCTTTTGGAGACCGTCAACCTTACTTCTGGGATTCCGCAACTCACCGGCCGTATCAGTGAAGAGAACAATGCTAGTCGTGGTCGCCACACAGAGGATCGTTTATGCTTTGAAAGGGCACGGCTTCAGCCGTACCGCAGGCGCCCCGGAATGAGCGGGGCTTTAGCCCCTCAGGGATGGTTTCAGGCACTTCTCCTTGAACTCGGAACCGTTTGAAAATGACTTTATTTGCGGTGGCCTGCACTGGAACGCGATAAAGATAGGGGAGCTTGCTCATTGCCCAGCCATCGGAGTAGTACCAGAACGGAGGTTCTGTGAACAAACTCGCAACCATCGCACTCCTCAGCGTCGCAGCCGTCCATGCCCACGGCCAGATGGCCGCGCAGTATCTGGCTGCCGCGCAGGCCTATTTCACAGCCTCGGCCCAATGCAAAAACCCCGTCGGTGCAGCCTGCATGATGTCGAATGGCCGATATAACCAATGCCTTGCCGCTCAACTTGGCCCTGGTGGACCCGCCAGTTGCCCTGCTCCCAGCTGCTCTACGTCTTGCGTGGGCGGCGCGGGCGGCGGCGTGGCTGGAAGCACCGGAGCCAGCAAGCTGGCGAACACCATCAACAACGGCATGCAGCTTTATCAGCTGGGCAAAGCCTTCGGGCTTTTTGGCAACAACAATTCACAACCCGCTGCTCCAGCGGACACAGGTCCCACGCCCGAGCAGTTGGCTGCCGAGGCCGCAGCTGCCCAGGCGGCGCAGCAGCAGCAGATCAACGCCGACGCGGCCAACATTCTGAACGAGGCAAATAGCCTGGTCGCCGCCGACAATACCGACTCGTCACAGAACCCACCAGACACTACCGCTCAGGTGTGTGCTCTGCTCGGTAATTGCGCGCCAACCATCAA
>PLPU01000190.1:0-2198 GCA_003159975.1 Acidobacteriaceae bacterium
ACGACTTCAGTCGGGCCGATCAGCAGATAGCAAAAGGAGCGGGCTTTAGCCCCTGCTATGGCACACCCCGGCAGAAACTCATCCTCGCAAAGCATCCTTAACCCAGCTCGCATCTTTTTCGCGACCACCAAAACCAGCATGAGCCGTCGCCTGCTGCAATCCGAACGAAATGCAACTCTCCTTGTCGATGTGCTCCGATCCCTGGTGAGAGAACGGANNGATTGAGAAGGCAATGCAACTGATCAAGGGGAGATTCTCCCATCGTCTCTTGAAGGAATGTGGATATCTGGGTGAAGTGTGGCAGCGCGGATTCTCTGAGGTGCAAGTTCTCAACAAAGAGAGCATCAAGCGGTATCGTGATTACATTGCGAATAACCCAATGAAGGCTGGCTTGGTTGATTCGCCAGAGAAGTACCCATTTTGCTTCAATAGCCTGGCAAAGGCGAAGGCTGAGAAACATTGAGCACATTCTGGATCCGTGTGACCAACCTCGGCACGCTGGAACTGAAGACCCGCAGGATTTTCTTTGCAACAGGGAGCACGAATCATGCCGTCGTTTGAAGAATCGCTGAAAAAGCTAGAAACCATCGTCGAAAAACTGGAACAAGGCGACCTGCCCCTCGAAGAGTCGCTCAAACTCTTCGAAGAAGGCGTTGGCCTGTCGGCAATCTGCAAAAAAGAACTCGACGACGCCGAAGGCAAAGTCCAGATCCTCATCAAGCAGCGCGACGGCTCGCTCAAACCGGAACCATTCGGCTCTGAGAAGACGGTTTAATGCACTCGGATTAACTCGGCGTAGATGTGCGAAAGGGCACGACTTCAGTCGTGCCGTAAGACGCCCTCAAATGAGAGAGGGGCTTTTAAGCCCTGCGGCATTCTCTTTCGGAATGTCGTCCAAAGCCGGGTCTCCCCTCATTCTCGACCCACTCCCCCTCGCACCAACTCCTAAAAACCCTCCAATCCTGAAATCCGCGTAAAGGCCAGCCGCATGCATCGCTCCAGTCAGCCCGCAACGGATCCATCCCACTGCGCCGCCAGGAGCATCGTTGGCCCAGCCCGTTCACCCCACCTACGCCGATCGTTTCCGCTGCATCGGCCCGGCCTGCGAAGACACCTGCTGCCAGGGTTGGACCGTCCCCATCGACCAGGCCGCATTTGAAAAGTACCAGCATCTACCATCCGGCCCGCTACACACGCTGATCGATGCGAGCATCCTGCGCATGCCGTCTGAAAGCATGGAAAGCAACAAGCACCAACCTTTCGCCACCCTCCGCATGAATGCCGCAAACCAGTGCCCCCTGCTTACTCCGGATCGCCTCTGCGCGATTCAGGCTGCGCACGGCGAGGAAATGCTCTCGCATACCTGCCACACCTATCCCCGCATTGTGCATAAACTCGGCGACAAGCATGAAACAGCGCTGGCTCTATCCTGCCCCGAAGCGGCCCGGCTCGTCCTTCTCAATCCAGACCTGCTGGCTCCATTCGAGCCCATCGAATTCCCGGCAGAAAACAGCGATACGAGCGACAGCGCGAACCCTCTTCCGCCCAACTTCTGGCCTGTCCGCAAGACCGTCCTGGCCTTGGCGCGCAACCGCGCCTATCCGCTCTGGCAACGGCTGTTTCTGCTCAGCATCCTTTGCCAGCGCCTCGACGCCATCGCAAACGGCGAACTCAACCGCGGCGTTGTCCAATTTCTAGCCGACTTCCAAGCGACCGCATCCAGCGGCGCGCTGCGCCCGGCAATGGACACGCTCCCCGCCGACCCCACGGCTCAGGTCGACGTCGTGCTTCGCCTCGCCGGCCTCATGCTCCACAAATCGAACATCCGGCCGCGCTTCGTCGAGTGCATTCAGGCGTTCACCGCCGGCATCGGCAACGGCCCCGGCTCCACGCTTGAGAGCCTGACCGCGCACTACAACTTCGCGCATGATCGTTACTTCGAGCCCTTCTTCCGCCGTCACCCGCACATCCTTGAGAACTACCTGATCAATACCATCCTCCGCTGCCAATTCCCCTTCGGCAAAGACGGNNATCGGCGTCGCCGGCTTCCGTCGCGAGCAGTTTTCAGCGGCTCATGTGGTCCACACCGTGCAGGCCGCCGCCAAGCATTTCGAGCATCATCCCGACTTTCTCCCCAACGCCCACACGCTGCTAGTCGAAAGCCGCATGGACGGCGCCCGCGGCATAGCCGTCCTGCT
>PLPU01000190.1:2204-10733 GCA_003159975.1 Acidobacteriaceae bacterium
CCTTTTTCGCCATCCTCGCCAACACCGCCAGCTCCCGCAACACCTGCTTCAGCGGCCTCGCCGGCGTACCCCACAGCACCGTCCCCGGCTTCAGGCCCTGATTAGTCACCGTCTTCCCGCTCAGTACCCCCGCCTGCCCGCCCAGAATCACGCCCGGCCCCACGTGCGCGTGATCGCCAATCCCCACCTGCCCCGCAAGCACCGCCCCATTCCCCACCGTCGACGAACCGCTGATTCCCGTGCCCATGACCAGGATCACGTCCTCGCCAATATCGCAGTTGTGCCCCACGTGCACCAGGTTATCGATCTTCGTTCCCCGCCCAATCCGCGTCTGCTTCAGCGCCCCGCGGTCAATCGTCGAGTTGGCGCCGATCTCCACGTCGTCCTCAATCAGCAGCGTCCCCTGCTGCGGAAACTGCGTGTAAGCCCCTGTAGTCGAGTCCCGCACATAGCCAAACCCATCCGCCCCCAGCACCGCGCCAGCGTGCACCACCACCCTATTGCCCAAAGTGGTTCCCGGATACAGCACCGCCCGCGGATAAATCCTGCACTCCTCCCCGATCACCACGCCGTCGCCAATCACCGCCCCCGCCTCAATGCGTGTTCCATCGCCGAGGGCCACGTTGTCTCCGATCACCGCTCCGGTGCCGATTGCAACGCGTTTCCCAATCTTCAAATGCGAACCAAGATGGTGCGGAGCGTGAATGGATGCGCGCGGCAGCGGCGGCCTCAGCAGCTTAGCCGCCCGCGCAAACCACAACCGCGGCTGCTCCGTTTCCACCACGCACTTGAGCGGCACAGCGGCGGGTGCCCCGTGTGGAACAGAAGTGGGTGCCCCATCCATGGCAGCAGTCTTATCGCTGCCATGGGTGGGAAGGCACAAATCCAAAGTCCCGCTCTTCAGAACCACCACTCCAGCATGACAAGCCAGTGCCTTCGCCGCCGCCCCCGAATCTTCGGCAAACACCAACTCCGTGGCCCGCGCCAACTCAACGGAGTTCACGCCAGTCAGCTCAGTCGCCGGATCGCCCTGCACCAGTTTCCCGCCCAGCTTCTCCATCAATTCGCCCAGCGTCATGCGTCTTCTCCCTTCGCAGAGTAACGCGTCCCAATGCATGGAGTCGTGTCCTGTGTGCTACCTGTGCAGGCCGGTGTGCGTCAGTAAAGCGCAGGCGCCTACACAAGCCAGATAGACTCCTGCAAAAATAAACGTCACAGCGGATGCTTGAAAGAACAGCTTCTCCCACTTCCGCACGTGTTCGGATTTGCTTTTCTTGGGAAAGAACAGGCGTTCGTGGAACAGAAGCACCACCATTCCCCAGACCAGCGCGACAAACCCCATCGTCAGGGTTCCTGCTGGATCTTTGTAGAAGCCCGGGTTGATCATCCATCAACTCCAATCGAGCACCCACTGCCCACTGTTCTCTGTTCCCGAATCCCTGATCCCTGTCAGTAGAGTCCAGGCTCCCCCGCCGGCCGCGTCTTCCATCGCCGGTGAATCCAAAGCCACTGGTCAGGATAGCGCCGAATCCATCCCTCAATCGCCGCCGTACACAACTGCGTCCCCGCCAATATATCCGCCTGCGCGTCGCCCGTATGCGGAATCTCAATCTCCACCCCAAAATGCAACACGTATTTCCGCTCCGCCGGCTCCCACACCATGAACCCCGGCAACACCGCCGCGCCCGTCTTCCGCGCCACGTGCGCCAGCCCCGTAGCCGTGCAGGCATCCATGCCAAAGAACTTCACAAACGCTCCTTGCGGCGGCGTCATGTTCGTATCCATCAGAATGCCGACCGTCCGCCCCGCGTGCATCGCCGTCAGCAGCCCGCGCCCGAAGTCGTCCTTGTGCAGCACCCAATTCCCATGCCGGCAGCGGATGCCGTTCACGTACTCATCCAGCCGCCGGTTATCGAGCCTGCGGATCACCATCCCCATCGGGTGTCCCATCAGCGAGTGGTAAAAGCTCGACAGCTCCCACGCGCCCAGGTGCCCCGTCACCACCAGCACGCCTTTCCCCCGCGCCTGCGCCGCCTGGTAGTGGGCCAGCCCCTCGGTCCGAATCCATTCCCGCGTATTCTCCGTCGTGTACCGCGTCATCCGGCAGAATTCCACCAGTTGCCAGCCAAGATGGATGTACACCCGCCTCAGAATCCGCGCCCGCTCTTTGTCTGAAACCTCCGGCAGCGCCATTTTGAGATTGCGCACGCCCACCCCGCGCAGCCGCCCAAATCCCCAGCAGACCGCGAAGGCAATCACGTCGGCCAACAGGCGCGCCATCGCGCGCGGCATGCGCCCCAGTGTGCGCGCCACGGCCACAACCAGCCAGTATTCGAGATTTTCCCGCATGGTGAAAGACAAAGATCAGTTTAGACTGCCGGGCGTCCTGTCGGCTGCCAAGCAGGCAAGTCGCCCCAAATGGCCACACGCGTATGAGAGTCCCCCCTTGCGAGGGGCGCCTGTTTAGATGGATGAAATCCGGGCTCTTGACGTCCTTGCGCTTTTTTCTCGCGCAAGGGTGGGAAGTACAGAAGCCAGTGCGAGCGAATAGCGAGCTTTTGGCCCCACCGCAGGTGGCTACTGCCGGTTCTTCGCCTCGACAAAATAATGCGCCACCGTCTTCACAAACGGTATCGCCCCCGCAGGCACAGCCACGTTCCCCTTCAGCACCGACTCGAACGGGTGCGGCGCGCCGAAATAAATCTCCGTGTCTTCCTTGTTCTGGCTCACGCTGGTTCCATCCAGGTCGATCCCCGCAAACAGCCCCTTGCTGCGCGAATACGTCAGCAACTCCGCGCTCATCTTCCAGTCCGTGGCGGCTTGCGTGTTGCGTCCCACCGGGCCGGCCGTGGCGGCCGCGTCGCCGCCAATCTTGAACTTGCTCCTGAGCAGATCCTGAAACCCGCGGTCATTCACCGCAACCAGCACCAGGTCCGTCGACTGGCCCCCGATCTGGAAGCCAAACGACCCGCCCGCCATGCGGATAAACACCGGAGCGCTCCAGCCGTGTCCCGTGCGGCAGGTGACCACGCCCTGGCCGTACTGCGCGCCCCACACAAACGCTCCCTTGATCAGACCCGGAACCACCCCTACGCACGTGGCCTGCCTCAGAATGTCCAACGGAATGCTGTTGTCCTGTGCGCCCATGATCCGGTCCAAAACCACCTTGGCCGCGTCGATGCGGGCCTGCAGATCGTCGCGTGTCGAGGCCGCAAAAGCAGACCCGGTCATCATGAAAACGGCGAGCATCAGGCAGATTGAACGCAAGAGGCAGTTGAAAGCAATCGTCTTCTTCATCTCCTTCATCCTTTCCATTCCGCGGCGCAAAGCCTGGGCAACCCAGCCCATCCGGAAGACTACTCGATCAGGCTACAGCATCCTCGGCGAAACCTCGCCGTCATGTGGGTTTGCAATGCTGATTCCGCCTGCCTCGAAATCCGAAGCCCGGGCCCTGGCACATGCGCCGCATTCCGCCACTGGGCCGCACATCGAACACCGTCGCCGAGAACTCATCCGGTCGCAATCGTCTCAGGGCTTTGTATCGGGCATGACTTCACGGGCTGCTGAAAAACCAATTCCAGCGTAATTCCCTCGAGGCTCTGTATCAGGGCCTGACTTCAGTCGGGCCGCAAGCTGTTTTTAAAAGAGAGAGATGGGGCTT
This sequence comes from Acidobacteriaceae bacterium, assembly GCA_003159975.1. Taxonomy (GTDB): domain Bacteria; phylum Acidobacteriota; class Terriglobia; order Terriglobales; family Acidobacteriaceae; genus Telmatobacter. Next base: position 5,866 of record PLPU01000190.1, read on the forward strand.
TAGCCCCACTCCGCCCTTGGTTCAGCCGAATCCAGACCTTTCCCTGCAAACCGGAACCCCGTTCGCCAATCTTGCTCGTGTTGGACGTGGGCAAGGCTGAATTGTTGGATTGGGGGAGGGCTGAAACGGGAGACTGCGGATCAGGCGATCCCAACACAAATTCAGAAAAAAGAGGAGTTCCCTTGATCCATCGAATAGACGCATCACGGGAACTCCTTCCCCAGATTTGCGTTGTCTCTGAAAAGGATTCTGAAGGAGTGATTCAAATGTGTCTGGACAATAAAGCTCAGCTCTACTGTTTCGAAACTATTATGAACAAGTTTTTCTCTGGAAACCGAAACGGAGGGCCGCGGAACAGTTCATCTAAGACCAAAATCTAAAAAAATAGGAGTTCCCGGGATTCATGAAAAACATGCTTCCTGGGAACTCCTTTCCCCAGATCTGCGTTGTTTCTGTTAACAAGTGTCAAATAAAACGTTTGCTCAGGCAAGAGTACATAAGGAGCATAGATTAAAGTAACCACCCTTGTTTACTTATCGGTTAATGAGCCCGAAGCTTCGAGAGCCTTTCGGCGATCGCTCACTCTTCTGTCTCGCTGGCGTCGGTCCGCTGCTGCTCCACCACCCCCCCTTGCCGCATTCAGGGTGCGCATCGTGAGCTCGATCCGATTGTCGGAGCCGGTCTTGCGCATCAGGCGGCCCACGTGTGCCTTCACAGTGCGCTCTTCGATTCCCAACTGGCGAGCAATCTCGCGATTCGATTGCGCCATTAGAATCAAATCCAGCACCTCGCGCTCGCGGTCCGTCAGGTGTGGGTTACCGTTGGTGAGGCTGGAATCGGGAACCTTGAGCAGTCGGTCAATGAGCTTCGAGAGCACGCGGCGCGGCGCCCAGATCGAGCCCCCCATCACCACTTCGATTGCCGATCGCACCACTTCCGGGCCGGCCGTGTGGTCCAGGTAGGCCCGCGCGCCGGCAATAATCGCATCGTGAATCAGATCTTCGTTACCCTGCGGGCCAATGACGATCAGGCGAACGGCGGGACGCGCGCGGCGAATTGTTTCCAGCGTCTCCATGTCGCTCGTCGAAGAACTCAGATCCACGACAAGGTAATCGATGTCGGACCTGGCCAGCAATTCGTTCATGGTTCCCATAATCGGAACAAGCTGGGCATGATTCTCCCGCGCCGGTTGCTCGAAGATGCTGCCAAGTCCGGCCAGGCGGATCGGCTCATCCGAGATCAGGCCGATATGAATCGGCAAAGGAATACGAATTGAACCCACATCGAAACCCCACGTTGGTCGACTGGAGAGCTTGCCGTGAACGGCGCAGGGAGCCCCCATGACTCCTGGTCGCGGCACACGCGTTCATCCGCCCTCCGATCGGTCCAACCCGAATTGTGCGTCCCATTCCGTTACAGCTTGGGCAACACAATTCCCTGCTGGTTCTGATATTTGCCCTTGCGATCGGCATAACTGATCTCGCAGGCCCCGTCGGAACGGAAGAACAGTATTTGGCACAGCCCTTCGTTGGCGTATACCTTGGCCGGTAGCGGCGTCGTGTTTGAGATTTCAAGCGTTACGAATCCCTCCCACTCCGGCTCGAATGGCGTCACGTTCACTTGTGATTCCGCAACGCGCATAGGTTGACTTCCCAACGCAGATCGTCAGTACATCCCTGGGGATACGAAAGTATTCGATGGATCGTGCTAATGCAAAAGAATTGGGCGGAACGATCACCGACGGAGCCTGCACCGAGACGAACGACCGCTCGTCAAAGGCCTTGGGATCGATGATTGCGCTATTCACATTGGTAAATATCTTGAACTCGTCGGATACTCTCAGATCGTAGCCATACGATGAAAGCCCATAGGAAATAACCCCCTCGCGCACCTGCTTCTCGCTGAATGGTTCTATCATGCGGTGCTTGGTGGCCTGTTCCCTGATCCAACGGTCACTTTGAATGGACATTCTGCTCCCAAACCGGATTCTGTGCTAATCCGTATAACNNGCGTCGCAGGACGGGTTTTCCTCAGGCAAATCGTGTCGGGAATGCCCGCTGTTCCACATTCCCCGCAAATCCTTGTAGCATCAATCCCGCGGATCGTAGTACAGTCAATCAAGTCGGGCCAGCGAGGTTACCCCATTGATTAAGCAGGACATCGTCCATCAAGTAATCGAGCGCACGGGACTGCCGCGGACCAAAGCGGAAGCTGCGGTGGATACGGTCTTTGAGGGCCTCAAACAGGCTCTCGCAGCGGGTGAGCGCATCGAACTGCGCGGATTCGGCGTTTTCAGCGTCCGCGCCCGTAAAACCGGCATTGGCCGCAATCCCCGTACCGGTACTGAAGTCAGCATAACCCCCGGCAAAGCCGTCCGCTTCAAGCCGGGCAAAGAACTCCATTCCCTGGATTCAGGCACACCCGCAGCCAAATGAAAGCGCGCGGCGCCACTGACATTGCTTCCAGCGCGTGAGTCGATGCCGGTCGCGGTCTGTACAGACTGCGGAAAAATCCCTTGCTTTGAAAGGGCACGACTTCAGTCGCGCCGCAAGGGCAATAGAATCAACGTGGGCGTCAGCCCCCGAGGGATGTCTTTCGCCAATTTCATCTAAAAATCCCGAGTTTTTCCGCAACCTCTTCAGTTGTGCCGCAAGCGGCTTGGATTGAGCGGGGCCTTAGCCACTGAGGGAAGGTTTCAGGCAATTCGATGTGAACTTGGAGCCGTTTGAAGAATGACTCTGTTTGCGGAGGCCCACACTAGTGCGCTCCCCAAGTTATTCAAGCCAATTTCAGCGCGACGTCAAGCGACTTCAGATCGAGAACGATTAATGACCAAGTCCATTTCCGCCCATTCCGCTCTCTTCGAGAATCACCCGATACGCCGCGTCTATGACGAAGCAACAGAGGCATGGTGGTTCTCGGTTGTCGATATCATCCGCGTCCTCACGCAACAAACGGATGCGACCGTCGCCCGGAAATACTGGAACAAGCTCAAACAGCGCCTGCGTGCTGAGGGCAGCCAACTGGTGACAAACTGTCACCAGTTGAAATTGACCGCGGAAGACGGAAAACAGCGACTCACCGATGTAGCCAACGCGGAGACGCTGCTCCGGCTGGTTCAATCCGTTCCCAGCCCCAAAGCGGAGCCCATCAAGCTCTGGCTTGCCAAGGTGGGCTATGAGCGCCTCCAGGAGATTGCCGATCCGGCCCTTGGGCTGGAGCGTACCAGGGGGAATTGGCGCAAGCTCGGCCGCAGCGAAAAGTGGATCACCCAACGCATGACCGGGCAGGAGACGCGCAACAAGCTGACCGACTACTGGGCCGCCCACGAAGTGACGAAGGGACAGGAATTCGCCATTCTCACCAATCTGATTCACGAAGAATGGTCCGGCGTCTCGGTGAAAGAGCATAAGGATATGAAAGGGCTTGAAAGCCNNCTCATCTTCACGGCGCTGGCCGAGCTTTCCACGCGTCAGATCGCGGAGACGGAAACGGCGGTTGGCCTGCCCGCCAACAAAAAGGCCGCAAAGACAGGCGGCGGGATTGCCCATCGCGCCCGAGTCGAGCTGGAAAGCAAAACCGGCCGAAAGGTCGTGACCGGCGAGAACTATCTGCCGCCGTCCATGTCGAGAAGGACTCTCAAGCCTTGAGAAGAGATTGCGGAACTCCCGGGTTTCAAAGGCAAGACCCTGGGCACCCGGCTACTGGGCGCGTCGGCGCAAGAACGAGGGAATACTCCGCGCCCCTTGGGTTACGGCAACAATTTCGATGAAGTCGATTTGGACGCGATAGATAATCAGGTACGCGCCTACCGGCCAGAAGAGCACTGGATATTCAGTAAGGTCCTCCCTTTTGTGTCCCATACCAGGAGTTCGAGCAAGTGCGGCGAATGCGTCAAAGAGCTTGCCGACCCATCGGTCGGCGGCGTCGATGTTGTCGTGAGCGATGTATTCCAAAATCTCGTCCAGGTCAAACTCGGCCCCGGTGCTGAGAACGTACTCCATCATGCTCTGCGCTTTCTCCGCTCCCTGGACTTCCGCTCAAGACGTTCCCGCACCGCGCCTGGCTCGACGCGCTCTCCCCGGTCAAGCGATGCCAACCTTGTCCCCAGTTCGTGATTGAAGTCGGCGATTTGCGCGCTCCGCGCCCGGTCGTGCTCTTCGAGGAGCCGCAAGGCCTCACGGACGACTTCGCTGGCGGAGTTGTAGCGGCCGGATTCCACCTTGCCAACAACGAATTTGTCCAGTTCGGGGGTCAACGAAACATTCATGGGCAAAACCTCCTGACATTGATGCTGGACCGAATGACAGGGTTTGTCAATCTTTGATATTGAAATTGCGGAAAGATACCGTCGCGCTTGGGAGTCCCATCCCTCGCATACTTTGCGCAGCGGAGGTTACCGCAGCCCGTCTAACTTCCTTCCTACGCCGTCCGATTGAACGGCTCGATCTTCGGCTGTTTCTTTCGCGATGCCCGCCAAATATCGTAGTCCGTCTGCAACTCATACCAGATTCCAGCGTGCGTCCCGAACGCGGCGGAAAGACGCAGTGACATATCGGCCGAGATTCCGGCGTTGCCATTGAGAATGCGGGATAGCCTTGCGCGGGAAACCTTCAAATGCTTTGCGGCAGTTGTTACACCCACGTCGCCCAGAAACTCCCGGAGCACTTTGCCTGGATGGGTCGGACTGTGCATGCGCATATCGACTCTCCTAGTTGTAATCGCACCTCGAACCACAACCGCTCCTCACATTAAACGCAAAGCATCCACATCGACAACTAAGCCTCGTCTCGGCACGCCCGCCGCTTCCCCATGCGCCAGCATCCCCTTGAGCGCCGCATTCAACGCCTTCCGCGACCCCGCCTTCA
>PLPU01000190.1:10822-11280 GCA_003159975.1 Acidobacteriaceae bacterium
CTCTTGTAGTCATGCTTGCTCGCCGCCACAATCGCGTAATGATCCGGATAATAAGTCTGCACCACCACGCGCCCCGGCAACTCGCCCCGTCCCGCGCGTCCCGAGACCTGCGTCATCAGTTGAAACACCCGCTCCGCCGCGCGAAAATCCGGCATCGACAGTGCATGATCGCACCCCACAACACCCACCAGCGTCACCCCGTGAATGTCGTGACCCTTCGCAATCATCTGCGTGCCCACCAGCAAATTGATCTCGCCTGAATGCAGCCGTGCCAGCAGCCGCTCCAGGTCGTACCGCCCGCGCACCGTGTCGCGATCCATCCGCCCAATCCGCGCAAACGGAAATATCTCCGCCAGCCGTTCTTCCCCCTGCTGCGACCCCGCGCCCAAATAGTAAAGATGTTCGCTCTCGCACTTAGGGCACCGCGCCGGCACAGTCCGCTTGAACCCGCAGTAATG
>PLPU01000418.1:0-9370 GCA_003159975.1 Acidobacteriaceae bacterium
TAATGAACAGATGCAGCCGCATGCACCTCGTAACCCAATGAAGAGACGACAGTTATTTTCAGGAATGGGGGGCGGGGGGTAACCACCTCGTGAGCCGGAATCGCGATCGGCCACCAGGCAGGCCAAGCCATCTGTCAACAGCACTGTACACTGCCTTTCGCAACTCTTACCCGTCCGCCGGTGTCTAATTAGGTGATATGAAGACGTTCATGCTCAAACTCAGATGCCTTCCGCTGTTGACGGCTCTCGCCCTCGTTCCACCGGCAATCGCCTCCGCCCAGTCCGGCAGCTTCATCATCGCGCAGCACGGCCACTCCGTCGGCGCCGCCACCGTCACCTTCATCCCCAACCCCAATGGCTACGACACCACCACAGTGATTAAAGTCGCCATGCAGGGGCTCAACTACGACCTCTCCAAATCCGAGCAGCTCACCTCGGCCAACGCCCTCAAACACGTGCAGTTAAGCGCCACGGTCAACAGCTCGGCCGTCAACATCACCGCCGCGCCAGACGCCGCCCAACTCCTCCTGAACATCTCGGCGAACGGCCACAGTACCACCACCCGCCTGGCAAGACACGCCGCCGCCGTATTCATGCCCGACTTCGATCCAGGAGCCCTCGACACCCTGCTCGCCCTCGGCGTAGCCCGCAACAACGCCGGTCTCTGGGCCATCATCCCCAAAGGAGCCGGCTCCATCTCCCCCATCCAGCTCGCCACCTACGCCGACGAACAAGGCACGATCGACGGCAAGCCGGTAGCCGTCCATCACCTCAAGGCCACCATCTCCGGCGCCGTCACTGACCTGTTCTCCGGACCCGACAACCAGCTCCTTCAGGCTGAACTTCCCCAGCAGGGATTCGCCCTCATCCGCAAGGGCTTCGTCTTAACTCCTCCNNTGTATCAGGGCATGACTTGCCGGGGTCCCCAGCGACAGGCCTTGTATCAGGGCATGACTTCAGTCAGGCCGAAAATGGCCCAAAATATGAGTGGGCTTTACAGGCTGCGGAAAAACTCCCCAAAACGTAATTCTCACAGGCTTTGTATCAGGGCCTGACTTCAGTCGGGCCGCAAGTTGTTGAAAATGAGAGAGAGGGGCTTTAGCCCCTGCGCCATTTTCCAAAAATGCAACCATAAACCAGACTTTTTCCGCAGCCTGTTTAGCCCTGCTGGCATTTTTCTGCGTTTGTCGAGATCTTGGCCGATTCGTCAGACGCTGCCTAACCCCAGCCGCGCGCTCGCGCATCCGCTACAATTCCTTGTCTATGGACGAGCAGCCCCCAACGCATCCTGAAACGGCCCCTCCTGAATCCAGCCAGATTGACACAGTCCCGGTCGAGTTCACCCTCACCGTCGGCGAAGGCCAGATCTCTGTCACCGCGGTTGTCCCCGCCGGCCAAACCAATCTCACCCAGATCCTCCCCGTCCTCCAGGCACTGGACGACTCGCTCATCGCCACCGTCGCCTCGGCAACCGCCGAAGTCGGACACCCCATCTCCTGCAAGGCCGGCTGCGGCGCCTGCTGCCGCCAACTCGTCCCCATCAGCATCTTCGAAGCCGAAGCCCTCGCCCTCTGGATTCGCTCCCTTCCCGAATCAACTCAACAGGAACTCGCCGAACGCTTCCACCAGACCCTGCTCAAACTCTCCGCAGCCGGCCTCATCGATCGCCTCGTCCAGATGAGTAAGGAAGACTGGCGCGATGAATCCGAGCTCAACCAGCGCATGGGCCTCGACTATCTCTACCAGCGCGTACCCTGCCCCTTCCTGGTCGATGAGTCCTGCTCTATCCACCCCATCCGCCCGCTCATCTGCCGCGAATACCTGGTCAGCTCGCCACCCGCGAACTGTTTTGATCCAGGTACCCTCAAAGTCGCCCCCGTCCATCTCCCGGTCAAGCTCTTTCCCACCCTCAACCAAATCGGTGCCGAGCTCGAACACGACACCCGCGGTTGGATTCCGCTCGTCTTCCTCTTCGCCTGGATGAAAACCAACTCCCACCCCGGTCAATTCATCTCCGGCACCGGCCCCGAAGTCCTCTACGAATTCGTCAAACGAATGGCAACTCCCCCACCCCCCAAGAACTCCCCAGTGCCTTAGTCCCTCAGTCCCTTAGTNNGTCCCTCAGTCCCTCAGTCCCTATTCCCTATTCCCTCAAGCATTCTTCCCCGCCGCCACTCCCGAAGCCCACGCCCACTGGAAATTGAACCCTCCCAGCCACCCCGTCACATCCACCGCCTCGCCAATGAAAAACAGACCCGGCATCTTCCGCGCCTCCATCGTTCGCGCCTGCAAGCCATCGGTATCCACTCCCCCGGCCGTCACTTCCGCCTTTGCAAACCCCTCCGTGCCCACCGGATGCAGCGCAAACCGGTGCAGCCTCCTCTCGCACTCCTCCAGCGCGGCATTCGACCACCCCGCGGGCGCACAAACCTCCGCCAGAAACCCCGCCAGTCGCTGCGGCAAAACCTCCCTCAGCGCCAACTTCATCGCCGCCAAATCCCGCCGCGCCCTCGGCTCCTTCAGCGCCCCAAGCAAATCCAAACCCGGCGCGAAATCCAGCACAAACTCATCCCCCAAACGCCAATAAGAAGACGCCTGCAACACCGCCGGCCCGCTCACCCCCCGATGCGTCACCAGCATCTTCTCTCTGAACTTCGCGCCACCCGCCGACGCCACCACCTCCGCCGCCACACCCGCCAGCTCCGTCCATCCAATCTCACCGCCACCCAGCAAAAGCGGAACCAGCGCCGGCCGCGGCTCAACCATCCTCAGCCCAAACTGCCGCGCCAGATCATACCCCAACCCTGTTGCCCCAATCTTCGGAATCGACAATCCCCCCGTCGCCACCACCAGCGCCTCAGCCGCAAATTCGCCTGCCGAGCATTCCACGCGGAACCCGCCTCCCGCCGTGCCCTCTACCTGAATCCCGCGCGCATTCAACACCAGCTCCACACTGCCCAGCTCGCACTCCGCCAGCAGCATATCCAGAATCGCCCGCGCCGACCCATCGCAGAAAAGCTGTCCCAGTGTCTTCTCGTGCCAGTGAATCCCGTACCGCTCCACCAATTCGAGAAAATCCTGCGCCCCATACCCCGCCAGCGCCGACTTACAAAAATGTGGGTTTTCCGAAATGAAATTCCCCGGCCCGCAATGCAGATTCGTAAAATTGCACCGCCCGCCGCCCGAAATCAGGATCTTCCGTCCCGCCTGTCCGCCATGTTCCAGCAGAGCCACGCGCCGCCCGCGCTGCCCAGCCGTCGCCGCGCACATCAGCCCAGCCGCCCCCGCCCCCAGAACAATCACGTCGAATTGGCGAACATTTGTTGCCATAGAGTCTCGATAAGAATAGCCGCAGCAATAGTATGAACCGATAAATCAGAATTTAGACAGACTGAATTCTAAATTTGACAGTTTCTTAGACTAGATGTCTAATTATCACATTATGGACGATGCGATCTATAAAGACATGCTCGAAAAGGCGAAGGCAGACTACATCGCCTCCCAGCAGAAACTGGGGGCACATGCTCGCGAAATTGAGCTTCTCGAAGAAAGAATCTCAGGACTCCGCGAAACAATCTTTGCCCTATCTAGAATGCTCCGGGCAGAACCTTTCGAAGAAGCGGACGCACTCGGGCTAACTGACGCGATTCGGCAGGCATATCGAACCCACGGCGGTCCCCTTGTGCCTACCGACGTTCGAGCTCGGCTTGAGAGCATGGGCTACGACACGGGGAAATATGGAAACCTGATGGCATCGGTCCACAGCATAATTGGACGTCTGGAGAAGCGCGGTGAAATTCGCTCCAGCGGGACAATTGGCGGCAAGCCAGCCCATGTGTGGGTTCCGAAGACATTGATTGAACAGTTTGGACAAGGCGTAGCCGAAGGGATGGCCGGGGCTGCAGGTGAATCACCATACGGTGCGCTTGCAGGCATCGCCGAGCAAATGTCCGATATCAACAAAGAATCGGCATCCCTGGCCATTGCCGCTGAGGAGAGGAAGAAAGCGAAGAAGCCTTGAAATCCAAGCCATACCTTCTATGTGAGTGCGGACAAGACGGGAAGAGAGGCGGGACAGCTAGGAACTTCCGGAGAAGGGCAGTCTCCATCCCAAAGAGAGACGGCCACCCGGAGGCGGCCGTCGGATCCTGCGCTACGCACGCAGGAGCTGTTAGAACTACTTCTTAATCGTAGCTCAACCCGGTCAATTGTCAAGCAGTTCGTTGCAAAGACAACTCGGAAAGGGCAGGAATGGTGCAGTCCCCAATTGGAAGCAAATTTCGCGTTATGACCTACATAGATGGCTTCAACCTCTACTTCGGTCTCCGCGAACAGGGCTGGAGGAAGTACATGTGGCTCGATCCGCCAGCACTGTCTGCTTCGCTGCTTCGCGCCGATCAAACCCTCTTGCTTACCAAATACTTCACCTCCCGCGTCAGTGGAAACTTTGGCAAGGAGCAGAGGCAAAGCGCCTGGCTCGATGCCATTGCCACCCTCCCCAACTTGTCAATCTATTGGGGCCGGTTTCAAGCGGATCGCAAAGAGTGCAAGAATTGCCACGCCGCAGCCTTTGTCCCACAGGAAAAGAAGACGGACGTAAACATTGCGACAGAGCTTCTGTGCGATGCTCATTCCAATGCATTCGATACGGCAATTATCATTTCGGGAGATGCTGATCTTGTTCCACCAATTGCAGCCATTCGCAGACTATTTCCTGAGAAGAAGATCGTTGTAGCGTTTCCTCCCTGCCGCTACTCTGCAGAGCTTGCTCTCAACGCAAATGCATCCATCCGAATCTATGAATCGTATTTGAGGAAAAGCCGGCTTCCGGAGAATGTAACGCTCCCATCGGGAGCGGTTGTCACTCGTCCGCCGAAATGGGCCTAACAAGAGACCTCTGTCCCGTCCACCCGCCCACAGGTTTACGATGTCCCCATGCCCTTCTCGTTCCCACGCCCGCTTGCCTGCACCCTCTGTCTTGTCGCCCTGTTTGCCGCCGCCCCGCTTCTTTCCCAGGCCACGTCGCAGCCGGCCAGCCCACCCCCCGCGCAAACCACGCCGCCGGCAGCCGCTCCCGTCCCCCCGCCCAAGCCCCGCATCCGTCCCAACGACGCCGGCGCGCCCATCCCCACCCGCTATGACATGCTGCGCGGCGCATACGGCCCTTACCGCGCCAACAACGACCTCCTCTACTACCACCTCGACATCCGCGTCGATCCCGACAAGCAAACCGTCTCCGGCAAAAACACCATCCGCTTCCGCATGCTTCAGGAGGGCTCCCGCATCCAGCTCGACCTCCGCGACACCCTCTCCATCGACAAGATTCTCCTCGGCGACACACCCCTCAAATACACGCGCGACACCGGCGCCGTCTTCATTGACTTCCCCCAGACCCTCCACTCCGGCCAGGTCTACTCCATCGATTTCTATTACTCCGGCCATCCTGAAGAGACCGGTCGCTTCGGCGGCATGAGCTTTAAGAAGGATCCCTCCGGCCACGTCTGGATCTTCACCGCCTGCGAAGGCACCGGCGCCAGCATGTGGTGGCCCAACAAAGACCAGTGGCGTGACGAAGTTGAATCCATGGATATCAGCGTCGCCATCCCCAACAACCTCGTCGATGTCTCCAACGGCAAGTTCGTCGCCAAGACCGATCTCGGCGACGGCTACACCCGCTGGGACTGGCACGTGAGCTACGGCATCAACAACTACGACGTCGCCCTCAACATCGGCAATTACGTCCACTTCGACGACAAACTCGGCACCCTGCCCCTCGACTTCTACGTGCTCCCCGAAGACCTCGACAAAGCCAAAGTGCAGTTCTCCCAGGCCAAAGGAATGATCGAGGCCTATCAGCACTACTTCGGCGAGTATCCCTTTGCGAAAGACGGCTACAAGCTCGTCCAGGTCCCCTACTCCGGCATGGAACATCAAAGCGCCGTCGCCTACGGCAACCTCTTCAAAAACGGCTACCTCGACCGCGACTGGACCGGTGTCGGCATCAGCCCCCGCTTCGACTTCATCATCATCCACGAGAGCGGACACGAGTGGTTCGGCAACAGCATCACCGCCGCCGATCCCTCCGACATGTGGATTCACGAAGGCTGGACCACCTATCTCGAAAGCCTCTACGTCGAATACCGATGGGGCAAAGCCGACGCCATCAAGTACCTCAGCGGCGTCAAGCCCAAAATCGTCAACATGCGCCCCATCGTCGCCGAACGCGGCGTCAACGCCGACCCCACTCAAGACCAGTACTTCAAGGGCGCACTCATGATCAACACCCTGCGCTCTGTCATCGACGACGACGCCAAATGGTTCGCGCTCCTCCACGACTTCTACCAGCACTTCAAATATCAAAACATCATGACTGAAGACGTAGTCGCCTGGTTCAACCAGCACACCGGCCAGAACCTCACGCCAATCTTCGACCAATACCTGCGCCACGTCAGCATTCCACGCCTCGAGCTTCTCTTCGGCGAAACGCCCGGCTCAGTCATGTATAAGTGGAGCGCCGACGAAGACAGCTTCGCCATGCCCGTCCGCGTCGGCACGCCCGGCCACTGGCAAATCATTCACCCCACCACCACCTGGCAATCGATGCAGACGCCGTTATCAAAAGAAGACTTCCAGGTAGCCACCGACCTCTACTACGTCGACGTCAACAAGCAATAGCGAATTGTCTGCGCAAACCGAAACTTCATTCCCATTCCAATGAATGGAGCTGAAAGTGAGAAGGTGTTACCCTCCATCGTTTTTTTTGCGATCCCGAAACATCCTTCGCGGTCTGTGAGCGCCTCTAATTCGGAATCACAAACAGCGTGATCGACTGCGCCGGGAAGGTGTAGTTGTCAATGGTGCTGGGGAATAATCCGGCCTCCGTGGGTGGCGATATGGGTGCGGCCGGTTGCTGCGCGATGGCATTCAAGTTGGCGTTGCTGTATTGATACACCTGCGCCGTGCCGCTGGCAGGGCCGAAGTTCTCAAGCGACAGCGTAGAGGTAAGCGGACCGTAGGTCTTGTTGATGATCATTATGGTGATGGCGCTGTCTGAGCTGCGCAGCGCCGCGTAAATCGCGAGCTGGTCCTCGGCATCGGAGCCGGACGTTGTACTTGTCGCGTACAGGTACGTATCGCCGAACAGGGAATCCTTGCCGTCGTAGTTGCGATACATGGCGAAAGCGTAGTTGGCCGGGTTCTGGGCCGTTGAGTCGATCACGCTGGTCGGAGTTCCGAGCGGCCACAGCGCACCGATGCCCAGGCCCTGACGCCCGAAGATGCCCAGAATGTCCGCCTCGACCACGGCGCCGCTGATTGATTCCAGGCCGCCGAAGTTGTACTCGTCGATGGCCGTCTGCGTCCCCGGGTAGTCACGGTTCACCCAGGTCTGCAGCATGGGAATCACATTGGGGGCCTGTGGCGGCGGCGAGCAGTTTGTGGTGTAGTTTGTGTCGGTGATGTAGTTCGGCTGCGGGTAATCGGGATCGGTGTAGGTGGGATCCCAGAAGGCCCGCGTCCCGTTCGCACGCACCTCCTGCTCCTGGGTGTCGCCCGCGGGGTTGAAGCCAGTCGAGACACCGCTTCCCGGCGGATAGTCAGGCGCGAAATAGCCGTGAACGTCCAGGTAATCGAGCAGGCGGACGCCGTACTGCTGCGAATAATTGTTGAATTGCTGCAGGTAGTACTCGATCAGGGGCACGCCGTTGTGCGCTTCGCGGTCTATAGGATTGCTCCACGGTTCAAAGCAGGGATTTCCCGTTTGCCAGCCTGACTCAATGTCTTTCTTCGAGTAGAAGTATGCCCACCAGTAGTCGATCACCGGCCCCGAGACCAGCGCCGTGGGGTCGGCCGTCTTGATTGCCAGCGCTGTTCCAATTCCGTTGTTAGTCACCTCGTCGTAGGTGAAGGGGTCCGGATGCACGTCGCGGTGCTCGCCATCCCACCATGGGGGCTCGTTGTCGAGATCCCAGACAGCCACCCCCTTGCCGCTCGCGCCGTTGCCATAGCTCGGATTGCTCGCGATTGAATTCACCCAGCCGCCCGGCCATGTTCCATTCGCCCAGGCGCTCATCGTGCCGATGGACGAGCCGGGAGCGGGGGCGTTGGCGATGCTGGGCGGCGGCGCCGCGACGCTCGTAACCTCCGCGACCGTATCGTTGCCGAAGATGTTGCAGCCGACCGAAGTTGTGCAGCCGTCATCTCCGTCGGGGTAGACTCCGTATCCGCATTGCTCGTTGTTGTAGCTGATGAATGCGGGGTAGTTGATGAATCCAGTAAAGCCCTCCTGGCCCAACTGATTCGGGAACGTCGAGCTCGGAAAACTGCACGCATAGGTTCCATTGCTCACCCAGCCCTGCACCGGCATCGTGCCCAGCGCCGTCGAACCCGCCGCATCCACGGCGGGGAAGAACGATGTGAAATTGGTGCCCGCCGTTGGGTTGGAGGTGCTGAGAATGCTGCCTCCTGTCGCGTTGGGGAACATGTACGCTGCGCCTTCGCCGTTCTCGAAGTACCAGTCGCTGGCCGAGTTGGTCCAACCGTTCTGGTAGTTGTAGCGCGAAGAATCGTCGCCACCCCAGCGAAGAATGCCCGGATTTGCGATCTTCTCTGAGGCCGAGTCCAGAAGATAGGCATTCATTCCGTATACGTAGGGGCTGATGGTATGGGGATTCTCGTTAGCATTATTGGGCGTGTTCAAGTCAACCACGAGGGCCGGGCCGGTTGCGGTTGGCGGCGCTGAGAGTGTGACGGTGGCACTGCCACTTATTGCTGGCACCACGACGCTGCTGGCTGTGACTGTAACCGTGGAGGGCGCGGGATATGGCGTGTTGTAGAGGCCGGTGGAGCTGATGTCGCCGGGGCTGAGGGTACTACCGGGCGCGCTGACTGACCACGTGACACGATTGCCGGCATAGGCGGCATTATTCACGGTGGCAGTGAACTGCTGCTGCGTTCCGATGACAGCCGAGGCCGGAGTGACCGTGATGGACGGAGTGGGCGGCGGGGGGGCGGAAGGATTTCCGCAAGCCGAAATCATCAGACACGCCGCCGAAGCCGCTCCTAAAGCTGCTGGCCAACGAGAGTGGTGCATATGATCCGGAATCTCCATTTTGAAAACAAACTCCCGGCAATTCTACGCCCGTTGGTGGCGTGGCCCCGGTCCCGACGATCCCCCAACACCCTATGGGTGCCCCCGGTCCCTCGCACTTGGGGACCGGGGAGGGACTTAACCGCCAGCCGTCCTCCGGGGCCGGCAACTGGCCCACTCATCGCGGCATCAGGAACTGTGCCCCGTCGGGGTACCCTCTGGGTCGGCGGCCTTCTCGTGATGAACAGGCATTCGTCGATGGAGCGAAAATCGAGGTATCAT
>PLPU01000146.1:0-3284 GCA_003159975.1 Acidobacteriaceae bacterium
TGGCGATCTCCGGGTTGTTGGTTTCTTCGGTCAATGCTGTTTCTTCCACGTTCAACTGTATTCTTCGATGGGTCTCACAGGCCTGCGGCACTGCTCAGCGTCATGTGCATGGCGGCGCGCACTTCCTGCATGGTTTGTTCGGCGCGAATGCGCGCGCAGTTGGAGCCGTCTTTCAAGATTCCCACTACTTGCGCTTCGGAATAGGTGGCACGGCGAGTCTGGATGGGTTCAAGAATCTGTACCAGCGCATCGGCAGCCCAGCCCTTGCACTGGATGCAGCCGATTCCCGCGGAACGACACCCTTCATAGACGTTGGCCAGGGTTTCAGGGCTGGAAAAGACCTTGTGCAGATCGCCTACCGGGCACTTGTCGGGGTCGCCCGGATCGGTCCGGCGGACGCGGGCCGGGTCGGTGACCATGGTCTTGAGTTTCAGGCGCACTTCCGGCTCGGGATCGGTGAGCAGGATGGTGTTGCCGTAGCTCTTTGACATTTTGCGACCGTCGGTACCGGGGAGCTTGGGCGAGGGAGTCAGCAGGACCTTTGGTTCGGGTAGAACATAAAGAGGACGCACTTGGGCTGCTCGGAGTATTTCCCCGACATTCTTGGCTCTTGCTCTGGGATAAAACTGATTGAAGCGTCGCGCGATTTCGCGGGTCAGCTCGACGTGCGCCTGCTGATCCTGACCTACAGGGACAAAATCGGCTTGGTAGAGCAGAATGTCCGAAGCCATCAAGACCGGGTAGCCCAGGAATCCGTAGGTGGTCAGGTCTTTGGTGGAGAGGTTTTCCTGCATCTCCTTGTAACTCGGCACACGCTCAAGCCAGCTCAACGGAGTAATCATCCCCAATCGCAGTGGCAGCTCGTAGTGCTGCTTCACCTGGCTCTGCACAAAGATGGTGCATTTATTCGGATCGAGTCCGGCGGCAAGGAAGTCCAGCGCAACTTCAAGCGTGTTAGGCGCGATCTGCGAAGTGTCCGCATAGTCGGTGGTCAGCGCGTGGAGATCGGCGATGAAGAAATAGCACTCGTAGTCGTCCTGAAGCTTGACCCAGTTGGCGAGGGCGCCCATGTAGTTGCCGAGGTGGAGCTTGCCGGTGGGACGCATGCCGCTGAGGACGCGGGGGCGGGACGATGAGGTTGCGGGTTCAGGCATTTTTCTTATCGATTCCGGGAAATAGTGTCTCGATTGATTCTATCGGGTTCTGGCGGAGGCAAATCGCCGGTGTTCTGGCGCTTTTGTCTTTGTCCGGCATGTTGGGTCCTTTAGATGTGCCTGAGGGCCAGATAAACCAGGCCAAGCGATGGGCTCAGGAGAATCCTCAGGATGACCGGGCCAAGGAACATCATCAGCAGATAGCTGACCCAGATGGGAATTCGGTCATAGGTCTGGACGGCGTTGTAGGGCAGCGCGTTGCGCAGCAGGTGGCTGCCGTCGAGTGGAGGGATGGGCAGCAGGTTGAAGAAGAAGAGCGAGAGGTTCACCAGAATGGCCAGCGTCGCCAGCAGGACGACTGTCTGCACGCCGGGAGAGACGTCGATGAGAAGGCTGCCGTTAAAGGCGTAGTAGACGTACTGCCGGCCGTCTGGGACAACAAGCGAGATGATGGCCAGTACGACGAAAGCGACAAAGACAATCAGCAGGTTGGAGAACGGGCCGGCCAGCGTGGTCAGGTTGTCGTCGCGTACGAGCTTGCGAAAGTTGCGGGTGATCACCGGGGTGGGTTTGGCCCAGCCAATCAGCATGCCCCCGAACAGATTGAGGCCGAAGAGCGGGCCGAAGATCATGAGCGCAGGAAACAGCAGTGTGCCGATGGGGTCGATGTGGTCCATCGGGTTGAGCGACACGCGGCCCATTTCGCGGGCGGTCTGGTCGCCGAGGCGCGAGGCCATCCAGGCATGGGCGCACTCGTGGACGCAGAGCGAAAAGAGGAGCAGAACAAATTCGAAGACAGCAACGATCAGTGCGCCAGACGGCAAGGGAGACTCCAACGGGTCAGAGTAGCATTGAGAGCTTTTCGGGCTTAGCTTCCGTCCGCCGGGAAGGCGCCGACCGCTTCACCCGGCTTGACCGTATGGCCGGCCAGCACGATGGCGTGGCTGCCGATGCGGGCGCGGTCGCCGATCACCGTGGGCACCAGCGTGGCATGTTCGTAGTCGTCCGGNNCGATCATTCAAAAGCACGCCATGGCGGATGGTGACCCCGTCACCGATCTTGAGGTTGTAGCCGTAGGTGAGGTCGACGCCGTGGTGGATGCGGACGCCGTTGCCCATGTGGTCAAACAGGTGGCGGCCGAGCATGCAGCGGAAGCGCAGACCCAGCCAGTGGTTCAGGCCGACCGGCGAGCGGTCGAACATCTGCCAGAACCAGAGCAGCGGCTTGCGTCGTGCGTACAGCTCGCGATTGACCTCAGGATAATACCCGGCCTCAAGCGTGATGTTTTCCGGGTCGAGGGCCAGGCTCAGCACGTTGCCGGGGAGCTCCGAGGTGAGCGTCAAGTTGAGCTTGCCCCCGTGCGGGCGGCCCAGATAGAGCTGGTAGAGCTGGTCGCGCACAATCTCCGCGCGCCGCTCAGGAGAGCTGTGGCGGACAAACTCATCGTCAAGAAACTGAAGCCAGCGGCGGTAAACCTCTTCAGCCTCGGGAGCGGGGTGGGGAGCGGTGCTCGCTTGAGTTGCCATACGCTTTGGACGATACAGCAACGGGGCGGGTTGCATCGAGTGCGCGGCTCGAAGTGTGGGATGAGAGCGATGGCGAGCCGCCACGATTGACGGGTCCGGCCTCAACCAAATGGAGGATGCGCGTGAGCCCGCCGCCTGCGTAGGATACCCGAACGATGCGGAGCGAGCGGCAGGGCGGGCGGCAGATGGGGGTGTGGGCGGCCATGGCCGTTGTGACCGGCGAGGCCATTTCACTGGGCATTTTTCTCACGCCCGCGGGCATGGCGAAGTCCGTCGGCTCGCCCGCGCTGCTGGGTGCGGTGTGGTGCGGCATGGCGCTCGTTACTCTGGCCGGCGCGCTTTGTTTTACCGAGCTGGCGGTGCGGTTTCCGCAAGCCGGCGGCGAATATGTCTACCTGCGCAAAGGCTTTGGCCGGCGCGTGGCGTTTCTTTATGGATGGATGGCCGCGGTGGTGATGTATCCCGGCGTGGCCGCGGCGCTTTGCGTGGGCACGGTGCCCTATGCGCAGGCGCTGTTTTCAGTGCCGGTGTGGCTGGCGAAGATGCTGCCGGCGCTGATTCTGCTTGCTCTTGGGGCAATGAACTACGCGGGAACGCGCCTGAG
>PLPU01000146.1:3336-10420 GCA_003159975.1 Acidobacteriaceae bacterium
GCGGCGATCAGCGCGTTCTTCTGCTTCGGCGGATGGTGGGAGGCGGGCAAGATCGCAGGCGAGGTGAAAAACCCGCGCAGGACCTTGCCAATTGCATTCACCGGCGGAGTATTGGTGGTAACGGCAATTTATCTCCTGGTGAGCTTTGCGTTTGTGGCTGTTGTTCCGTTGGAGCAGATCCAGAGCAACACGGCGTTTGTGGCGCAGTTTGGCCAGGCGCTGTTTGGCGCCGCTGGTGGCCGGGTGATGTCGGCCTGCGTGGTGTTGAGCGTACTGGGCGGGTTGATGGTGCTCAGCATGGCGGTGCCACGTGTGACGTACGCATTGGCTCGTGAAGAGGCCGGGAGCGATCGGCGGGGCGGTCCGCTCAGTGTTTTCGCTCGGCTGCATCCGCGGCTTGGCTCGCCGGCGAATGCGGTATTGCTGCAGACCGGGATGGCGCTGGCCGTGCTTGGTCTGGGCGCGTTCGATCGTATTCTGGCTTTCATTATTTTTTCCGCGGTCGTATTTCTGGCGTTGACCGTGGCTACGCTGTTTCGCTTTACTGAGCCGGTGCGGCGCTGGTGGTATCCGGTGGCGCCAATCGTGTTTCTCCTGGGCAGCGGTGTGCTGGCGGCCATGCTGCTGATGCATAGCCTGTGGCCGTCGCTGCTGGGCGCGGCGGTGGTGCTGGCTGGATTGCCGGTTCGCTGGCTTGTGGTGCGCGGAAAGTCCGTGCCGGCAGTTCTTGCCCCGGAGACAGCAATATTCTGAACGCAACTTTGAATGGAGGATTCTCAACATGGCCCACATCGCTCTTCCCCCCGACCTGCCCGGAATTCGCGGCGCCATGGCCTTTCGGCCAGAGACGGCGCGGCCACTGAATGCGCTGGTTGAAGTGCTGCTGACCGGCCCCAGCACGCTCTCGCTCGGCGAGCGCGAACTGATTGCCACGTATGTTTCGAGCCGCAACTGCACGCACTACTGCGCTAGCATTCACGGCATGATCGCCGCGGCGCACCTGGGCGGCGATGAGGCGCTGGTGAAGCAGGTCAAGACCGACTTCATGCAGGCCGCCATCAGCCCCAAGCTGAAGGCGCTGCTGGCGATCGCAGGCAAGGTGCAGCAGGACGGGAAGCTGGTGACGGCGGAGGACGTGGACGCCGCGCGCGTGCTGGGCGCAACGGACATCGAGATTCACGACACGGTGCTGATCGCAGCCGCGTTTTGCATGTACAACCGCTACGTGGATGGCCTGGGGACTGCGCAGCCGGAGGACGAGGCGCTGTATCGCGAGCGCGGCAAGCGCGTGGCGCGCGATGGGTATGTTCAGGTGAGCGAAGAGTACCTGGCCAGTCACGCAGCAGCACGCTAATGTCGGCTCGCATTGAGTGTTAGCCTTCCCACCCATTCGCCAGAAAAAAGCGAAGGATGGGGCACAGTTTCATCTCCCGTGGGTCGGCAACGCCGGTTGGAGACTGGAGCGGGATGGTCGAGCTTTGTGGCTTCCCACCCTTCCCCAGAAATGATTTTCGGTCGGAAGGGTGGGAACGCTAACACTTTTTTCTGGCCGGATCAGGAACGCGCTGTCCGTTTATCATTTCCATCACAGGCACTCCATGGCAATCGAAACCGCACCCAAATCCGCAATCGCGTCAGCGCTGGCCGATCTGCNNGACCTGGTCTGTTTTCCGCAAACCACTCAGGAAGTCAGCGCCATCCTGAAAGTGAGCGCGCGCCATCAGCTTCCCGTCGTCCCATTCGGCGCGGGCACCTCGCTCGAGGGCCACGTGCACGCCCTTCGCGGCGGCATCTCCATCGACATGCGGCAAATGAACCGCGTCCTCCGCGTCAGCGCGAACGACCTGGACGCCACCGTCGAAGCCGGCATCGGTCGCCTCGCCCTGCAAAAGGCGCTTGAAAACACCGGCCTCACCTTCTTCATCGATCCCGGCGCCGACGCCACCATCGGCGGCATGGCCTCTACCCGCGCCTCCGGCACAACGGCTGTCCGTTATGGCACCATGCGCGAAAACGTTCTGGCCCTCACCGTCGTTCTCGCCGACGGCCGCATCCTCCACACCGGTACGCGTGCCCGCAAATCCAGCGCCGGCTACGACCTGACGCGCCTCTTCGTCGGCGCCGAGGGCACCCTCGGCGTCATCACTGAAGTCACCCTGCGCCTGCACCCGCTGCCTGAGGCAGTCGGCGTCGTCCTCTGCACCTTTGCCACCATCGACGGCGCCGTGCAGACGGTCATTGAAGCCATTCAACTCGGCCTCGGCGTCGCCCGCATCGAGTTCATGGACGCGCCCCAGGTCGACGCCATCAACCGCTACTCGCATCTCGACCTGGCCCTCAAGCCGACTCTTCTCTTCGAGTTCCACGGCCTCAGCCAGTCCAGCGTGGAAGAGACCGCGCGCCTCGCCGAAGGCCTCGCCGCCGAGCATGGCGGCCTCGGCTTCGACTGGCAAACCACCCCCGCCGGCCGTGAGCGCCTCTGGAAGGCCCGCCACGACACCTACTACGCCACCCGCGCACTCAGGCCGGGCTCGGACGTCCTGATCACCGATGTCTGCGTGCCCATCTCGCGCCTCGCCGAATGCATCGTCGCCACCCGCGCCGATCTCGACACGCTCAGCTTTCCCGGCGTAATGGTCGGCCACGTCGGCGACGGCAACTTCCATGTGCAATGCCTGCTCGGCCCCGACCAGGCCGACGAAGCGGAGGCATTTGCGTCCCGCCTCGTCCAGCGTGCCCAGGCCATGGGCGGCACCTGCACCGGCGAGCACGGCGTCGGCTCCGGCAAGAAGAAATACCTGAAAGCGGAACACGGCGAGGGCCTCGAAGTCATGCGCACCCTCAAGCGCGCCCTCGACCCCGACAACCGCATGAACCCCGGCAAGATTGTGGACATGGATTAGAGCAGCTTCCGAAAAGCTAGTTCTCGTTCGATCCTGCAGCTCGTAAATATTCACGAATCGCAATGCGGATATTGGCCAGCGCCTCTTCCTCGGTTGCGCCCTGCGACCAGCAACCGGGCAGCCCTGGACACGAGACGCTGTAACCCTCATCGGAGCGGCGAAGTGCGACGCGATACGATGCCATGGAAGTTATCGTAGACCTATCCTGATTCCGACGTCCTCCGCTCGCACGCCGCTACTCCGGCTTAACCCAGGGATCGTAAGTCCCGACGCTCCACGTGTGACCCTCCGGGTCCTTCACGCCAAACTCCCGGCTCCCATACGGCGTGTCCTGCAGCGGGCGCACGATTCTGCCTCCCGCAGCCACCGCCCGCGCATAGACTGCATCCACGTCCGCCACAACAATGTACACGGCGCGCGTCTCAATTCCGCCCAGCTCGTCCGGACCCTTGAAGCCTCGCGCGTACTCATCGTCCTTGCCCGAGCCGAGCATGATCATGCCGCCGCCCAGCGTCAGCTCCGCGTGACCGATGGTTCCGTCCGGGCCTTCGTACACAGCGTGGCGTTCAAAACCAAACACCTTGCACAGCCATTCAATCGCCGCGGGGGCGTCCTTATAGCGATGCCCGGTAATGATCGTGGAATGGCCATGTTTCTCTGGACTGGACATACAAACCTCCGCGGGAAGAGTAGCGCGAAATCGCGTCCATAGCAATCCTCCCCGCTTGCCAAATCGTGACTAGCCCCATCCGGTATCCTTGCCGTCATGGGTTTGCCCGCGCAGGATTCCCAACTCGTCCAGATCGTTGACGCCGCCCTCGCCGACGCAGCCCGTCGCGCCGGCCCGTGGCTCGTCTGCCGCCTCGGCTGCACGCAATGCTGTCACGGCGCCTTTGCCATCAACGCGCTCGACACCCTGCGTCTCCAGGAAGGCTTGAAGACGCTGCGTGTCACCGACCCCGCGCTCGCAGCCGAAATCAACCGCCGCGCCCACGCCTGGATCGCCGAATACAGCGCCGATTTTCCTGGCAACCCCGAAACCGGCCTTCTCGGCCAAACCGAAACCGAGCAGCAGCGATTTGAAGACTTCGCCAACGACGCTCCCTGTCCCGCCCTCGACCCCGCCACCGGCCGCTGCGACGTCTACGCCTTTCGCCCCATGACCTGCCGCGTCTTCGGCCCGCCCGTACGCATGGAAAACGACGCCCCGGCCCTCGGCCACTGCGAACTTTGCTTCGATGGCGCAACCCAGGCCGAGGTCGCCGCCTGCGAGATGCCCGTCCCGCACGAGCTGGAAGAAAAAATCGTCAACGAAGTCAGTGCGGACGAAATCGGCGCACAAGGCGACACGGTCGTCGCCTACGCGCTCCTGCGCCTAATGTCTTGAACCCACCGGGAGGTAAACTGGTAATTGGACACACCAATGCCAACGCGCCCATGCTGGGTTGAAATCCGCACCCGCTCTCTCGAAGACAACTACCGATTTCTCCAGAGCCTCGCCGCACCCCACGCCGAGCTGCTGGCCGTGGTCAAAGCCGACGCCTACGGCCACTCGCTCGCCCTCTGCGCACCGGCGGTGGCGCGCGCAGGCGCCAAGTGGCTGGGCGTCACGTCCGTCGAGGAGGGCATAGCCGCCCTCACTCTCTACCCCGAAGCCCGCCTGCTCGTGATGGGCGGCATCTTTCCCGGCCAGGGTGCGGAAGTCATCCGCCACTCCCTGACCTCCGTCGTCTGGGATTCGTGGCACCTCGATGAGCTTGAATCAGCCGCCCATGCCGTCGGTGCGCTTCCCGGCTCCGTCCCCGTTCACCTCGAAATCGACACCGGCATGAGCCGCCAGGGCGTCAGCCTCGACGGCCTCGCGGCCATCCTGACTCGTTTCCACGCCCAATCGGCGCTCAAGCTTCAGGGCGTCATGACCCACCTCTTCGCCGCCGACGAAGCCGACGGAGCCGCGACCGACCAGCAGTTCGCCCAACTCGACAAGGCGCTCGAACAAATCAAAGCCGCCGCCCTCCAGCCAGAATGGCTCAGCGTCGGCCAATCCGCCGCCCTGCTCGCCGGCCGCACCGGCCAGATCGCCAACCTGGCCAGCCGCTTCGGCATGAAGCCCATGCTCCGCCCCGGCCTCGCGCTTTACGGCCTCGCGCCTGAATTCGATCCGCCCTTCGACGAGATTCCGCAGGCGATAACCGCCGCCCGCCATCGCCTTCAGCCGGTTCTCAGTTGGAAGACATCCGTCACCAGCGTCCGCGACATTCCCGCCGGCGCCGTCGTCGGCTACAACGGAACCTTCGTCGCCACCGAGCCCATGCGCCTCGCGCTCATCCCCGCAGGCTATGCCGACGGCCTCGACCGCCGCCTCGGCAACCGCTTCAGCCTGCTCGTCCGCGGCCAGCGCGCCCCGCTCGCAGGCCGCATCAGCATGGACCAAGCCGACCTCGACGTAACCGAAATCCCCGGCGTCCAACCCGGCGACGAAGTCATAATCCTGGGCACGCAAGGCAACGAGACCATCACCGCCTTCGACCACGCCCAGGCCACCGGCACAATTCCCTGGGAAGTCTTCACCCGCATCGCCGTCCGCGTGCGCCGGATTCCCGTCTAATTGACCAACCCCGCCTAAGCCCCGTGTACCGCGGGCTGCGGGCATTCAAACAGCCCGCCCGCTCCCTGCACCGCATCGAGCATCGCCTCGGTCCCCATCGCCGAGTTCAGCAGCATGTGATAAAGCCCCCGCGAGCACCATTCCTGCTGGTACGCCTTGCGGATGACCGCCGCCCGCCGCTTATCAAACGCCGCCAGAAGCTGGTCTGCATGTTGCGCCTTGCTGGGAAAGGCCTGCATGAACCACTCGCGTTTCGCCGTCGCCGTGGCATACACAAACACGTGAAAGCATCCCGGCTGCCCAGCCAGCGCACAGGCCGCCCCGCGCCCCACCAGCACGCAGTTCCCCTGCTTCGCGGCGTTCAATATCTCTTTCTTTATCAGCGCCAGCATGCGGTCGGAGTCAAATACCTGGTCGTCCGAGAGCCCGGCCATCGAGTAGCCCGAGTCGTGCCAGAAGACCTTGCCGTAGCGGTAATACCACGGGTCGAGCCGCTCGTCGTACCTGGCCGCCAGCTCCTGCGGCACCCCGGCCGCGCGCGCCGCCGCACAGGGCAGCTCCGAGTCCAGCAGCCGCCAGCCAAGCCGCTTGGCCAGGTCATGGGCAAACTCGCCGCCATGCGAGCCATACTCGCGTTCCACAGTAATCACACGAATGGGTGTATTCGTCATGGGAAAGGAACCCCCCGCGACTGGAGAATACAACGGAACAGGACAAATTGCGCAAGATGCCGCGTTTTTCCCTTTCGGAAGGCGTTCACGGCTCCGCCAATCGCGTATGCTTGATGCGAATCAGCAGCAAAGGTTTCGCGCGGGATCATCGAAGCCGTCACGTCTCCAATCCCAAACAGGCTGTCCCCAGTTTCGGAGATCGAGAGTAGAGCGAAAACATGCCTGGAACCCCCGCCACAACAGCCGGCGCACAGCCGTCAGCCAAGCCTCGGCGGAGCCTGCTTGGCCGCCTGCTCATCGCGTCCTGTGTAAACCTGGCCGCCGCCATAGCCATCCTGTTCCTTACTGCGGGTGCCTGGAGCTACTGGCAGGGCTGGGCGTTCCTGTGCGTCCTGTTCCTCCCATTCCTCTGTGCATCCTGCTACTTTTACCGGGTTGCCCCGCAGTTTCTTGAGTCTCGGTTACAGCGCGGGGAAAAGGTTGGCGAGCAAAAGCAGATCATTCGTTGGGCAACCCCGCTCTTCCTCATCGCCTCTCTGCTGCCCGGCTTCGACCACCGCTTTGGTTGGTCCCAGCGGTTGCATCTCGCCGTTCCGTTGTGGCTGACAATCGTCTCGCTCGCCATGGCGCTCGCCGGAATCCTTCTTGTCCTCTGGGTCATGAACATCAACCGCTTTGCCGCGCGCACCGTCCACGTGGTCGCAGGCCAGACCGTCATCTCCACCGGACCCTACCGCTTCGTTCGCCACCCCCTCTACTCCGGCAGCGCGCTCCTCTGGATCTTCACGCCGCTCGCCCTCGGCTCAGCCGTCTCGTTGCCGGCCTTCGTCCTGCTCGTCTCCTTCTATGTCATCCGCCTGCTCAGCGAGGAGAAAATCCTGCGCAAAGACCTGCCCGGCTAC
>PLPU01000163.1:0-9775 GCA_003159975.1 Acidobacteriaceae bacterium
CGCGGGATGGATGTTGCCCAGTCCTCGAGCTGGTTGGCCTTCTCATCCAGGGTCATCCGTCCCACCAGGTCATGTGCCCGCTCAGCCGGAGGCAGACTGGTGTCCTGATACGGCGCCGCGGCCTCCTGTGCCAACGCGATTGGGCCGATGAGTAGTGCCACGGCAAGCGGCATCAGGGTGAGGGAGCGGCGGAACGGTACAAGCGCATTGAGCATAAGGCAATCCTTTTTGGGAGCTGGTCGCAGGGCGGCGCAGCCTTGGTAAGCCGATTCTTTCCTGTCCAGTCTAATCTGCGCGGCACGGTATTTTCCGGGGCTGTTTCAGCGGGACAGAGAGCCGCAACAAACTCTACACGGCATAGCGCGTTCATGGCTAGCTTTATCGCTTTACTAGAGCAACTCTCCTGTTGGCGTAGCGCGGTTTTGAAAAGGCCCGTGCCCCACAAATGCACCGTGCCCCATCCATCGAGCGTTTTTTGTAAAGCATGTCATGGAACTTGACACGTTTTTTGCTCGATGGGTGGGAGACCACAAAGGCAAACCATCGGCCATCGGGTCTATCCACCTTCCATTCTGTTTCTTATGAGGCATGATTTTGAGGGATTCTGCCCAAAACCAGGCCTTTTTCCGCAACCTGTTTAGCCCCTGAAGGAATGNNTAACCAGGCTGGTTCCGATTTCTGTCGCGCCGGAGGCGCAATGGATGTTAGCCCCGCGCTTTAGCGTGGGGAAGACCGTCGACAATAGCCATCCAGCCCCGTCGGGGCGGTGTAAACACCGATTGGCGCTCCCTCTTGTTCGTTCATGCGATTGCCCAGCGCCGCTGTTCCGGATGGGAATTTTATTGCCTCAATTTGCATATAATTTCCACTCGCTGGAGCACAATAATAGGTGGGAGACCCGCTGTACCGCGGACGTCCACGTCCGCCCACGCGTCCGCCGCCATCACCTGAATTTTCGAAGGAACCTGGCCGCTCGTCCTGGAGGGACCGGATGAGAATAGTCATCCATGATCCTTCGGCTCACAACCAGGCATGAAAGTAGCGCGGGTCTCCAGACCCGCTGTACCGCGGACGTCCACGTCCGCATTTTCGAAGGAGCCACGGGTGAAACCCGTGGAACCCCGCCCCCACCGGCGCCGCCGTCCTGGAGGGACAGCATGATTCGGGCCCCAAAATAATCCGCGGACAATTTGCCGATAATTAACCCCTTTTGGCGCACAATCATTTCATAGCACTAATTAAAACTTGAGGGCCGCCGGCCAAACGCCCGTAACCCCTTTGCTGTCTATTATCTGCAAAGAACTCCATTGGAATCATCCGCTTACAACGAAGCCCATGCCCTATCCCGTTGAAAAACAAGGTACTTCGTTGCAGAGANNCCCTATTGCTGCTTCCACACCCGCCTCCACAGGTTCACCGCCGCACCGCAAGGGTCGCTAGGCGCCGGTTTGCCGATAATTAACCGCTTCCGGCGCACAATGTCCTCAGGAGCAAAATTCCATGAAGAACATCACCGTCTCCGTCCCTGACGAAACCTACCGCAGCGCTCGCGTCTGGGCCGCCCGCCGCGACACATCGGTCTCCGCCGTCGTTGGCTACCTGCTTCAAACCCTGCCCGGCATCCAGCGCGCTAAACAGGCCTTTGNNTGCCCCAGGCCCGAAAAATCGCGAATTTCGGCTGTGAAACTGTGGAAGCCCACCTAACTGAAGCAGGATCAATAGCTTGGAGCCGCGGCATCCACAGTTACACAGAAACACGGAATCTGCGAATCCGTGTTCAATTCGAAGCAGCGGCTTCCATGCGGGTAAGAAGGGCGCGCATCTCCTTGAACTCCGGATATCCGTGCAGTGGCTTCAAACGCGGGTCAGCCAGCATCTGGAAGAACCACGGACAGCGATTTTGCCCTGTGGCCCGGAGCTCCGCCAGCGCCGCCTGATGGTCCCCCAGCGCAACGTAAGCGGCCGGATTGAATGCGGTGGAAACGAAGCGTTCGCGGCCAAGCCACTGCAAACGCTCCAGAAGTGTGCGAGCCTCGTCTTTGCGATTCGCGCAGGCCAGCGTGTAGGCGTGCAGGGCCACTACCAGATCGCTGGTTGGCTGGCGCGCCGACAAGCCCTCGGCCAGTTCCACACCCCCTTCCGCATCTCCATTGAAGGGCAGAATCATTGCGCCAAAAAGAGCGCCTCCATCATCTCCGGGGAAGAGCGTCAATGTGTGACGAATCTGTTCCATGCTTTCGGCGGACCGGCCGGCAAGATGGAGTGCCCAGGCCAGCATTGCCTCCATCCATCCCGCGAAGGGATCCACAAGAAGAGCGCTTTTGAGCAGGGCGATTGCTTCATCGAAGCGATGGCGGCTCAGAGCGAACATCACGCGCGCGCGAGTGACCCATGTGTCGTGGGGCAGATGGGACGATAGTGAAAATGCGGAAAGGGCCGCAGGCAAATCGTGATCGAAATGGAAACTGGCTGTACCCAGCGACGGCAGGATACTCTCAGCCTGTTCTGGAATATCGGAAATCGACTCCGCGGTCCACCGAATGCAATCCGCCGCAACGGACGGAGATATAAAGCCATAGGTAGCCTGGATGAGGCACACCCGCACAAGCTCCGCCTTGGCGGCAATCAGCGACGGGTCCATTTCCGTGGCGCGCAGCAGCCGCTGCATCGCGTCCTGCATGGGTTGACGCTGCATCGTCTGCCATTCATAGTGGGCGAACTGGAACAATTCGTAAGCCTGGCGGTGGTCTGAATCGTTAACCCGCTCTGCTGCCTCTCCGGCGGAGATTGCCACGCTTCCCGGATTCCAACCCAGCGGCGAACTGCGCGATCGCAAGAAGGCGCCGGGGACTTCCGCGCTCAAGCGAACATACAGGCGTTCGGCAAGCTCCGACTCAGCTTCGCCGCTCTGGGTTCGTGGAATCAGGAAGTCCTCCACCCAGATTTGACTCCCGTCGTCCACGCGGATCATCTCGGCCCGCAGCCGGAACTGCGAAGGCAACGCGCGCAGAGTTCCTGTCAGCACGAGATCGGCCTTGAGCATTTGGCCGATCTGGTGTGCGGTTAGTCCGCGCCGGGCCAGGGTGAAAACAGAATCCCGCGCCAGCACGGAAACGATCGCAGGTTGCACCCCGATCAGGCGTGTGATCGTTTCCTCAGCTACGGCCGGACCAAGGTGCTCGGGAACAGTGTGACCGGGGACGAACGGCAAAACCGCCAATCGGAGCCGTGTGAAATACGCCGGCTCGTCCCCTCGCCGAACCATTGCGGAGAAGCGATATCCGCGTTTGTAGATGGTTTGGATGCACTCTTCCGGTTCAAGGCGCGATCGCAATGAGGAAAGGCACCGGGGAACGCTGTCGGCTGTCACATGCACGTCGCCCCACAGCGCCCGGCGCAGTTGCGCGGGTGTCACAATCTGGCCGGCATGCGTCACAAGCAGGCGGAGCGCGGCCAGTTCCTTGGGTGGTATATGAACCACGGCTTCTCCGCGCAGAAGAATGCCGTCCGCTTCCAGACGGAACGGTCCAAAGACAAAGCTCCGCTCCCGAATTTCTGTCGCCGCGACCTCATCGGATTTCACGTCCCCAACCCGCTGACCCGCAATTGCTGCCGTGGATCCAGGCTGCCGAGGCCCGCGGGAATCTGACCAGCTCTTTTTCATCCGAACCAACGCTTCTCCTCGAGTTCTCGGCGATCTGCTTGCCCATTTCCCGGCGATCTGCTTGCCCATCCGGCGCCATTTTCAAGGAAATGGATGACGGCATGCAGCGCCCATGGGCCCGCACGGTACGACTTCCAGGGAAGAAGTGAACAACAGGTGCTTCAATTTACCGGCTTCTTTTCAGCACGGCTGGTTTGTTATCTCCGATTATGCACATTCCAAGCGATGCGACCAGTGGTTTTCGACGACATCTTAATGCTCAAAGTAATCCAAGACTGGTTACTTGTTTACTATGTAGTAATATAAAAGTTTTGCTTGTATCTCTATCAATTATAGAGAGTTGACTGCATATTCTTCCGAAAATTGTCCCACTGGAAGTTTAATCGTGAAACGGAATTGAATCGCAGGTGTGTTGGTTTGGTGCAGTTTGCCCGCAAACTGCGCGCGGCTTCAACATCCGCTGCATGCCGACTGGATTCACCGAAGACGGAATGCTGCGAAAAACTTCAGAAATTCGTCAGAAAATGGAAGGCGGCAAGCTGCCAAACTGATTCCCAGGGTTGATTCAAAAATCTGCAGAGGCTGCGATGACAAGAACCGTCTCTTATGCCCAGTGGGCTCTTGAACACTATTGCATCGGACAGAAGTTGCGCACGTTGCGGATGCGGAAGCGCCTCACGCTTGCCCGCCTGTCAGCGGAGACCGGGCTCTCGACGGCACTGCTCTCCAAGCTGGAGACAGAAAGGATGATTCCGACGCTGCCGACGCTGGCAACCATCAGCCGCGTGTATGGAGTGGGTATGAGCTACTTCTTCGCGGAACCGGCGCGCCATTCCCTTTCCATTACGCGAAAGGCGCATCTGCAAGGCAACGGGCGCGGGCTGAAAACGGTAAAGGTCACGCCGCTCAATCCGATTGCCGGAGGAATAGTCGCATTGAAATCGGCAGAAGACGCCGATCCTTCCACTCCAATCGGCTCAAGCCCTGTTTTGCCTGTCGAGAAACGTCGCGAACTTCGCCTGGTCGCGCAGATGATAGAGTTTCCGCCCGGTGTCGCCGCCAGCATCCTCGAGGGTTTTTGCGAAACCAGCGGGCTTCTTTATGTGCTCGACGGCCAGTTACAGCTGGACGCCGGCGGCATGCGCGAAAATCTCGACGCAGGAGACTGCGTATGCATCGAGAGTGACATGTCCATGGCATGGAGCGCCGCGGGGAAACATCGCTGCCGCGTCATGGCAGTCTTCCCCACAGCCGTCTGGTCAGAAACGTGACCATCCGGCGCCGCGCACGCCCCAACCGCATGCAATCGATACGATGAAGGATGAGCTGGTAGGCGAGGCGGGGATCGAACCCACAACCCCCGGCTTAGAAGGCCGGTGCTCTATCCAATTGAGCTACTCGCCCGTGCCTTTTCATTGTAGCTTCGAAGCGCCTCAAGCGGACGCTGGAGTGTCGAGAATTGCACCTGCAAAGGCATCCAGCGCGGCCTCGAGTGCAGTCGCCGCCTCGTTTGCTGACCCTGCGCATCCGGTCAGATAGGCGGTGATCCCGAAGTCCATACGCTCAGGCGCAGTGATCGCGCGGCGGACCACGAGATCGGCGCGGCAGCAGCGCAGCGGAACGGAATGAAGTCGTGCGCAGAACAGCCTGCACGCGTCGTCAATCATTGACGGCGAATGCCATTGGCCATCGCACCTGCTCACCAGGTCGATGTAGCAGCCCATTGCGTGCGTCGCGCAACCCGGCGGCGCATCCAGTTCGTCCGCATCGAATTCGGCCCGGTCAAGAACCAGCCAGACATCGCATTTTGAAGTCCATACGGGCGATCCAGCGGCATTCAGCCCGGTCAGAGCCGTTCCCAGCGCGGAAAACTCCGCAACCTCAGGTAACTCGCGCGCGCGCTCCGGCCGCCGGCGCAAATCGACAAATCCTGACCACGCCGTGTCGATTACCGGAGCCTCGCCGCCCACCTCAAACTCCCAGTCAGCTTCCATTCCGCTTCCCATGCTCAGCCAGCAGGAAGCGCATCAGCGTCGCCTCCGCCCAGTGAATGTCGTTGCCCGAATCGCGCGAAAGATAGGCGCAATGGCCTCCGTGTCGAGTTTCCAAAAAGGCGATATGCGGGTTCGCGATAATCTTTGCGCGGGTTTCGGGAAACAGACGGATGAAGGGATCGTCCAGTGCATGCAGGATCAGCGTGGGGACCTCGATCCGGTCCACAACCCGCGCTGCGGCGGCCCGGTAGTAGTAGTCGTCGGCATCGCGAAAACCACAGTAGCGCGCCACAATCTTGTGATCGAATTGCCGAATCGACCGGATCGGCCTGAAGCTCTCTGCCGGCAGATACTCGTCAGGGAAAAACTTTGCCTTGCGCGCGTACCGGCGCATCAGTCCGCGCAGGAAATGCCGCTCATAGCCGCGATTGAGCGGCTCGTGCAGAGCGTCGGCGCCGGCTGCCAGATCGATCGCCGGACAGACTGCGGCCACGGCGCACAGCGGAGCGCGATGGCCCCACTCACCGGCCAGTTTGAGCACCAGGTTGCCGCCCATCGAATAGCCCGCAAGCGCTACTCTCTTGAGGTCAAAGCGCTGCGCATAGTGCCGCACCACCGCGCCAACGTCGCCGGAGAGCCCGGAGTGATAGAGGGTCGGGCTCAGTTCATCGGTATCGGCGCAGTTGCGCATATTCATGCGGATCACGTTGCAGCCCGCGTTCCATGCGCGCGCGGCGATGCCCTGAATATATTGGGAGTCCGACGACCCTTCCAGTCCGTGAACCAGCACCACTGTGAGCCGTGAAGCAAGTGGCCGATCGGCGTCACCCGGGTCAGTCTGCCAGTGGCAATGGCACAGCACGCGGCTCCCATCGGCTGGATCTACCTCCACCGTCTCCGCGATCGAATTCAACAGAAACGCCGGACGGGGTAGATAATTTCCAATAATGGTTTGCAGGTGGCCGTTGCTCAGTCCGCGACGGGGCTCAAACGGGGTATACCACTCCCGCAGCTCGGTGAGCCGGCCCTCAAACCCTGCTTTTTCTTTGGTTTCCTGGATCACGGAGTCTCTTGCGTCGGAGAAGGTTCGGCTCGTGGGTCCGTGCAAATTGGGGCGGCTAGAGGGGATCGAACCCTCGACATCCTGAGCCACAGTCAGGCGTTCTGCCGCTGAACTATAGCCGCCATATACCCTTACGATTGTAGCATCGAATCAACTTCGAAAGCCCGGCCCACACTAAGGACCAAATGCCGACGTCCCAACCCGATCCCGATCCAGCGCCGCCCATCCTACTCCCTCCGGATCGATGGAATCGCGGCGCGTGGCTCTTTCGCGACCGCACCCTGCACGGCGTCGAGATTCTGCTCGACGAAGCATTTCGCATCCCCGGCACCAACGTCCGTTTCGGCATCGACGGAATCGTCGGCCTCGTTCCCGGCCTTGGTGACGTCCTCGCCGGCCTGCTCTCCCTGATCATTCCGCTGGCCGCCTGGATTCGCGGCGTGCCTTATATCACGCTGGCACGCATGGCCGCCAATCTCGCCATCGGTGTCCTCGTCGGCTCCATTCCTCTCTTCGGCGACATCTTTGACATCGCCTGGAAGGCCAACCGGCGCAACTACCGCCTGCTCGTCCGTCACCTCGACGAACCTCGTCGTCACACCTGGCGCGACTGGGCGTTCCTCTGGTTTCTAGCAGGGGCTCTCGCCCTTGTCTTCGCCGCGCCGGTGGTGCTGATCCTGTGGCTGCTCTCGTGGATTTCCAGCCGTTAGAGGGCCTGCCCCCCAACAGAAAACCGATTCGCGATACAATCAATCTGAACAGTCGGGGCGTGGCGCAGCCTGGTAGCGCATCTGCTTTGGGAGCAGAGGGTCGGGAGTTCGAATCTCTCCGCCCCGACCANNTGATATTGCGAATATCGACACGTATCTTTCCCGCCGCTCTTCAAGCAAGGTTGCCGAAGACTCGATTTTCAGTGTGGGCACTCCTTGGGCTGTCTGCCATGGTATCGCAGAGCGCATCTCCAACCGCTTGGTTTGAAGAATGCGAGCAGGTCAAGCTCGTGTTCCACTACCGTAGCGCGGTCCTCGCCGCAAAATCCTTCGCAGTGAATTCGTCGCGAAGCAGGCGCACGGACTCGCGCACATCGGCCTCCAGCATAGCCGGCCCGCTCACAGCGACGTGACCGCCGTCCTCGGTGCTTCCGTTTCCTTCTGTTGACTCGATCATTCCATTCCCCTCGCGCCAGCGGTTCATCGATCCGTGCAGATACTTGACTCCCGTCCGTCGCACAACTTCGAGCAGGTTGTGCAATCGCAGTCCACCACCAGCCATAATGGCCAGGCGTTCGCCTGCCTGCCTGCGCAGTTGCGCAATCGACTCCGCACCTGTCAGCACATCCGGTGCGCCGCCCGAAGTAAGCAGGCAATCGGCGCCCGTTTCAATCACCGCCTCCAGTGCCTCGATGAGATTGGACGTCTCGTCAAAGCTCCTGTGGAAGGTCACGCTCATGGGGCGTCCCAGCTTCACCAACTCTCGGGTTCGCTCCACATCCACGCTCCCATCCGGCCGCAATACGCCCACAACGACCCCCGCTGCGCCAGCCTCTTTTGCCTGCTCAATTTGTCGCCGCATCAGGTCAAATTCATCCGTGCTAAAAGCAAAGTCCCCACCGCGTGGACGAATCAACACGTGTACCGGAATCGAAAGCGCGCGGATCGCCGCTCGAGTCAGCTCAATCTCTGGCGTTACCCCGCCAATCGGCAGTTTCGAGCATAATTCGATTCGGTCGGCGCCCCCCAACTCCGCTGCCTGGGCCGTCTCAACGCTCTCAGCGCACACTTCAAAAAGAAAGGCTTTCATAAGGAATCCGGGGCGAGCTCCGCTCTTTCTGGAATTGCTTCTCACTAGTCCGCTTCGCTGTGACGGAAATGGGCCTTTCAGACCTACTCTGCGACCCGCTTGACCTCTGCCTTAAGTGAACTTCAACAAACCCAAGAAAACATAAGGCACGTTGAGCGATCTTCAATATAAAGGCGCAGGTCACAGCACAAAGAAAATCGCTCCGTCTTCCACAGTGAGTCCGATGTCGGCAACCTTGGCGGCTTCCTGGAGCGCTGCGCCCAGCATGACCACCGGGTCAGGGCTGACATCGAGGCGGCGCATCAGGCCTTCTCCTTTTTTGGCGCCCACGGAGAGGGCGATCTTCAATCCGCGACGCTTGCACTTTACCGGAGTACCGTCTTCGAGCTTCACATTCATCGGCTTGATGAAAGCATCGATGTAGTGAACTCCAATGCCGGACTTATCTCCGGTGTGCTCCGGGAGTTTGCTTTCAGCGGCCGGATTTACCTCACAGATTTTGACCTTCACGTTGACCTCCATTGACTGCGATTCCTTCTGATTCCAAATATTCATCCATCACTTTTCTAAACGCCCGGATGTGTTTCGGCGTGCTACCGCAGCAGGAGCCGACAATGTTTGCACCCGCCTTTAGAACCGGTATCAGGCCTTTCACCATTTGCTCCGGTGTTTCATCGTAAACAACTCTCATATTGATGAGCTGGGGCTTTCCGGCATTCGGCTGAACCATAACCGGAAGGCTGGTTACGCGCTTATAACGCTCCACAGCATCGCGCGCGCGCTCCATCTCCATACCGGTTCCGCAGTTGAGAGCCACAATGTGCGCGCCATGCTCCTCCATGAATTCCGCAGCGCGCTCGGGCTCAATGCCCATCATGGTGCGAAAGGTAGTGCCGTCGAGAGTGACNNTCAAGCGATGTTTGCGTCTCGATAATGATGGCGTCTGCCCCAGCATCGACCAGTGCCCCGGCCTGTTCCTCGAAGGCGCTGCGAACCTGGGCCTCGGTAAACTCCCCAAATGGCTGAAGCAAGCCACCGAAGGGTCCAATGTCNNTCCGCCTCGGAATGGCGAGTGAGCATGATGCGCGAGCCGCCAAAGGTGTTGGTGATCAGGCAGTCTGACCCGGCCTCCACGTAGCGCCGTTGAATGCCGAGCACTCTCTCTGGATGGGTGAGATTCCACGCCTCGCCGCAATTGCCTTGTTCCAATCCGGCAATCATAAGCTGCGTGCCCATGGCCCCATCGCCAAGCAA
>PLPU01000526.1:0-12823 GCA_003159975.1 Acidobacteriaceae bacterium
CGTCCACTCCAAGCTCGACTTCGCCTGCACCACCGCCGTAGCCCTCGCCCAGCTCGCTCTCTTCTCCGGCGACCGCGTCGGCCTGCTTGCCTACGGCCAGGGCATTCAGCAGCGCCTGCTTCCCGGCCGCGGCGCAGCCCACCTCCGCCAGTTGATCGAGTCCCTCGCCCAGGTCCGCGCTGAATCCAGCGAAGCCGACCACCTCCGCGCCACTGCCACGCTCAACCGCCTTCAGCCCCGCCGTTCTCTGATCCTCTGGGTGACAGACCTGGCTGAAACCGCCATGCGTCCCGAAGTCATCGATGGCGCCATGCAGCTTCTCCGCCGCCACGTGCTCCTCTTCGTCGCCATGGCCCAGCCCGAGGTTGATCGCATCGCCGACGCCCGCCCCCAGAACGTCGAGCAGATGTTCCGCGCCGCCGCCGCCCAGGAGATGGCCGGCCGCCGCGAACTGCTCCTCGCCCGCCTCCACGAGCACGGCGCACTCACCCTCGACCTCAACCCCGAAGCCCTAACCTCCACCGTCCTCAACAACTACCTCACCGTCAAAGAACGGGCGATGGTCTAGTGCCGGCCTGGTTCTGCTGTTGACGTGAATGTGCAAGGAGAAAGAAATGGAAGGCGAACCTGAAGCACTCAAAGCCCAGCCACAAGTCTCAGATCGATCCGGCCCAAAGCCGCTGCTTCTCCTCGGCGTAGTGGTATTCGTCGCGTTGGTCACCTTCCTGCTCACGAAGGGACTGGCCGGAAAACACAGCCTCGGTTTCTCACCGCGCCTCCTTCTGGCACTCATCGCCGCATTTGTGCTTTTCCTCAGGTTGTTGCCCATCCTCTTTGACAAAACATTCGGCACAATCGGACTTGTCCAGATCTTCTCCCCGGAATTTGAACAGCGTATCCGCACGCGATATCAATCCGAAACAGCGCTTCTGGCGGGTTTGGGCTTTGACTTGCTATTTTTCGTCGGCGACTCCATGTCGGTCTTTCGGCTGGCCTTGATCTTTCCTGCCATCGTCGTCCTTCATATGAGACGGAACCGTGTGCCGATGACCTTCAGCGGGCCCAGGCTTCTAACCGGAAATCCTGTTTTCATCTTCAAAGACAAGACGGCCTATGCCCATCCCAACAGCCTTGGCTTCACGTTCCACACGCTGTTTCAGGATGGAACTCTTCTGGTTTCGAAAAACTTCGGGGACGATAGCGGCTTCATCTCTTCGATTGTGGTCAACATTTGCTCCGCGGCAAATGCCAGTGATACCTGGGCCGCGCACCAGAAGCGGAGGTCGGAACTGGAAGCGCAAGGCAAGCGAGTCGACCGTCAAAACAGCTTCGAGACCTACCGGGAGATCGTTCTCAAGGAACAGACGCGCAAATAAATCCAACGGGGCGTTTGGATCGAATCCGAGCAAAATCAAGACCGGTTCACCATTCTCCTAGCCTTCAAACCCAAAACTGCGGTACTATCTAAAAACCCGCCGACCTCGGCCACGGAGGAGAACCATGTTCAGAATTGTCGCCGTACGACCTATTCGCTGAACATTGCCTCGGGCTGATTCAAAGCTCCCGCCGCCCAAAGCGGCATCCCGAGGAAGCTCCAACCCCGGGTACCAGCACTGCTAATTCAGAATTGCTCGCAGCGTGCCCCCTCGCTCATGCCATCCCGTTTTCCGATGGCATCGTGGAGTTCTCCATGTCTGTTCTTTCATCCACCGCGCCACAGCCGTCCAAAGGCAGCGCCCGCAGCCTCTGGTCCTCGGTAAAGGAGGCCCTTAGCGGCTCCCACCAGGACTACACCACTGGCAATCTCAACCGCGCCATTCTTCTGCTCGCCATCCCCATGGTTCTGGAGATGGTGCTCGAATCCCTCTTCGCGGTCGTCGATGTCTTCTGGGTCGGCCGTCTCGGCGCCAATGCCGTAGCCACCGTTGGAATCACGGAGTCCATGCTGGCCTTGGTCTTCGCCATCGGCCTCGGCGTCTCCATGTCGACCGGCGCCATGGTCGCCCGGCGCATCGGCGAGAAAGATCCCGACGACGCAGCCATCGCCGGAGTTCAGGCCATTTTCCTGGGCCTGTTCATCTCGCTCGTCATCGGTATCCCAGCCGGCCTCTTCGCGCCGCAACTGCTTCAGCTCATGGGCGCGTCCCCGGCCATCGTCTCCACCGGCTCCGGCTACGCGCGCATTGCCCTTGGCGGCTGCGGGGCCATCGTCATGCTGTTCCTCAACAACGCCATCTTTCGCGGCGCGGGCGACGCGGCCATTGCCATGCGCCTGCTCTGGGTCTCCAACATCATCAACCTGATCCTCGATCCCTGCCTCATCTTTGGTCTCGGCCCCTTCCCGCACATGGGCGTCACCGGCGCGGCTCTGGCCACCTTTACCGGCCGCAGCATCGGAGTGCTCTACCAGTTTTACCGCCTGCTCAAAGGCACTGAGCGCATTCGCGTGCTGGCGCGCCATTTGCGCCTCAATCTCCAGGTCATGGTCCGCCTGTTGCGCGTCTCCGTCACCGGCATGCTCCAGTTCGCCATCGCCAACGCCAGTTGGATCGTCCTGGTGCGCATCATCTCTCTGTTTGGTTCGGCGGCGGTTGCGGGCTACACCATCTCCATCCGCATCGTCATCTTTTTCATTCTCCCCGCCTGGGGACTCAGCAATGCCGCGGCCACCCTCGTCGGTCAGAATCTTGGCGCGCGACATCCTGAGCGTGCTGCGCAGGCGGTCTGGCGAACCGGTCTCTACAACATGATCTTTCTCGGCACCATCGGTGTTTTCTTCTTCATCTTCGCCACGCCCATCATCCACATCTTCGTGGATGACCCGGCTGTGGTGCCGATTGCGGTCATGGCGCTCCGCACCTTCAGTTGCGGCAACGTCGGCTACGCCTACGGCATGGTCATGCTCCAGGCCTTCAACGGCGCCGGTGATACCCTGACCCCGACCATCGTGAACTTCTTCGGCTTCTGGGTTCTGGAGCTGCCATTGGCCTGGGGTCTGGCGGTCGGCCTCCATCTTCGCTCCGAGGGTGCATTCCTCTCCATCGTCATCGCCGAATGCGTCATTGCCGCCGCCGGTATGGTGCTCTTCCGCCGCGGACGCTGGATGCGCCAGAAAATCTAAATGCGAGGACTTTGTTAAGTTGTCTCAATAGTTGGTATCAGTCGTCCACCGGTTTTGCCGACCCACTGAGGATGAAACTGCGGGTGCCCCATCGAGCGTCCTTTTGCGTCAAGTTCCACGACATGCTCTTGCTCGATGGGTGGGAGACCACAAAGGCCAACCATCCGCCATCGGGTCTCTTGTTCTCCAGCCAGTTTCTTACTAGAAAAAAGCTGTCATCCTGATCGAGCGCAGCGAGTCGAAGGACCTGCGGTTCGGGATCTCTGCAATGAACTTCACGGACGCAACACCAGATGAGGAATCGACACAGCTCGTTCCCCTTCAAACTCCCACCATCGGCCGGTTCCCCTCCCACCGGCCGCCAACCCGCCTTTTCAGCCCAATCCAAGAATCCCATCCGCCCGCTTTTTCATCTGTAAAATAATGGCAGTGACTCGAGCGCAACATTCCTTCTCGCGGCGAACGGGAATCCCGGCTTTCCTCGCAATCCTCGCCCTCTCCAGCGCGGGAGTAACGTCGCACGCGCAGACCTCCAATCCATCCTCCGCCTCTAACCCCTTCTACGGCAGCGTGACCCTCCGCCCGGCCACCGACGACACTCTCAAGCTTTCGCTCGACGACGCAGTCTCCATGGGCCTCAAAAACAACCTCGGCCTAAGGGAAGCGGAAGCCGGTGAGAAGCAAACCAAGGGCCAGCAGAACCAGGCGCTTCAGGAATTTCTGCCCACCATCACCCTCACCGGCGACACTGGCTCCCACCAGCAAAACCTGGCCGCGCTCGGCTTTGGCCCCGGTGCCCTCAAGGAGTTTTCCAAGCTCTTTCCCAATGGATTTCCGGCCGGCTTCTCCGCGATCACAAAAGACGAACTGACCGAAGGTCAGATTCACTATAGCCAGACGATTTTCTCCGGCCCCGTGATTGCCGGTTGGAAAGCCGCCGGCGCAGCCGCGCGATCCGCCTACTTCGCCAAAATGTCCGCCCGAGGCGAAGTCGTCCAGCAGGTCGCCACGGCCTACTTGCACGGCATTGCCGCCGCCAGCGAAGTCGACAACGCCAGGGCCCTCGAGTCCCAGGATCAAGTCCAGTTCGACAACGCCCATGCCGCGCACCTGGCCGGAACCGTTGCCAATCTCGACGAACTGCGCGCCCGCGTCCAGCTCCAGTCCCAGCAGCAGTCCCTCATTGCCGCCCAGAACGCCCTCGAAAAGGACCTCATCCTGCTCAAACGCGAAATCGGCGTCGACCCCGGCCAGAAAATCGCCCTCACTGACCCCGCTCCCTATAGCGACCTTGTCCTCCAAACCCCTGAAGAAGTCCGCGCCATCGCCTACAAGAACCGCCAGGACTATCAGAACCTCCAAAACGAAGCGGTCGAATACAAGGCCATCCACGCCGCCTATCGCAGCCAGCGCCTACCCACGCTCAGCTTCAGCGGCTTCTACGGCGTCGACTACGTGAACGGCGCCGGGTCCCATGGCGTCATGACCGCCGTTGGCACTCTCAGCATCCCGCTGTTCCGTGAAGCCAAACTGCGCGGCGATAACGATGCCGCCCAGGCCCAGCAGGCCGCCGTGGACGCCCAGCTCGCCGACTTGAGAAATCACATCGACCAGCAGGTCCGCTCAGCCCTTCTTGACGTGGATGCCGCCACCAAACTCGTCCAGGTCGCCCGCTCCAACGTCGACCTCGCCGCCCGCGCCCTCTCCGATGAAACCGAGCGCGTCAGCGCCGGCGTCGACGACAACATGCCCCTGGTCACCGCGCAGGCCACGCTCGCCTCCGCCCAAACCAACCTGGTCGAAAGCCTCTACCAGTACAACCTCTCCAAGTTGGCTCTGGCCCGCGCCGCCGGCGTCCTCGAACAGCAATACCGCGCCTATTTGGGCCGATAGAGCCGCTAATGTTACTGCGACGAAGAGCACAGGTGGCCGCCAAGGAACCTCTGTGAAGTCCAATCCCGGCTTGCCCCTTTTGGCTCTGATATCATCCCGCCATGCCTCTTTCCTGGAATGAAATCCGACACGGTGCAATTGCGTTCTCAAAGGAATGGGCTGGCGTAAAGAGCGAGCGCGCAGAGAAACAGACATTCTGGAACGAATTCTTCAATGTCTTCGGCGTACGAAGGCGCGTCGTCGCCTCCTTTGAGGAACCAGTCAAGAAGATATCTGGAGATTACGGCTACATCGATCTATTCTGGCCAGGAACTTTACTTGTAGAGCATAAAAGCTTCGGCAAGAGCCTCGGCAAAGCAGAATCGCAGGCATTCCGTTACATTCAGGACCTCGTACGCGATGGACGCATGGAGGATGTTCCGCGCTACGTCATCGTTTCAGATTTCGCACGAATTGCACTTCACGACCTTGAGCCCGAGGACCAGCTAGACCTGCAACTCTTTCACGGGCTCCGAGTACATACGGTCGAGTTCCCACTTGCCCAGTTTCATGAGTATATCCATGCCTTCGCATTCATCCCCGGCTATAAGCAACATAAGTTCGAGGAACAGGAGCCGATCAACCTCAAAGCTGTGGCAATTATGCGCAGACTCCATGACACTCTGGGCGACGGTGGCTACTCGGGACATCGTCTTGAGCGGTTTCTAGTGCGTGTCCTGTTTTGTCTGTTTGCGGAAGACACGGGCATTTTCGAGCGCGAATCTTTCAACCTCTATTTGCTCAACCGTACCGCCAAAGACGGCTCGGACCTTGGGCTTCATCTTGCACGCCTTTTCGACGTTCTCAATACGCCGCCCGAGGATCGCCAAACCAATCTCGATGAGACTCTCGCGGCATTTCCATATGTGAACGGAGAACTATTCGCCGAAAACCTCGGCTTCGCGGATTTCAACCCGGATATGCGGAACGCCCTCTTGGGCTGCACCCGCTTCGATTGGTCCCGGATTTCGCCAGCCATCTTTGGTTCGCTCTTTCAGGAAGTGACGAAGGAAAGGCGGCAAATCGGAGCTCACTACACAAGTGAGCGGGATATCCTAAAAGTGGTCCGTTCACTATTTCTTGACGACCTCCGGGCCGAGTTCAACCGTATAAAAAGCAACAAGGCAGAGCTGAGGCGCTTTCACGATAAACTATCGTCACTTCGGTTCATCGACCCCGCTTGCGGCTGCGGGAACTTCCTCGTGATTACCTATCGCGAGTTGCGGCTGCTTGAAATAGAGATTCTCAAGATATTGTTTCCCTCGGATTTTCAGGAACTCGACATTCAGCGTCTTTCCCTTGTGGACGTGGACGCCTTTTACGGAATCGAAATCTGCGAATGGCCCGCGCGGATTGCTGAAGTTGCAATGTGGCTGATGGATCACCAGATGAATATCCGTCTTTCCGAGGAGTTTGGC
This sequence comes from Acidobacteriaceae bacterium, assembly GCA_003159975.1. Lineage (GTDB taxonomy): Bacteria > Acidobacteriota > Terriglobia > Terriglobales > Acidobacteriaceae > Telmatobacter. The sequence goes on from PLPU01000526.1 coordinate 6,472, forward strand.
CAATACTTCGTCCGGCTTCCGCTCAAAAAGTCGCCAACCATCGTTTGCGACAATGCTCTGCGCGTTAAATGGAATGACATTCTTCCGTCGGCCCTCTGCAGTTACATTCTCGGAAATCCTCCATTCGTCGGCAAAAAGGCCCGGAATGCCGAACAACAGGCCGATATGCAAATCGTCTTCGGTTCGGCCAAGAGCGCCGGAGTTCTTGACTACGTATGCTGCTGGTATCTGCGCGCGGCACAATATATTCGTGGGACCAAGATCACAGTTGGCTTTGTTTCAACAAACTCGATTACCCAAGGCGAACAGCCGGGCGTCCTTTGGCCAACTTTGTTCAGCCATTTTGGCATTAAAATACATTTTGCTCACCGTACCTTTGCATGGGAAAGCGAGGCGCGTGGCAAAGCGCATGTCCATGTGGTCATCATCGGCTTCGGTGCCTTTAACAATCAAGATAAGCGAATCTACGATTACGAAAGCAACGGGGATAAGGTGCTCGTAAGTCAGCCCGTTAACATCAGCCCATACCTATTCGAGGGAAATGATCGAGCCTTGCAAGCACGTAGAAGTCCAGTCAGCAATGTTGCCGAGATGCGGTTCGGAAGTATGCCAAATGACGGCGGCTATTTAATTCTCTCTGATGAAGAAAGGACACAGTTGCTTCGCGACGCACCAGAGGCGCGTCCGCTGATCCGGCCTCTTCTGAGCGCCGATGAATACCTGAACGGAAGAGATCGCTGGTGCCTTTGGCTTGAGGACGTCTCGCCCCAGACAATTCGAGGAATCCCCGAGATCCATCGCCGCGTGAAGGAAGTCCGGGCCTATCGCACCGCCAGTGAAAGGGCGGCGACTGTCAAGCTCGCCAGCTTCCCGGCGTTATTCGGAGAGAACCGGCAGCCCTCCACTAAGTATGTCTTGGTGCCACGCCACAGTTCAGAAACGCGCAGGTATATTCCGATGAGCTACTTCACGCCCCGACACATTGTGAGCGATAGTTGCCTTTCCGTGCCTGACGCAACTCTTTACCATTTTGGCGTACTTTCCTCGGTTATGCACATGGCGTGGGCACGTCAAGTCTGCGGGCGCATTAAGTCGGACTACAGGTACTCCGCTACGCTTGTTTACAATAACTACCCTTGGCCCATGGATCCCACACCGAAACAGCGCTCAACTGTGGAGGAAGCTGCGCAGGGAATCTTGGATGCTCGGAAGGAATCTCCCGGTGTAACGCTTGCGGACCTTTACGATCCGCTGGCAATGCCCTCCGCTTTGGTCAAGGCCCATGCTTCGCTCGACCACGCAGTTGACCTTTGCTACCGGAAGCAGCCTTTCGAGAGCGAGCGCCAAAGAGTCGAGTTCCTATTTGCACTTTATGAGACCCTCTCCGCGCCTCTGAATTTTCACGTCAAAAAAAGGGGTCGAAGAGCCTAGTCGTTGCCTCCGGCATGGCCCTCCCGTGTAACGTAGAGACAAGAGGCACGCAGCACCCATGTCCCGCAAACTAAGGATCAAATACTACGTAGAGCCGGACGCAGCCGCCCTGGCAAGCCGCGCTGCGCATTATTTTGTCGAGATGGTCTCGGAAGCCGTCGCCGCCCGCGGCCGCGCCCGCATCGCCATCAGCGGCGGGTCCACCCCCAAAGCCGCCTTCCAGCTCCTCGCCGACCCCAATCAGCCCTGGCGCGCGCGCATGCCCTGGGATAGTCTCGACCTCTTCTGGGTCGACGAGCGCACCGTCCCTCCCGACGCCCCCGACAGCAACTACCGCATGACCCGCGAAGCCCTCCTCGACCATGTGCCGCTCCGCCCCGAGCAGATTCACCGCATGGAAGGCGAACTCTCGCCCCAGGTTGCAGCCGCACGCTACGAGTCCGAACTGCGCTCGAGCTTCCGGCTCGAAGGCGCCGAGAGTCCCCGCTTTGACCTCATCTCTCTCGGCATGGGCGACGACGGCCACACCGCCTCGCTCTTCCCCCGCACCGAGGCCATCCATGCCATGAGCCAACTGGTCGTCGCCAACCAGGTACCGCAAAAAGATACCTGGCGCATCACCCTCACCTGGCCCGTCATCAACCACGCCAGTTCCGTCTTCTTCCTTATCGCCGGCGCCGATAAAGCGGAGATTTTAAGGGAAGTTTTAACCGGCCCCCGCGATCCCGACCGCTTGCCCAGCCAACTCATCTGGCCCGCAAGCGGTATACTCACACTGATCCTGGATCAGGCTGCGGCCGCGTTTTTACCCGCGACAGATGAGCAAGGCTGTGGGGTTTTGGAGAGGGAACGATGATTTTGGCGGGAGATGTAGGCGGCACCAAGGTCCACCTGGCGCTGTTTGACTTTATCGATGGAAAACTCAAATACACCCGAGACAAACAGTATCCGGCCAAAGAGTATTCCGGCCTCGAAGAGATCGTAAAAGAGTTTCTCGGCGGAGACAAAGTCACCGCCGCTTGTTTCGGCGTTCCCGGCCCCGTGCGCGACGGCCGCCTGCGCCTCACCAACCTGCCCTGGACCCTCGACAGCCGCGAACTCGCAGCCGGCCTGGTCATCGACCACGTCTTCCTCATCAACGACCTTGAGGCCAACGGCTATGGCATCGCCGAGCTCTCCCCCGACCAGATCTACACCCTCGCCGAGGGCGACCCGCGCCAGATAGGCAACCGCGCCCTGGTGGCCGCCGGAACCGGCTTCGGCCAGAGCTTCCTCGTCTGGAACGGCCACACCCACATTCCCTATCCCTCCGAGGGCGGCCACTCCGACTTCGCGCCGCGCAACGAGGATGAGATCGACCTGCTCCGCTTCCTCAAAGAAAAGTACAACGGCCGCATCAGCGCCGAACGCGTCGTCAGCGGCATGGGCCTCACCAATATCTACGAGTTCCTGCTTGAAGTGCGTGGCATGGAGGAGCCAACCTGGCTCGCCGAGCGCATCGCCGACGCCCCCGATCGCAACTCCGTTATCACCGAAATGGCCCTCGCCGCCAAAAGCGAAATCTGCGAGAAGGCCCTCGACATGTTCGTTTCCATCTATGGCGCCGAAGCCGGCAACCTGGCCCTCAAGATTCTCTCCGTCGGCGGACTGTACATCGGCGGCGGCATCGCGCCCCGCATCCTCGAAAAGCTCAAGGACGGCACCTTCATCAAGGCCTTCACTGACAAGGGCCGCCTCAGCCAGTTGCTCATCCACATGCCCGTCCGCGTCATCCTCGAGAGCAAAGCCGCCCTGCTCGGCGCCGCCGCATACGCCGAAGCCCGCGCCGCCGAACTCAGCGGCATCTCCCCAAGAGCCGCCTCCGTCCGCTTCTAGCGCATCCCGCTCAAACTCTGGGTGCCCCAGGTCCCGCCTTTGGGACCTGGGAAACTCGCATGGTAGCACGGGTCTCCAGACCCGCATTACAACAATCGCCGCCAGCCCCACAGGATTTGTTTCAGTCGTCCACGAGCGCAGCCGACCCACGGGAGATGAAACACCGCTGGACGTTCTTTCTCCCGGAGGGAGAAGCGATAATAGCCCAGGACAAGCGCAGCGCAGTCCTGGGTCAGAGGTCAATATAAGCTTCAGTCCCGTAGGGACGATCTGAAATCCGCTAAGATGCGTTTTTCAATGAAATCAATCATTTGCAACCTTGGCAAAGAGTAGTTTCTTTTCAGAGACCTGGGGCCGCGTTCATCTACCCAGCGCGAAAGTTACCTTGATCGTTGTATCGACGGGAACCGCCTCTCCATTCATCGTGTAGGGCCTGTATTCCCAATTCGAAATGGCCAAAAACGCAGAAGCAGCCAAAGAAGCCGACGGAGCCGACACCACGCGCAGATCGTGAATTTTGCCGTCGGTGCCAATCACGGCACTCACGACGACGACGCCCTGAATCCCAGCCTTCTTGGCCTCCGAAGGGTAGACCGGATTTACCTTCGTGATGAGCAAGCCTTGAGCGATTTCACCTTTAATCTTGATGCCATTGCGACGGGCGGGACCGTCGTAATCGAGGATTGTGCGTGCGGCCGAAGCAGAAGGCGTCAGAGCAGGATCAGACGCAGAGATTAAATCGATTGCATCCACCTTGGCGGAAAGCAGCTTGCGCTTTCCCTCGATGACATTCACCTCTTGTGCCAGATATCTTCCCTGCGTCTGCGTGATGTCGCTGAACTCCGTTTGAACCCGCTCAAAGGAGTAGACACTGCGCAGGACCGGCCTTTGCGGTTCGAAGCAATAGGTCGGAAACGGGCCTTGCTCGGGCCGAACCAACTGTCCATACTGCGCAATGTGCGGCACAATCGTGAAGCAGGACCCAATTCCCTCGTTCTCCGCTAAGCCCTCATTCTCCAGTTGAAACTTCGCAGGATCTAAGTCGGCAGGTCCCGGCAGCGGAGCAAGCAGAGCCGCCTTGAGCCCGTATTCAAAGAGGCCTATCGTTTTCCCGGTGGATTCGTAGGCATATTTGCCATCTGCCGTGTGCCAGTCTGTGTGCGCAGCGCCCGCACGCGACCAACTACTCCGAGACTCGTGCGGCGAAACCCACCAGTACTCGAACGTCCCTTGCTCCGCCTTCTTCCCCTTCTCGTCGTAAAGCTGGTAACTCGCCTTCAAATGCCAGGGCTTCAGACTTGGGTCGGAGAAGTCATAAAACGGCGCAGCGGCAGCAAATACTGCCCGCGGATCCTTCTGCAAACCCGGTGCATCGCTCGCAGTAGTCTGGCCAAAGCCCGACAAAGCTGCCATCAACAAGAAACCAAGAACACAAACATTGCGCATGATGCGAAAAGGGTAGCATGGCAGCCCGCGCCCCAGCTCAAGCCGCGCTTTTCAGCATATTCAGCAGACTTCTTCTTTTACTGCACCAGCACAATCTCAACCTTCCGCAATATGTCGTGCGGCTTGGCCTCTCCGCACTTTGTCAGCGCCAGATCCTCGCAAGTCCGCTCAATCGTCTTCACCGGATTGTCCATCGTCGCGCTCAGAATCTTTCCATCCGCCAGGCTCACCTTGATCTCCACGTTAACGTTCTCCTCACCCACCGACGCCGTGTAGCGTCCGTCCTGTTCCTTCTGCACGCCCACCCAGTTATTCGGCAAATCGCCCACCGGCGTCTGCATCCACGCGGCCGGCAACTTCACTGCCGACTTCTCCGGCGGAACATGCTTCACCACCAGCACCGCCGTCCCCGCCGCCGCATCCACAGTCTTCAGCGTCATGTCGAAATCGATCGCGCTCTCGCCAATCAGCACATGCGTCCCATCCGCCCACGACGACGCCGGCATTGGATTCCTGAAATAGAAATGATCGCCCACCTTCTTCAACTGGCCAACTTTGTTCGCCAGCCAATAATCCACGTAAAACGTCATGAAATCCGTGATCGGCCCAATCATCCTGGGATCCACCTTGGTCAGATCGGGGCCCGAAGGGTTTTGATTCGGATCGAGCGAAAGCCGCTGCCGAAACGCCGGTGTCTCCGCGCTGAGCTGCATCGGCTGGCCGCCCGACTGCATATTCGACCACCGATACTCCTCGTAATACGCTCCCGTCGCGTCTTTCTTGACCACCCCATCCGCCTGAATGGCGTAGTGCCAGGCCTCGTTGACCGCTGTCATTTTGTAAACCAGCGCCTCGCCCTCGTGATACTGGCGTTGCAATGGATCGTGACCCTGGGTAGCAACCTGGCCGGCAAGCGTCGCCGCACCGCCGCACACAACAAGCCAAACCGCAAGCATCTTCATCGTCTTACTCGTCTTTCTCTCCCGCAAAGGAGCATCTCATTCAGCCAAGTTTTTTTCAGGGCATCCAACGGTCGGGCACCCAAGCCTCGCCTTTGCATCCTCCTCGAGCCGCCGCCGTGCCTGCCGCGCCCAGCTCAGTTGAGCCTCCATCCCCTCAATCCCGGATTGAAAGGCCAGAAGGCCGGTGTGAACAGGAAATCTGGCGCTCATCTCATCGAACTGGGCGCGCATTTTCCCCACGTAGACGCTGAATTCCCGTTCGAATTGCTCCAGAAAACGGAGTGCCGTCGAGCGCGGAACATTGCCATCCATAAAGGCGAAGCGCAGCATCAACTCCTTCAGGCGCCAAGCCACATCGTTGTAAGTCAGATCCCGCGAAAGCCACTCCACAAATGCGGTGACTCCCGCGGGAGATGGCTGAAACACCTCCCGCCCGCGGCGATCCTTGGGCGCTGCCTCAATCCATCCCCGCGCCTGCAACCGCCGCAGAGCCGGGTAGATCGACCCCGGACTGTCGCTGTAGTGGCGCATGGCCGTTTCATTAAAAGTCTTGCGCAGGTCATAGCCAGCCTGGGCCTTCTGCCGCAGCAGGCCAAAAAGAGCAAATTCGAGAGTGGATGTTGAATTCATAGTACGTC